>JANQHS010000300.1 GCA_028282565.1 Cytophagales bacterium | reverse complement strand
CGAATCCTGTTCGATTGAGGCGGAAGCCTGAAAATATCCTCCGTACTGATCCCCTGAAAAGAATGTTCTTGCCCCATAGGTAATACCCCTTTTTTCGCGAAGGTTTTGGTTGATCCTTGAATTAAAATCGCCTCCCAAGGGGAAGTTCATCAAGGTGCTTTTTTGAAATTCCGCTTGCGCATCAAATTTGAGTCCTGTATAATATCCGATGCGGATCTCGGATTGAGCTGCTCCTGGAATATCAATGAGAAATATTTTTCCCGCGTTTTCCGATGGGGTCGGTCCATTTGGAGGTATTATAGAACTCCAGGGCTTGAGTTTTTCAAGAAACCCCAGTCTCTTGATCGCTTCCTCCTGATCCAGGTCTCCCACAATGATGGTACTCATTCCCTCCGGGTTCAGGCAAGTCAGATAATGATCCCGGACCTGATCCAGGCCTATGGATTCGAGTGATCGGATCCTTCCTGAGAGAGGGTTGCCCTGATTGTTGTTTTTTCCGAAAATCAATTTTGAAAATGCGAGGTTTGCAATGGCTGAGGGTTGATTTTCTCTGTTTTTTAATCCTTCGATCTGTTGGTTTTTCAGGCGATCGAAATCCTCCGGATCAAATGCTGGTGAGATCAGGATCTCCTCTAAAAAATCCATGGTTCGATGAATGTTTTGACTCATGGCCTGCACATTGAACGAAATAAAATTCTGACTTGAAGAGGCGGATATACTGCTTCCCAAAAGGTCTAATTCCCTGGCGATCTCTTCTGATGAATGCTTCAGGGTGGACTCATTGAGCATCATGGCCATCAGGTTTGAAAGCCCCGCCTTCTCATTGGGATTGCTTACAGATCTTGCCCCGCCATCGATCACAAGGGAAATATTTGAGATCGGGAAGGAGTTGTCAATTGCTCCGATAAATCTTGCTCCATTTTGGAACTGAGATGTCCAGAAATCAGGAACGGGAATGATGGGAGCAGGGCCATGTACGGGTTTTATGCTCCGATCCAATTCCTCGACAACACTTCTTTCCGCCTGGACCTCCAATTTCTCTGAAGCCATAGAATTTTCCTGAATACCAAGATTCCCTTCCCTGCTCATCAGATGGGTTTGCCCCTTGGGTACCCAGCTTATATTTAGGGATGAGCTCGCCCGGATATATTTTCGAAAGGCATCCATTACTTTTTCGGGGGTAAGGGATTCATAGAATTCAATATCCCGACTCAGAAAACCGGCATCACCCGTAAAAGTGTGGAATGCTGCCAGTTGAGAGACCCGACCCGAAACCGTGGACAGGCTGAAAAGCAATGTCGATTTCCTGACCGCTATGAATTTTTTTACATCTTCCTCGTTGACTCCAGTGCTCTCAAATTCGGCAAAACTGCCCCTGATAATTCTTTCGATCTCAGAAAGTTTTGTTCCGGGCTTGGCCAATGCACCAAGCGTAAATTCTCCTGCCAGTTCCGAGGTGTTGTTATAGGCGAATGCATTGATCGCCTTTTGGTTCTTGATGAGGTTCTTGTAAAGGATAGAAGTCGGGCCGGAACCAAAAATTTCCGCAAAACAGTCCAGGGCATATTCCTCCTCATGGTGTCGTGGCATAGAGGGAAAGACCATCTGGAACAGGGGAAGATCTATTTTATCTTCTTCGGTTACGTAGATATCCTTTTCCAGTACCGGTGCATTGCTGGCCGCTTTTTCAACGCCCGGGCCGGGTGGAATGCTTTCAAAGTATTTTTTGGCTTTCACCAGTACATCTTCCGGTTTGACATCACCTCCCACCGTCAGAACAGCATTGTTTGGTCCGTACCATCTGAGGAAAAAGTTCTTCAGATCCCGGAG
>JANQHS010000366.1 GCA_028282565.1 Cytophagales bacterium | reverse complement strand
AAATCCCTCTGGATTTCACCGGAAATCCTGATCAGACAGAATTCTCGAGAAGAGACCAAATATGAAAACAGGCTCAAATACTCAATCCATAAAAAAAGGCATGCCAGAAGCACACCTCTTATTGATCTATTGTACCCATTATGGAAGACGGCTCTAAATAAGCCATACAAGGTAAAGGAAATGTTAAGAGCGTTTTTCCAATAAATGAAATGTGGTCATAATTTCTCAACAATTTCTTAACAAGCCTGAAGGACCAAAGCACAAGCTTAACATGGGTTTAAAAACCTATTCAAAATCAATTAAACATAGGTTCTCTGTTTTGCATATGCTTAGAAAGGCATTGATAGAGACCAAAAAGCTGAGAGACGGAGGTGCCAACGCTCCGGAACTCTTGAGGTATCTGCACCGGCATTACCCCTACCTTGAGGATCACCAGGTCTGGTGGATTATCGAACAGGTGATCAAAGCTGCCTGAAAAATTCATACTTGTCCGGGAATTCTTTATTTTTTGCTTCCAATGCAAATGCGATGAGGTGGATTAATCTTAACATCACTCTGTGTCTTGTATACCTGTTTGTTTTTTCGACCTGTTCGGAAAGCGATGATTCTCCGGCACCGGGTGGCAGTTCGAAAATCAAAGGAAGCTCTATTATCCCCAACAACCTGGACGGAAAAAACACCAATAAGATCGGATGTATCAACTTCGAAGACAATGAGATCCTCATCGAAGTCTGGAATCCATACAGCACTGATGCCGTCAGCGGTACGCTTATTCTAAATGGAAGGACCGTTTACTCCGGTTCTTTCTCAAGTTCTCCACGGGATACGATCACTGTCAATGACAGCCTTGATTATCTAGGATTCAACTACTTCGCCTTCGTATCGGACTCTTTTGAACGGAGTTTTGCAAGGCTGGAGGTTCAGATCTCCAACGCGACAAGCACCCATAAATTTCCTTTGCTTTCCGATATGGCCAATGCAGAGGCGGTAAACATCGTTCTAGAATATGAGAATATCGAATGCGGAGGAAACAGCGCCATTGATTACAGATTCGGTGAGGCAATCGTATGGCCGGATCATGATCCAAACTGCGGGATTGAGATCGAAGTAGAGGTTTACAATGACAATTCCACATACAATGCAGTAATCACCAACTATATTTTCCCCCCTACACCTGCTACTTGTGCTTCAAGCGGGGTTGCCCACTTCGTGCTGAATGAAGGGAGCTACACCTATGTTGCAAAATGCGATGGAAAGTCCTGGGGACCGGAGACCTTCAGCGTTACGGCCGCAGGTTGTAAAAGGGTGAGATTACCCCAATAGATCCTACAGGAATAGCTCGTATTCTTCTGCGAATACACCCTGGGCCTTGAAGAATTTTTGCTCCTCTTCGGCTTGCCGCTTTATATTCTGATCCAAAACCATGGGAATCTCATCAGCAGGCACATCTAGAGCCACATGAGCCAAAGACCAGTAATAATCAAACAACGGGATTGCAGCATTGATCAATTGATCATCACCCCGAAAAGGGCCTATCTCATGTATTTTTTGTTTTGATGTCTCCGACTGTATTCTCAATTCTTCAAGGATCTCCAATCTTA
>JANQHS010000290.1 GCA_028282565.1 Cytophagales bacterium | reverse complement strand
TGGAACTTGGACTAAATCATGAACAACAGCATCAGGAGTTGTTGATCACCGACCTCAAATACACCATTGGGCACAATCCACTTTTTCCGGTTTATAAGGAGGGAGGCTCCCTGTTAAACCAAAAGGTAAATAACTCCGATTCCTGGATTGATTTTGATGAGGAACTAACATCAATAGGTTTTGAAGGGGAAGGGTTTTGTTTTGATAATGAGAGAGCTTCTCATAAGGTTTTCATCAATAGTTTTTCGATCAGGGAAGAATTGGTCTCCAATGCTGAGTATTTGGAGTTTCTTCATGCCGGTGGATATGAAGATTTCAATCTTTGGCTAGATGAAGGTTGGGCTTGGATCCGGGAAACAGGTGTCAAATCACCCCTGCATTGGCATCATATTGATGGAAAATGGTACCAATTCAGTCTTGGAGGGTTAAAAGGGCTAGATCCGGACAATGTGCTCACCCATGTTAATTACTATGAGGCCAATGCCTTCGCTGCATGGAAAGGCTTAAGACTTCCCACAGAGTTCGAGTGGGAACATGCTTCCGGACGGATAAAATGGGGGGATCGCTGGGAATGGACTCAAAGTGCCTACTTGCCTTATCCTGGGTTTAAGAGGGCCTCAGGAGCGGTCGGTGAATACAATGGGAAATTTATGATCAATCAAATGGTTTTGAGAGGAGCATCGGTTGCCACTTCTCCGGGCCATAGCAGAAAAACATATCGGAATTTTTTTCATCCGCATTTCCAGTGGCAGTTTAGCGGTATAAGATTAGCAAAATGAGTTTCAAAGAAGAGTTTGGAAGGGATGTGAACGAGGGGCTGTCTGCTGTAGAGAAGAGTTTGCCTTCAAGGTACTTTTACGACAAGCGGGGTGATGCTCTGTTTGTTGAGATCATGAATTCGAAGGAATATTATCTCAGCAGGGCCGAAATGGAGATTTGGAAAGAGCAATCCGTTGATATTTTGAATTCCATCGGGATCAATTCCGAGCCGGTTGATATTTATGAATTGGGAGCAGGAGATGGCACCAAAACGATCGAACTCCTGAAAGTTCTTAACGGTCATAACTACCATTTTAGGCCCATAGATATTTCTCAAAATGCCCTTGACCTTCTTGAAAGGAAGATCAAGAATGTTCTGCCGAGGGTTCAAATGATGGGTATTAAGAGTGAATATTTCAAAGCCCTTGAACAAATTCACTCCAAGGATAAAAAGATCATTCTTTTCCTTGGCTCCAACGTTGGCAATCTCACGCCTCGGCAGAGCGAGGAGTTTGTCGGCAGGTTGAGCAGGCTCATGGGGCCAACGGACAAACTGGTCATTGGTTTTGATCTGAAGAAATCATCTGAGATCGTTTTACCTGCATACAATGATTCCAAGGGATATACAAGGGATTTTAACCTGAATCTTCTCGAGCGGATCAACAATGAGTTGGGTGGAAATTTCAACCTTGCACTTTTTGACCATGAACCTGAATATGATGAAGCTACGGGGTTGGCCCAAAGCTTTTTGGTGTCAAGAGCGGATCAGGACGTGAGAATAAAGTTCCTGGATAAAACCTTCCACTTTGATCAGGGGGAAAGGATCCATACCGAAATATCCAGGAAGTTTACATTGGAGGAAATTCAAAATGTCGCCGCACGACAAAACCTGCGAATCGTAGAAACCTTTTTCGACTCGAATCAATTTTTTACTGACATTATCTTCGAAAAGGAAAGACCATGAAAGCAATTTGGAAAGACACGGTATTGGCGGAAAGCGATGATACCATAGTTATTGAAGGGAACCATTACTTCCCGAAAGGATCCCTGAATGAGGAATATTTCAAGGACTCAGAAACACATACGGTTTGTCATTGGAAAGGAACGGCTTCGTACTATAATGTCCAGGTGAATGGAGATACCAATTCAGATGCTGCCTGGTATTACCCGGAAGCTTCGGACCTGGCCAAGAACATTGAGGGGCGCGTAGCCTTTTGGAAAGGGGTAGAAGTGGTTTAATTTAGGGTCCATGATCGAAACCCTACATCGGGCAGCCCAGTATTTGTCCGCAGCCGCGAATAGCTATCTATCAGGATCTGATGACGATGCTCACGCAAATCTTGAATGGAGCAACGAATTTCTGGCCCTGACCACAAGACCCTTGAACGGAGC
>JANQHS010000323.1 GCA_028282565.1 Cytophagales bacterium | reverse complement strand
CGTCCACCGATGGTGTAAACCTCCTCAAGTTCCTCCTGACCCGCCTGCATAAGCTTGTCCAGGGTTTCAAAATGTTCGGCGAGAACCTCGGCCGTCGTTTGTCCTACATACCTGATGCCCAAGGCAAAAAGAACTTTTTCAAAGGGTTGATCTTTGGAATTCGAGATGCCCGCCAAAATGTTCTCAACTGATTTTTCCAAAAGTCTGCGCACCGTTTTGTCAGACGAATCAGAGGTTACCTCGAGTTCCTGATTGATCAGATCATCATAGCTTAAGGTGTATAGGTCTCCATAATCCCTAATGAGCCCTTTCAGGATCAATCCCTCAATGGTCTCTGATCCCAATGAATCTATATTCATGGCATTCTTAGAGACAAAATGCTCGATCCTTCCTTTCACCTGCGGGAGACAGAATTCCCAATTGGGGCAGTAGTGATTCGCTTCTCCTTCAATGATAGTCAGCTCCGTACCACATGAAGGGCAATTGCTTGGAAATATGACCGGTCTTGCCTCTGCAGTCCTGGCCTCCATATCCACTCCGGTGACCTTGGGAATGATCTCACCGCCCTTCTCCACACTGATCATATCTCCGATATGTAGATCCAGTCTTGTGATTTCGTTGGCATTATGCAAGGAAGCCCTCTTTACTATGGTGCCCGCAATCGGGACTGGTTCCAGATTGGCCACTGGGGTGATGGCCCCTGTTCTTCCTACCTGGTAATCAACGGAGTTTAGCCTGGTCTTTTGGGATTCAGAGGGATACTTATAAGCGATAGCCCATCTGGGACTTTTTGCTGTTGATCCCAGGATCTTTTGATTGCTTTTCTCATTGACCTTTATGACGATCCCATCGGTTTCCATGGGAAGGTCGAATCGCTTTTTTCTCCAGGACTCGATGTATTCCAAAACATCCTGTATCCCTTCGCAAATTTTGAAACTCGGTGAAACCTTGAAACCCCAGGAGGTCAATTTTTCAAGCCCCTGGGATTGAGAGGAAGAGCTTTCTTCTTCTTCGATCAGGAAATAGGGATTGCAATCAAGATTTCTTGAAGCGACCACAGCGGAATCCTGCATCTTCAATGTTCCGGAGGCGGTGTTTCGCGGGTTAGCGAAGGGTTCCTCACCGATATCCGCTCTTTCCTCATTGATACGATTGAATTCTTTGATCGGAAAAAAGATCTCACCCCTGACTTCAAATTTCTTTGGAGCTTCAGAATTAGTGACCCTCAACGGAATCGACCTGATGGTTTTGATATTGTTGGTGATCAGGTCTCCCTTTTTTCCATCACCTCTTGTAATCCCCTGATCGAGTATACCGTTTACATACTTCAGGCTTATGGCTACCCCATCAAATTTGAGTTCGCATAAATATGTATAGGGGCGGTTCCCAAGCTCCTTTTGAACTCTTTTGTCAAACTCCTGTAACTCTTCCTTTGAATAGGTGTTTCCAAGCGATTGCATTGGGTACTCATGCTCAACGACCTCAAATTTCTTTGTGATATCCCCTCCAACCCTTTGAGTCGGAGAGTCAGGCATTTTTAGCTCAGGATGCTCTTGTTCCAGCTTTTGTAGCTCTTCCAGAAGCTTGTCGAATTCGAAATCGCTTATTTCGGATCGATCATTTACATAGTACTGTGCGTTGTAGTAATTGATCTTATCGCTGAGCTCTTCTATTCTTTTTTTAGGATCCATAAATCACAAGGCAAAAAAAAAGCCCCGAGGGGCTTCGTTTTTATTTCACCATTTCCGATCGAATATTTTCGACCATGGCGGTAATCTCATTGAGTTCTTCTGTGGTCAGAGAAAGCTGAGCGCCGTCCATAACTTCATTGACATCATCACCTCCTTCACCCTGGACTTCATTCTCATCGATGGATGCATACAGGGCAGCCAGATCATTGAGTTGTGAATTCAGGTCTGTGATCTGGGGATTGTCGGGAAATTTGTTGAGGATATCCTGCATTTGTCCGAGAGTCTGGCCCTGGTTAGCGATTTCATTGATAATCGGATTGAGTATCTGAAGTATAAATTCCTCAGGAATATCCCTGGGATAATTTTTAACAATAGAGGTAGAGATATAAAGGCCTTCAACCCAGCTTCCCGCCAATACCAGAGCGGCAACATCCAGATTATCATTTTCGATCAATACCTGATCGGCCATATAGATGTTTTCAGTCACTACCTTGATCAAAGAATCCCGATCCACCAGGCTTTGCTCGAATTCCTGAACTTTTTCCTGCTCAAATACTCCGGAGATTCCCAATTCTTCAGAAAGTTTTTTGGAAGCATCCATAAACTGAAGCACATCCGGCACATTGTAGTATACACAGGAATAGCCCAGGTCAGCACCATAAACTCCAAGATTCAAAGCCCTTTTATAGTTGGTGGAACTGTAGTTGTCCACGTTTTGATACTTGTTCAAAATATCCGGCATATAGGCGGCACCGGTCTCCTGAATAAATTTTGAGATCTCAAGAGGTGAGGGAAGTTCATCAATGGCTGCTCGGAATTCCTTTTTTAGTTCTTCATCTCCCTCGTCGATTTGAACGTCCTGGAGTTCGGATTCCTGGCTGGTACTTCCTTCATCCCCCCCGCAGGCAGACAAAAATGTAACCAATGCCATTAAAATAAATAACTGGTTTAGTAGGCTTTTTGGTAAGTTCATCCTAGTAGTATTGGTGGTTTAATTATACAAAATTATTCCCTTTAAAGCTGAGTTATCAAGTTGGAAAACTATCCAGAAAGCCTTTAAAATCAAAGAAAAAAAGCCTTTTAGCCCTCAGTTGAAACTTCGCTCTCCTTAATCGCCACACCATATGCTTCAAAGGAAATTGTCACTTCGGGTTGATCGATAGCCAGGATCTCCTCTTCTGTTTTTCCTGCGTCTTCAGCGTAGTGCCTCAAGGTCTCAACCGATGTGGTGTCCAGATAAGCTTTTCCTTCGACAACAGCCCAATTTGACGCCGAGTTTAAGGGAACAAAAAAACCGTAATCCTTAAAGGTTACCCTGATAGGTTCGTCATACCCGGCAACATCCATTTTCATCCAGCATCCCTTTTTTTGGCAACAGGATGTTATGGTGCCCTCAATTTTAGCATTTACGGTTCCGGTTTCAGAGACCATTTGGGCAACATCCGCCATTGCATTTGTCCCATCTGTGGAGATGGTGTCTCCATAGAACGCAAAAATGATCTCCGGTTCTTCCATGGCTGATTTTTCTTCATTGGCATTGTTGCTATCCGGGCCGGAACATGCAAAAAAGAAGGTGCTTAGAAGGAGTAGGAGATATTTCATTTTTTTTCTTTCAAATATAGCAAGGTCAATCGGTTGAAGCCCGGTCGATCCGGTCATTGATCGCAATTCCCAGTCCCTTATTGGGTACCTTCTCAATCAGTATTCTGTCAAAGTTCTCCTTGTCAAACTCGCGAAGATGAGCATAAAGGTTATGGGCGGCTTCTCCAAGATCCCCCGAAGGAGACAAAAGAAGTTGATTCTCTTCCGGGATATCATCGAATATTTGGTTAAAGGCAATCACCCCTGTATTCAAACCCATTTTTTTTATTCCAGGGTATTGAGATCTTTCGAATGCACGGCAGGGAACTCCCGGACTGTAATGTTTGCCGAAACTTCCGGGTGAGCTTCTCGTTTCGTACTCAACCATCTCTACTGACTCTTTCAGGCAATCCTCTATTTCTTCCTGTAGAATCTTTCCCTTTCGAAGTATTCTGACCGTAGGAGAGGACAGGTCAATGATCGTTGACTCTATGCCGACAAGGCAGTCGCCTCCCTCAAGGATATACGGGATCAGTCCGTCGAGCTGATCTTTTACGTGCTCTGCGGTTGTCGGCGAAATGTAGCCGAAGGGATTTGCACTTGGAGCTGCCAATGGATCCTTGAATGCCTTCAGCAGATCAAGCAATACGGGGTGATCGGGGATTCGTATCGCCACGGTCTCGAGGCCTGCGGTAATGATTTCGGATATCTCAGGTCTTTTTTTGACCACTATTGTTATCGGACCCGGCCAAAAGCGATCTTCGATCAAGTCGATCCTCGGATCATTTTCCAAAGCGATCTTACTTCGAATTTCATCGGTGTTGAAAGTATGAACGATGAGCGGATCAAACTCAGGTCGGTTTTTTACCTTGAAGATCTCTGCAACCGCCTTTTGTGAAAATACGGAACCTGCCAGGCCATAGACGGTTTCTGTTGGAACAGCCACAATCTCATCAGAGGCCAGAAGCTGGCTTGCCTTTGAAATATCCGAACCTATTGTTGTTTCCATCAATCCAGGCGGGTCATGATCCCATCGATCAAAAACATTACCTGACGCCCCTCTCTTAGCGGAGGACTCGTCAGGGTTTTCTCTATCACCAATTGTCTTCTGGTCTCGTCGTTTCTATACCTGGTGGTTCTCAAGACTATTTCAGTATCAATTGTACCTGAGGGAGCGGTCATTTCACCCTTGCAGTTTTGAGTTGGGTTTTCAAACATATAGTTATCCTCAGGAGTGAAGTTGCCATAAAAAGTAATTCGATCCGAATGGGATCCTTCGATGTAGTCAAAGAACTCCTGCTGCTCAAATTCCCCGTTCTTACTGTACACATTGCCTGCCCTCACTTCGAATCGGAAGGTTCCTTCTTTGTAATCTGCTTTGATCATGCAATCACGGGAGGTAAACGATTTCCAAACCCCTTCCTCAAGGATCTTTATTTCTAGGGTTAATCTTCCTGCGAAGATCTGGGCATGAAGCGTTTGACTCGATATGCCCACAAAAAATAAAACAAGTATGAATTGCCTGTAAACTTTCAAAATGTATATTTCTTTGTCGGGCGATTAAAATATTTAAATGGCAAAGGTAAAACAAGTCCTAACCCTGATAATCAGCATTTCCTTCATTCTCCTTTTGAATCATAAGATTGAGGATGTGCCTCCTTTAGGGAAGTTACTAAATCCTTATAGCGGATTTTGGCAGAATGCCGAAGGCTTTGATCATTTCAGGAATAAAAACATCAAGATCGATGGAGCAAAGGATGAAGTAAGGATCATCTGGGATGAGAATCTGGTACCCCACATCTACGCTCAGAATGATCATGATCTGTATCTCGCACAGGGATATGTCACCGCCCAACTCCGGCTATGGCAAATGGAGTTTCAAATCTATTTTGCTTCCGGCAGGCTTTGCGAGCTGGTGGGAAAAAAGGCACTTCAACTCGATGAATTTCAGAGAAGAATAGGAATGACCTGGGCGGCCGAAAAAACCATGGAATCAGTGAAGGATGATGAAGCCTCCTGGACTGCGATACAAGCCTATTCCGATGGAGTGAACGCATACATTAATTCCCTGGATCCCGGAGATTACCCTTTGGAATACAAGATCCTGGATTACTCACCGGAACCTTGGACGCCATTTAAAACAGCCCTCTTCTTAAAGTACATGGCCTGGGATCTCACGGAGGATAAGGATGATTTTGCAAAAACAGAGCTTTTGAATCGCTTTGGTTATGATCTTTTTCAATCCATATTTCCCTCGGATCATGAGGACATAGAGCCGATCATTCCCGAGGGTACGCTTTTTGAATTTGATACCCTTGAAATACCCAAACCTCCGCTGAACTATCGGAATCCCGTTTTGCCTGTTGGATACAATGCTCCGGTGAAACCTGATCCCGATAATGGAAGCAATAACTGGGCGGTTCATGGATCAAGAACCAGAAGTGGAAGACCTATTTTGGCAAATGATCCGCACCTGAATCAGCGCCTTCCTTCCATTTGGATGTTGATCCATATGAACGCCCCTGGCACCAACAGTTACGGAGCCAGCTTTCCCGGAGCTCCGGGAGTGATTCTGGGTTTCAACGAGCATGTGTCATGGGGATCAACCAATGTAGGTCCGGACATCATGGACTGGTACAAGATCGAGTTTAAGGATGAATCCATGGAGGAATACCTCTATGATGGTGAATGGAAGAAGACCGAATTCCGGACCGAGACCATCAAAATAAAAGGAGAGGAGGCCAAGGAGATCAGCATTCCGATCACCCATTTGGGCCCGATAGCTTATCTGGGAAAAGGTGGGGAAACCGTTCCCAGCCTTCCGAGATACAAGGGTGTGGCTCCTTTCGGTTTTGCCTTGAGATGGACTGCCCATGATCCCTCGAATGAGATTCGGACATTCCTTAAACTCAATAGGGCCAAAAACTATGATGACTGCGTCGATGCCATATCATCCTTCATTTGTCCTTCACAGAATTTTGTTTTTGCAACTACCGAGGGCGATATAGGCCTATGGGTTATTGGAAAACTACCACTGAAGTGGAAAGACCAGGGTAAGTTTCTATTGGATGGTAAGGATAAGTCCCATGCCTGGGAGACACGAATTCCCTATCTGCAGAATCCGCATGTTAAGAACCCTCCCAGGGGCTTTGTGAGCTCGGCCAACCAGCACAGTACGGATTCTACTTATCCCTATTACATCCAATGGGATTTTGATCCCTATATGAGGGGAAGAAGGATAAATCAAGTGCTGGAGCAATCGAAAGGTGTTACAGCGAGTGACATGATGGCTTTGCAATTGGACAGTAGGAACCTTTTTGCAGACAAGGTATTGAAGGCCATGTTGTCCAAGGTTATACAGGATAATCTTACGGATAAGGAAAAGGAAGCCTTCGAGATTGTTTCTTCCTGGAATAGGATCATGGGGCCGGAAGAAGTCGGCGCAAGCATCTTTGTTTTTTGGTGGGAATATATGGAACGAAAGATTTGGGATGATGATCTTGAGACCGAGAGCGGAAATGTATATCCTGATGTACTGGTCACGGCAGAAATGATCATGGACTCATTGGAATCTTCCTGGTATGATGATAAGACCACTGATGAGCGAACAGAAACGAGTAGATATATCCTGACCATAGCCTTTAAAATGGCCGTGAAAGAGTTAGGAAATGAATTTGGTGAAGACCCGGGAGAATGGATCTGGATGGATGTCAATAATCCTTCAGTGCCTCATGTGGCGGAAATTCCCGGTATGGGCATTTATGGGCTTCCCATAGGAGGAGGAAAGCATGTGATCAATAAGCAGAAACATAAGCATGGCCCTTCCTGGCGATTCGTTGCCGAAATGAAAGATGAACCCGAAGCCTATGGTGCTATTCCGGGAGGTCAAAGTGGTAATCCCGGAAGCAGGTTCTATTCAAATTTCATGGAGAATTGGTCTACGGGAGATCTTGTGCCTCTAAATCTCCTTTCTTATGATCAACAAACCAAGGAGGATAATCTGGCTGTTTGGACTATAAGCAAAGCAAAATGAAAAGATTTATTTTCTGTTTTATCGGTGCATTGATTGTGGGATGGATTTTTCCATGGTGGTCGGTTTTTGTGGTGGGTCTGGCGGCTGCAATGATCTTTGGAGGGGCCGGGAGTTCAAGTTTTTTGTGGGGATTTCTCGGGGTTTTTTTGGCATGGTTTGTCATTACCGTCTTCCTTGATACACAGAATGACTCTATCCTTTCTACGAGGATGGCAGAAATGTTTTCTCTCCCAAGTGGAATGATCATGGTGACTCTTTCCTCTTTGATCGGAGGATTGATCGGGGGCCTGGGAGGCTTGCTCGGTTCCCTGATTAGGGCGGATTATTTCAGTCGAGGCTAAACTTCCAATTCAGTCTTTCGGAGAGAAAAATACCGAATCTGTATACCAATACCCCATAAACAGAACCGATGATAGACCCCACTAGGATATCTCCGAGATAGTGAACTCCTAAATAAACCCTGGAGTAGGCGATCAACCCGGCCCATATAAACAGAACCCAGGTGTATTTGAATCTTTTTCGGAAAAGGAGGAAAAGAAAGAATGCCACCGCGAAATGATTGCTGGCATGAGAAGAGGTAAACCCATACTGACCACCGCAGCCGCCGGGATTATGGATCTGTTCTTTTATGGCCGGTTCATGGCATGGTCTTAGGCGTTTTACCGTGGGTTTCAAAAACCCGCTGGAAGTCTGATCTGCCAGGGTGATCAGCAGCGCGATCATGATCACACTGATGATAAATCCCTTCTTTTGATGATAGCCCAGGTAGGCTAAGACAAATGCATAAAACAGGTACCAGGTTTCCTGAGTGGTGATGAAGAGCATGAACCTGTCGAAGAAAGGTGAATGAAGCCCGTTAAAGAATAAAGTGAGTGATTGGTCTATGCCTGAGATCATTTGATTTTCGCTTGTTTTGTCCCTTTGAGCCTTCCAAACTTGCTATATTCACAGCAAATTTCAAGACTGCTAGATGCCTGTAAAAAGCAAGGTAAAACCTGAGAGTAAAACAGCCAAACCCCGATTTGATTCGGGGGTCTATTTGAAGGCTTTTGAGTTGATGCAAACCGCACGTCATATGGCCGAACTGTATGATGAGGAAATGGCGTTCGTCAGCAAATATGTTCATAGCACCTCCAGAGGTCATGAGGCTATTCAGCTTGCCACCGCTTTCCATTTGACAGAGCATGATTATGCAGCTCTTTACTATCGTGATGAGTCCATCTTGCTTGGGATTGGAATGAAACCGAGTGAGTTGATGATGCAGCTCATGGCGAAGAAGAACGATCCTTTTACAGGGGGGCGTTCTTATTATAGTCATCCGGCAATCAAGAAAAAGGGATTCCCGACTATCCCGCACCAGAGTTCGGCGACAGGGATGCAGGCTATCCCAGCAACCGGTATGGCGCATGGGATTCAGTACCTGGAAGGAAGAAAACTGATCAGGAATAAGGAAAAGGTGAAACCTCTGGTCATGTGCTCGTTAGGTGATGGATCGGTCACCGAAGGAGAGGTAGCCGAAGCATTTCAAATGGCCGTACTCAAAAAATTGCCCATCATTTACCTCGTACAGGATAATGATTGGGGAATATCAGCGACCGGAGAGGAAATGAGGGCCATGGATGCATACGAATATGCAGCTGGATTCAAAGGTCTTGAAAGGATCAGGGTGACAGGCTATGACTTTGAGGATTCTTATGTTCAAATGGGCCGGGTCTTTGAGCATGTAAGAAAGAGAAAAGGACCGGTTCTGGTGCATGCGGATTGCCCGTTGCTAGGTCACCATACATCCGGTGTAAGAAGGGAATGGTATCGGGGAGAAGATGATCTGAAGAAACATGATCAAATGGATCCTTTACCGAGGTTGAATAAGAGGCTACTTGAGCTCGGCATTGAAAAAAGGAAGATCGACGCAATTGTCAGGAAGACAGGTGATTTTGTAAGAAAGGAGTTTGAGAAGGCCAAAAGCTCTCCGGACCCCGATATCACTCTTGCCGCCGAATATGAATTCGTTCCAAGCCCTGTTACCGAGGAAAAGGGTGAGCGAAACCCGAAGAAAGGGGAGAAGCAGGTTATGGTTGATTCGGCCCTCCATGCCATCAACGAGATCCTCCGTGATCACCCAGAGGCATTATTTTACGGACAGGATGTGGGACGCCGTTTAGGGGGCGTATTTCGGGAAGCCGCTCTGCTGGCCAAAAAATATGGTGATGACCGGGTGTTTAACACCCCGATCCAGGAAGCCTATATTGTCGGATCCACCGCTGGGATGTCAGCTGTGGGAGCCCAGGCTATCGTAGAGGTACAGTTTGCCGATTATATCTGGCCGGCTTTGAATCAGCTTGTGGAAGAACTCTCCAAGTCCTGTTATATCACCCAGGGGAAATTTCCGATCTCCAGCGTGATCCGTGTGCCCATAGGAGCCTATGGCGGTGGTGGTCCCTATCATTCCGGCTCGGTAGAATCAGCCTTGTTGGCGATTAAGGGAATCAAAGTCGTTTATCCCTCCAACGCCGCGGATATGAAAGGCTTGATCAAAGCTGCCTTTCTTGACCCAAATCCGGTGGTAATGCTGGAACACAAAGGGCTTTACTGGTCCAAAGTGCCAGGGACAGATCGAGCCAAGACCGTTCTTCCTGACGATAAGTATATTATTCCTCTTGGCAGGGGTAGGATTGACCTTGAAGCCGATGACTCAAAAATTGAAGAAGGTAAGTCACTGGTGGTGATCACCTATGGAATGGGAGTGCATTGGGCCAGAAATGCGGCCAAGGATTATGAAGGAATGATCGAGGTACTGGATCTGAGAACCCTGTATCCCTATGACGCAGACCTGATCTTTGAGCGCGTAAAAGTTCACAACAAAGTCTTCGTATTAACAGAGGAGCAGATCATGAATTCCTATGCCGAATCATTGGCAGGGAGGATATCAAGTGAATGTTTTGAGTATTTGGATGCACCGGTCAGGCTTTTGGGAGCTAAAAATGTTCCGGCTATCCCGCTAAATGTGGACCTGGAAAAACAGATCCTACCCAATGCCGATCAGGTTGCGGAGATTTTCCGGGAGCTTCTCGAATACTAAAAAGGATATCCGATACTGATATTCCAAAGCGTAGACTGCTGATTCAGAGGATCATAATTATCCAGATTGCCTCCCACGAAACGTTCGCCCTCGGGTAATGCGGGATCATATAACTTGATTCCGGCGTCTACCCTGAGGACTATAAATGAAAAATCAAACCTGAATCCATATCCGATTCCGACCGCGATTTCCTTGTAAAACCTGTCCAGACTGAATTCACCTCCGGGCTGCGTGGGGTTGGGAAAGATCCTCCAGATGTTTCCAACATCGGTAAATAATGCTCCTTTTAGAAATCGGTAGATGTCGAACCTCCATTCAAGGTTGGCCAAAAGCAGGATTTCCCCCGGCTGCTCAAAACGGTATGTTATCTGACCGTTTTCATCCTTGACGGCAAATGAGCCAGGTCCCAGCCTCCTGGGTTTCCATGCCCTCATGGTGTTGCTGCCTCCCAGGAAAAAATATTTTTCATAGGGCATGGCCTCATTGACTCCGTACGGGTAAGCCAAGCCAGATGTAAATCTGAAAGCTGCAGTAGAATTCCTGGTGGTGGGGTAGTACTTTCGATAATCAAAGCTGCCCTTAAAATACTTGTAATACTGAAGCCCCAAAACCGTGTCGTTTGGTTCAATGGTATTCCTTTCCAGTACGTTGAAAACCGTCCCGCCGGATTCAAAGAAGAGGTTGTAGTATTTGGCCTTTTTGTTCTGATTCAGCTTGAAATCATTGTAAACATATTCTGCACTCATGCTTGTGATCAGTGAATTGCTGAAAGAGTATATCAGGTTGTTCCCATTTTCCTGCAGAAGCAAAAGGTAGTCCTTGAACCTTGGGTCTTTGACATCGGTTTGCACAAGTGTAAAATCAAAAAACCTAAAAGACCATGTTTTGTTGGTCTTCGGTGAGAAACTGTACCTGAGGTGAGTGTTTGCATTATGTCTTGCATACTCAGGCCTTGATGAAAAAATGTAGCCTGCGACGATCGTGGTTTTTGGATTCTGATCATTGAATTTAAACCTGAATGGTGAGGGAAAAGCGATGTTCGGGAAAGTCAAACCCGCCGATACACCTATATCCGCACTTTGATAAAAATTGGTTTCGGAAGCAAAACTTGTTTGTGCTTCGATCTTTCCTCTCACATTGATATCCAGGGACTCGGCTCCTCCAAAAATATTCCTTGTTCTGAATGAAAGCGATCCAAATGGTCCGGGTAACCACTGTGTGACGGCGGCTCCCATCTCAAATGAGGTGGTATACTTCGGTAATGGCGTTGTATAGATATACGCCTGGAACCCACCTTCTGCAGAATCATACCTGATGTTCGAATACTTGTACATATTCAGGTTGGCAAGGTTTCTTTGGGATTTCAGGGTATTGTCAAGGCTATAGAATTGATAAGGATAGATCTTCAGCTTTTGATCCAATTGTTTGACCTTGACATAGGACTGATAAAAAGTGTAGCGAACGCCCTTGTAGTTCAAAGTATCTCTGGCTGCATTTTCAAGCTCAATACTTGCATCCTCTATGAAGTTTACCCTGGAAATTCTATAACGCCTCGATGCATTGTTGTTTTCCGGTGGGGAAATCGAGAATTCCAGATCAACCTTTCTTGCACCGATGGTGTCATTGACCAAGACCGAAATGTATTGTTTGCGAAACCTGAAGTAACCGGAGTTCTTAAGTGTTTTTTCGATCAGCCCTATTTCATCATTGATCTTGAACTCATCATAGTTATCGCCAGGGTTTAGGTTCAATTTCTTCGGTTTGGTAGCATCCACAATGTTTTTCATTGTAGAATCCGAGAAGAAGAATTTTATGTTTTGAAGTGTGGTGGGCTCGTTTTCCCTGACCCTATAGACTATGAAAGCCTTCTTTCTTTTCCTTTTGATTTCGAGATTTACCTCGTTCTCAAAGTATCCCTTTTTTTCGAGGTAGTTGGATATTTGATCTGCCGTTTCACCGGCATCCTTTTCATCGAAGATCACAGGAGGCTCTCCAAATGATCGTTTGATCGAAGGACCTTCCTTACTGAGTAGCTCTGCCGCTTCAAGCTTCTTGGCATACTTCTTTTCCCACTTTTTTCTCTTATCAGGCTTTTTGTTGATTTTCTTTTGATACCATTTATCAGCCTTTTGAGCTTTTTTACGACCCCTCTTTTCATACCTTTCAGGTTTTCCGATATAGTAAGCGGAAAGGTATGGCATTAGGGGCAGTCCAAGGATCTTTCGGTTTGGTCTCTGTCTGAAGAAAACCTCTATTTCTGAGCCAGGAACTTTTTTGTTTCCTTTGATCTGTTGCTGATACAAGAGGTACTCACCTTCTTGAAGGTGCTTGGTACCGGTACAGGAGTCCAGAAAAAGGAACAAAAGGGCAATTTGTAGGAGCCTTTGCCATTGAACTTTCAGGAATATGTTAACGAAATCTTTATCCAAGGTCGTTCGGTCGCTCAAAATAAAGAAATACAGGTCTCAGCATGGTCTATACCTTGCTGAAGGTAGAAAAATAGTTCAGGAGGCTTTGACATCGAGGCAGCAAATTACCCACATTGTAGGGACTTCTGACTTCATGGATTCTTTGGGCACTTTCTCGGGAGACATTGAAACAATTACCGCGAAAAAGGATGAGATTTCTTCACTTTCATCGCTTAAGAACAACGAAGATGGATTGGCTTTGGTCAAGATCCCTTCACCGGATCGCGAACCACCGATCCTGGGATCCTGGAGCATTTACCTTGATAGGCTGCAGGATCCTGGAAATCTCGGAGCCATCATTCGTACTGCTGACTGGTTTGGATTGCAGGAGATCTTTTGCAGTCCGAATACATGTGACCTCTACAATCCAAAAAGTGTAATGGCGGCTATGGGGTCGCTCTTCAGGGTAAAAGTCCGTTATCTCCGTATAGATGATATTTTGAGGAATAATCCTACCGCCAAGCTCTTGGGCGCAGATATGCAAGGCCAACCAATTCACGAGGTGGAATTCGAACAGGGGCCCGGTTTGA
>JANQHS010000312.1 GCA_028282565.1 Cytophagales bacterium | reverse complement strand
TTCTGAATCGACCTTATGACAGGTAATATTGGCGCCAAATATTTCAGGGTAGAATGGGTTCCTGTCCAGCCAATGATCAGATCCTGGTTTTTGCGGATCGTGGGTTTGTGAAGATCGGTGTCCACCGTGGTCGGAATTACTTCGCAACGATCATTAAAGGAACTTGCATAATTTCTGATCCAATCGTTTCCGCAGGAAACGATGCTGCTCCATGCAATTATTTTTTCAACCTTGTTATGCCATTTGATCCCCGAGATCAGCTTATTCTCTTTCGAAGTGTTGCTGATCCAAATGGCATCATCAAAATCATAAACACCCTTTTTTCTGAAAATCTTTAGGGCAATATATTCCCAAACCGGAGGTCCGAGTGGTGCAGCTTCACGGTGAATGAAAACGGCATCATATCCATGAAGTCCAAAAAGGAGAAAAAACCTACGCAATATCCCTGAAAAGAAAGCAAATAGCTTTTGAACAAAATTGCCCTTTGAGTATAGGACCTTAAATCCCGCTTCATTCCAAAAGGGCCGTAGATCATATTCAATTTTCCAGCCGGGAAACAGGTCGAGGTATTGTTCAAACCGGAATCGCTGTGAAGCGACCTGACCTTTTGGGTATGGGCATATGATCAGGAGTCTCTTAATCCTTGATCGATTTATATACTCTTGAATATGATTCGATTCCCATTTGCAAAGAGAACTCCCTGATCGCAAGGTCCCGGATCCTTTCACCTGAAGCTGATTCAATCCAGGATCTTAGTTGGTTCTGTCCTTTGGTATCACCATTTTTTTCCAACCGGAAAGCCCAAGGATATTTGGAATGATAGTGTTCCATATCGCCCCAGCCAGGGTTGGAGATCACCGGAAGGCCCATTGATATGAATTCACCGGTTTTTGTCGCGGAAGAAGCTTTTTTCGAAAACTTGCCGGAAATAAAAAAAAGCCCCACATCAGCGGCCAAAAGATCTTGAGGCATTCTATCATAACTTGAGGATCTGATCCTGATCTTATCCATGACAGAATCTATGCTTCCTGGCTCCGGATTTCTTTCCAAAATGAATTCAACCCTTTTTCGAATATTGCCTTTAGGCTCCTTGGTAAGGATCAACCAGCTGGAATTCGGGTCCTGAGCGTTGTATTGCATGAAGAAATCAAACATTTCTTCAAAGAGGTACCAGGTTCCAAACGATCCCTGGTAGCAAAAAACCAGGTGATCATTAGGAAGATCAAATTCCTGCCTCTTCTTTGATTTGATAGCAGCGGGATATTTTTCGGGATTGAAGTGATCTGTATCTACGCAGGTCGGGATGACGTGTATTTTTTCTTTGATGCCTTCAGCTCTGTTGGAGGTCTTTATTTTAAAACTCTGCAAAGAACCTCTCTGCAAACCCGTTTCAAACCAAGTCCCGATCTCATTTCTGGCATTTTCGGTAAGGGATATGATCGAATCGGCATGACTGATCAGGTATTGCTCCTTATTCTTAAACGACCGGTAAGCAGTAAAGAAAAGCGGATTTTTGATGTTCCATATTTTTCCATCGACCCTTTCATCCGGCCAGAACCCACGCATGTCGAATAGAACTCTTGAATCCGATGGTAGCAGGCTTTTGATCGCCTCATATGGAACCAGACTCCTGGTATGAATGAGATCGAAGGAGACTTTTACCGCCAACCTTTTGTAGATCCTTCGCATCCGCGACTTGTTTTTCAGGAAGGAAAGCCCCTTTGGGTTTTTGGCATAACGGTCAGAGGAATACTTGATGCCTGAACTTTCGATTTTTTCTTTTTCCTTCCTGCCAACTTCTTTTTTTTCAAGGGTGATCAGATGAATTTCGTAACCGGCTTTTGCCAATCCTTTCAGGTAAGGCAGGATCTGGGATTGCCCAAGGGGATCAAGTATTCCATCAAAACTGAGATAAAGGATCTTCATGAGCTTAGTGTTATGTTTCTTTTGGCGGCCCATGATAGCAGGATGACGAGGTGCCAAACGCGGTTGTATTCAGATTCATTGCCGTTCTTATATGCGGCAATGGTCTTCTCAATGATGGAATGATCCAACATTGAGTGCTGTCGAATCGAATCGGGATGAATTATATCGGAAAACCGGGAATCAAGACTAGCCATGAGCCATTTGGAAAGGGGAATCGAAAAGCCCCACTTCCGACGATATATCAGATTCTTAGGAAGGTAACTTTCGAGTATCTCTTTGAGAATGAGCTTTCCCTGACCCCTGCCGTATTTGCATGAGTCCGGAAGTTTTTTTGAAAAATCTACAATTCTTTGATCGAGAATAGGAACCCTGCATTCCAGTGAGTATTTCATCGAAGAACGATCTACTTTTTCAAGCAGATCATCGGGTAAATAGTATTCAAGGTCGAACAAGGATTGTTTCTGCATTGCAGAGACCTCTTTGCCAAAGCGATCTTTTTGAAGATTCATAACCGGAGATCTGCCATTCAGGACCGCACTGGTTTCATCCCTGGAAAACAGGGATTGTTCGATGGAAAATATATGGCTCTGTAGGTTTCCGGAGTTGCTGGCAGACATTTTTGATGCTTTGGCGATCTTATGATTTGATGAGTCCTTGCCAAGTATCGATAATCCCTGGATCCCGGTCCGGTAAATCGGGTGATTCAACCAACGAGCCCAATTATAGGCTCCATATCCAAAGAACAATTCATCCCCTCCGTCACCTGTGAGGATCACCTTAACCTCTTTTCTGGCGAGTTCTGAAATCAGCATAACCGGAATTGCAGAGGTGTCTCCAAAAGGCTGATCAAATGTGCTCAGCATTTCAGGGATCATTGCAGAGGCTTCATCTTCTTCCAAAATATATTCGGTATGGTCCGATCCTATTTGATCCGCGACCTTTCTGGCATAAGAGGATTCATCGTATCGATCATCCTTAAAACCAATATTAAAGGTTTTGATCGGTGCTTTCAGAACCTTGGAAGCTATGGCGCTCACCAGACTCGAATCGGTTCCTCCGCTCAAAAAAGTGCCCAGAGGGACATCGGAAACCATTTGTTTCTCCACAGAATCGATGAGCAGGGAATGCAATTGCTTACGGAGTTCTCCAGAATTGAAATGACTTATTTCCTTTTCTTCCCTCCAAAATTTGTGATGTTGAACCTTGTGGTCATCACGAATAATGCAATAGTGCCCTTTTGGGACCTTTTCAATCTCGTTGAAGATCGTCAATGGTTCCGGTATATACCCCAGATGCAGGAAATAATGTATGGCGTCCTTGTTCACCGAAAGCCCGGAGTTGATCTTCCTATTTCCCAGAAAAGATTTCAGTTCTGATGCAAACGCGATGTTATTTTGATCCTTATAGAGGTAGAGCGGTTTGATGCCTACACGATCCCGGACCAACAACAACTCCTTTTTTTCCTGATCAAATATTGCAAAGGCGAACATGCCGTTGAGATCGGAAACGCCTTTATTCCCTTTGATATCCAGATACTCGAGTACGATCTCAGAGTCTGAGTTTGACCTCAATCGTTCATTGGGAATCTGGGCCTTTAGATCCCGGAAGTTATAGGTCTCTCCATTATAGACCAGGATCTTCTTTCCGGAGCTGGAGATCATTGGTTGGTTGGCCCTCTTGGAAAGATCTATGATCGAAAGCCGGGTATGTCCAAGATGTACCGCTTCGTCAGCAGAGGACCACTCATTTTGAAAATCAGGGCCCCTGTGAGCCAGGGAATCTGTCATTTGGGTTATGTCCTCTTTTCCGAGTGACTTATCCAGGGACCAAATACCGGTAATTCCGCACATGGTTCGTTAGGATTGGATTGTCGGTTTATAGAACATCAATACCTCTTTTGTATTCTTTTTAGGAAGACCCGCGGTGAGCCAATCAGAGACCTAAATAAATACAAAAATGCCCTGATGGGATCTTTTTCGTCTCCTGCAAATGAGGCTGCAATTGTGAAATTCAGGTTTGAATTCATTCTGCTGTATTCTCCGGCACTTGAAAAAGCTCCTCTTTTTCTTGCTTGGTGAAACGCATACTTCATATCTGAGGCCATACGTTTTACGTTCAAATGCATTTGGCCATCATGAAGATTATATGCGACCAGTGCTTCAGGAATAAGGCCAAATTCCCCGATCTCGGACAGTCTTAACCACATATCCCAATCAGCGGAGGTTGACAGGTTTAGATCAAAGCCCCCTGCTTTTTCTATTGCTTCCTTCCTCGCCATCACAGATGAAGGACTATG
>JANQHS010000298.1 GCA_028282565.1 Cytophagales bacterium | reverse complement strand
TAGAAAGCAGGGTTCTGACGGAAAACAAAGCTCACCATATTCAGGGCTGGTTCGTAGGACAAAGCCGACCTGAAACCAAAAGCCCCGGTAAACGGGTTGGCCGACTCTCCGAGCTTAGTAAGTGTGGATGTAACCCTTAAGGGAGAGGAATTCACTTCCCGGTTTTGAGCTGAATTGGTCTCATTGCTCAGTACGGGGTTTTCAGATGGATCATGAACTGTCATCGTGGATACATCGACAGCTTCGAATTCCGCTTTCCTTTTTTGGGCAAACAGAACAACAGGAATTGAAAGGAGAAATAGTAATAATGTTCGCTTCATATTTAATTAGTTTGTCATTGCTAAACCTTTACAGTTCCGATACCTCTAAATTAGACCCAATGCGGGTTGATTTGCCAAGCATCGGCTTAACCCCAAATCTAATGTCGATATTCCAGTAAACCTAATTAAAGGGCATTTCCTCCCAAAATCTCATCAACAATTTCAGGATTTAGGAGTGTTGAAGTATCACCAAGGTCTCCGGTATTGCCCTCTGCGATTTTACGAAGTATACGCCTCATGATCTTTCCTGATCTGGTTTTGGGCAAGCCGCTGACGAACTGGATCCTCTCCGGCTTTGCGATGGGGCCCACTATCCTGCTCACCAGGGTAAGGATCTCCTGCCTCAAGTCATCCTCGTCTTTAGGAGGGTGGAAACAATTCACAAAGGCATGAACAGCATTGCCCTTGATATCATGAGGATAGCCCACAACAGCAGTCTCACAAACGTTTTCATGTTCGTCGATAGCATTCTCGATCTCGGCGGTCCCCAGGTTATGACCGGCAACTATGATCACATCATCCACCCTTCCGGTGATCCGGTAATATCCTTCTTCATCTCTTCGACAGCCATCCCCGGTGAAATACTTGTTGGGGAAGCCGGAGAAATAGGTATCATGAAATCTTTGGTGGTCGCCATAGATCGTTCTTGCCATGGAAGGCCATGGAAACTTGATGCACAATCTTCCTTCCACACCATTTCCTATCTCTTCCTTACCATCCTCATTCATAACAGCCGGCACGATCCCTGGCATGGGAAGAGTAGCAAATGCGGGTTTGGTCGGGGTTATTCCCGCAATTGGTGAGATCATGAATCCTCCGGTTTCGGTCTGCCAATAGGTGTCCACAATTGGGCATCTACCCTTACCGATCATGTCATGATACCAATGCCATGCTTCCTCATTGATCGGCTCTCCTACGGTTCCCAGTACCCTCAAGGATGAAAGATCATGCCTTTCGACCAATGCAGGGTCACATTTCTCAAGAGCCCGAATAGCCGTTGGGGCGGTATAAAAGATATTCACCCTGTGCTTGTCGACCACTTCCCAAAAACGGTCCATGCCCGGCCAGGAGGGAACACCCTCGAACATCATGCTGGTAGCCCCTGCAGCCAGAGGACCATATATAATATAGGAATGACCCGTGATCCAGCCCACATCTGCCGTACACCAGTAAATGTCACCTTCCTTGTATTGAAAGGCATTCAGGAAGGTATAAGCAGTATATACCATGTAACCACCACAGGTGTGGACCATACCCTTGGGCTTTCCGGTGGATCCGGAAGTATAAAGGATGAACAGCATATCCTCCGAATCCATAATTTCCGGCTCACAGATATCGATCTTACCTTCGATGGCTTCATCCCACCAAAGATCTCTCCCCTCCACAAACTCAATCTGCTGGCCAGTCCTTTTGAGAACAATACACTTCTCAATACTCGGACAATCAACAAGGGCCTCATCAACGATATCCTTCAGGCCGGTAATCTTATCGCCCCGATAACCTCCATCGGCTGTGATGATCATTTTGCAGGAAGCATCGTTGATCCTTTCCATTAGGGATCTGGACGAGAAACCTGCAAAAACCACAGAATGGATGGCACCGATCCTGGCACAAGCCAAAACCGAGACCGTGAGTTCGGGTACCATGGGCATGTAGATGCAGACCCTGTCGCCTTTCTTGATACCCTGTTCCTTCAAGGTATTAGCGAACTGGCAGACCTTGGAATGCAATTCCCTGTAGGTAATATAGGCTGGTTCTTCCCCGGGATCATTAGGCTCCCAAATGATGGCATTCTGGTCTCCTCTGGTTTCGAGGTGTCGATCCAAACAGTTCTCCGTGATATTGAGTTTTCCACCGACAAACCATTTCACCTCCGGCTTCATAAAATCCCAATCAAGTACCCTGTCCCACTTTTTTCTCCATCGGAATTCAGCTCCAAGCTCCTCCCAGAATGCTTCAGGTTGCTCAATGCTACGTCGATAGGATTTTAAATAATCTTCAAACGATCTTGAAATATTTTTCATATCAGTTGTACTTCTTCATTATCTGCCTGTAACTGCCCACATAAGCCCCGCCAAACAAATTTGCATGTACCAAAAGGGGATACAAATTATAGACTTCAAACCGATTCTCAAACCCGCTTTCCATTTGGAAGGCCTCCTGGTATGCATCATAAAAACCCTCTCCAAACCTTCCAAACAAAGTGGAGAAGGCAATCTCTATTTCCCGATTTGCAAAATATATCGCCGGATCTACTAGACATGGAAGTCCATTTCTATCGACCATCAAATTTCCACTCCAGAGATCCCCATGGATCATAGCCGGATTTTCCGGCCCCCTCAAGATCTCTAAGAAATTTCTGTTCGCGCCATCACAAAGTCGAATATCATCTGAACCCAAAATGCCCGCATCCACGGCCATCTGTAGAGGTTTGTTGATGCGATTCTCCACAAAAAACTCAGGCCAGTCCCTGTTGGCATCATTGTACTGAGGCAATGAGCCGATGAAGTTATACTCTTCCCATCCAAACTCGAGGGCAGATTGCTTATGGAGTTTCGCTAGGCCTCGTCCAAGCTCCTCCCAATAATTCTCATTCCTT
>JANQHS010000279.1 GCA_028282565.1 Cytophagales bacterium | reverse complement strand
CCAAACCTGTATTCCGGAAAAGATGATTCGATCAATGTCTGGATCAGATAGGTCAGCAAAGGGGAGGCTAAGACTATATATGGAACCAGCTTATCCCTTACCTTCAACTTGGTCAGAATACCGAAAGCAAAGAGCCCCAAAAGCGGCCCGTAAGTATAGCCCGCAGCCTTAAACAAGGAGCTGATCACATTGTCATCCTGTATGAGCCTGAAAATGAAGATCAAAACAAACAAGGTCGCCGACATCCCGACATGAACCCATTGTCTGATCTTTTTCTTTTCATCTTCTCCTTCCCTATTTCCAAAATCCAGAAAATCGATACAAAAGGAGGTCGTAAGAGAGGTCAATGCTGAGTCCGCGCTGGAATAAGCTGCGGCCGTAATTCCCAGAAGGAAAACAATCCCCAAAAAGGCTGGCATGTGGTCAATGGCAAGCAAGGGAAACAGATCATCGGTTCTGGTGGGGACTTCAATCCCGTTTGAAAAGGAAAACAGGAACAGGCCGGCACCAAGGCAGAGAAAAACAAAATTGACCGGCACCAGCAAGCTGCTGAACCAAAGCATATTCTTCCTCGATTCAGCCAGGTTTTTGCAACTGAGGTTTTTTTGCATCATGTCCTGATCCAGCCCGGTCATGGCCAAGGCTATAAAAGCACCGCTGAGAAACTGCTTCCAGAAAAACGTGGGGCTTCTCCAATTCCAATCAAAGATCCTTACAAGGTTGTTCTCCTTTCCGGCAGCCCAAAATTGAGCAAAGTCCAGATCCAAAGTGGAGAAAATATAGATCAGTGTGAGGATCACCGCCAACAACATGGTCAGGGTTTGAAGCGTGTCGGTGAATACAATGGTTCGTATCCCTCCGGAATAAGTGTAAAGCCAGATCAACAGAATGGTGATCAATATGGAGACCCAAAAAGGCATCCCCATGGAATCAAGGAAGGCCAGCTGCAGCACCCCCGCCACCAGGTAAAGTCTGAATGCGGCGCCGATGAGCCTGGACAACAGAAAAAACGCCGCGCCTGACCTGTAGGAATAATAACCAAAGCGGTCTTCAAGGTATTGGTAAATACTGAAAAGCTTGAGCCGATAGTAAATGGGGAGAAGAACAAAGGCAATGATCCAATAACCCGGAAGATATCCCAGCACCATCTGCATGTAGGTGAACTGGGTTTTTTCTACCCATCCGGGAATGGAGATAAAGGTCACTCCTGATAAGGACGCGCCGATCATCCCGAAGGCCACCAAATACCATGGAGAATTTCTATTGCCGACAAAGAAGGTGTTGGAATCCCCCTTCGATCGGGTCAAAACCGATATGATGATCAGCAGGGCAAAATACCCGGAAACAACCAACAGGGCAGAAAGTGGGCTCATTGGAATGTGAAAGTGGCGAAATAGCTAAATTTGCAGAAAATAAAAGCAGATTTTCATGATGCCTTTTGAAGAACAGGAAGCCCAGCTCGAAGATATCGGGGTTTCCGGACAAGATAAAGAGCTTACTGTTTTCAACGATGATGTCAACACCTTTGACCATGTGATTGAAACCCTGATCAAAGTCTGTGAGCATTCCCCGGAACAGGCCGAGCAATGCACCTGGATCATCCATCATAACGGAAAATGCGCGGTGAAGCTTGGTCAATGGGATTATCTCAAGCCCATGCGGGATGCAATCTGTGATCGCGGGATCTCTGCAGAGGTCGTTTAATGAACTTTCCTTCCAAACTTGTTGAGAACGCGGTCAATGCTTTCTCAAAACTTCCCGGAGTCGGAAAAAAAACCGCATTGAGGCTGGTTCTTTTCCTGCTTCGTCAGGATGAAGCGGTATCGGAAGAACTGGCCGAAGCCATACTCAAACTTCGAAAGGAGATCCGATACTGTTCCATCTGCCACAATATATCCGATGAAGAGATCTGCTCTATCTGCAGTTCAACCGGCAGGAACCGGGATCTGATATGCGTGGTTCAGGATAGTCGCGATGTGCTGGCCATAGAAAATACCGGTCAATACAATGGTCTCTACCATGTCCTTGGGGGGGTCATCGCCCCTATTGAGGGAATCGGCCCGGAGGATCTGAATATAGAAACCCTGCTACAAAGGATATCTGAAGAAAACCCCAAAGAATTGGTCTTTGCCTTAAGCAACACGCTGGAGGCCGATACAACGGCCTTTTACATATCAAAGAAACTTCGTGATTCCGAAATTAGGATCAGCGCAATTGCCCGGGGGATACCCATCGGGGGTGAATTGGAATATGCCGATGAATTAACTTTATCCCGAAGTCTTTCAACCAGGGTTCCTTACAACCCAAGCTAGATGAAGCTCACCTTAAGCATAATCATAGTCAGCTACAATTGCCGGACAGTCCTGGGAATATGCCTTGGTTCCATAAAAAGGTGTTTGGAGAGCATGGTCATTGAAGTTATCGTCGTGGACAACAATTCCGACGACGGCACACCTGAAATGGTCCGGGAACATTTTCCCGATTTTCGTCTGATCAACAACACATCCAATCTCGGCTTCTCCAAGGCAAACAATATCGGCATCAAGGCTTCGAAACACGATCGCATATTGTTGCTCAATCCGGATACCATAGTTTTTCCTACGGTTCTTGAGAAGTCCGCCAAGATCCTGAATGAAAACGCCGAGATCGCCACCGTTGGCACCAGGATGCTTGACGGACTGGGCAACTATCTTCCGGAATCAAAACGCGGAATTCCCATGCCATGGAGATCTTTTGCCAAGCTGTCGGGACTTTGGAAGCTGCGGCCACAATCCAAATCCTGGGCCGGATACTATGCCATCGATCAACCCGATGAGGGAAATGGTCATGTAGAGATCCTGAGCGGAGCCTTCCTGATGTTCGACAGGGAAAAGCTCAGGGCGGAATTTCTGCTTGATGAAGACTTTTTTATGTTCGGAGAGGATATTGACTTTTCCTACAGGGTTCTCAAAAATAGTTTTAGAAACCATTATCTGGGCGAGGAATATATTATTCACTTCAAGGGGGAAAGCAGTGATAAGCAAGACCCTGTATACAACAGGAGTTTTTACGGGGCGATGGAGCTTTTCAGGAAGAAGCATTTCCAAAAAAGCGGGCCTGGCTTC
>JANQHS010000187.1 GCA_028282565.1 Cytophagales bacterium | reverse complement strand
TAACCACATATCCCAATCAGCGGAGGTTGACAGGTTTAGATCAAAGCCCCCTGCTTTTTCTATTGCTTCCTTCCTCGCCATCACAGATGAAGGACTATGTATCACGGTTTCCTTTAGGTTCAACAGATCGCCTTTTACACTACCGGATTTCCCATTGGATATTTTGACAAGACTTCCATCCTGTCCAACGATCTTTTCAAGGCTATGCACCAAAACCATTTCAGCGCGTTGATCCAGAAATTCTTTTTTTGCCTGAAGGTTTCCGGGGAGGAATTCATCGTCCGCATCCAAAAAGGCTATGTACCGTCCCCTAGAATTTTCAATTCCTACGTTCCTTGCCTTGCTGACGCCCTGGTTCTCTTGGTCAATAATGGTAATTCCCTTGAATGTCTTGGCGATCTTCTTTGACCGATCTGTGGAGCCATCGTTGATCAGGAGGACCTCTATTTCTACTCCTTCCTGATCAAAGACCGATTTTAGGGTTCTTTCCAAAAAAGCTTCGGCATTGTAACATGGAATTACAACAGAAACCTCGGGCCCTATTTTTTGATGATCTTCGATCTAATATGGGTTTTGGTAAAGTTCCTCCAGCCTTTTCATCATGAGATCAAATGAGAATTTCTCCATGGCGTCCTTTCTGCCCTTTTCAATGATCTCCGTAGAATAATCCCCGTTTTTTACCTTTTCCAATGCTTTGGTGATGGCTTCTGAATTCCGGAACGGGACGGTCATTGCATTCACATCGTTTTGAACAAACTCATTGGCGATTCCCGAAAGTGAGAAAATGCTCGGAATGCCGGCGAGCAATGCTTCTACATACGTTTGCCCAAAGGCCTCTGAATGGTCATCGATCGGAGTATGGACATACACATCCATGAGATTATAGAGTGCAGGCGAGTCAGGCTCAAAAGCGATCAATGTATAGCTGCTGTCGGGAATGTCCCTGAGCATTGATCTGATCTTGTCTTCATAGGGTCCATGAGCATTTGCAAGAACCAGATGCGCCCTGGGACAGATCTTCAAAAATTCCCGGAAGGCCGGGATGATGTACTGAATGCCTTTCCACTCATCGAACCTTGCAATTACGCCAACAATGTAGGTATCCTTTCCAAACCCGTATTTTTCCCTCAGCTTGTTAACTCTGGAGGATTCGACATCCCGGAAGTCCGCAGGAATAAACCCGTGTGGGATCAAGGCGACCTTCTCCTTGGCCACCTTCTCTTTTTCCAATAGCACCTGATTTACGTTTTTGGAAATGGCGATGATCTTGGAGCTCATGTTGTTTAAAAACAGATCCAAGCGTACGGCTTTTGGGTGGTATTCGTGGTGGTAGGTAGAAAAATGCCTGGTATAGATCCTGCCCCTGACCCCGGCCAGCTTCGCCGAAAGCAGCCCAATGATATTTGCAATACGCAAATGACAGTGAACAACATCGACCTTTTCCCTTTTTAAAAGACCTCTCGCTTTCCAGATATTTCTGGCAACAGCAAGCTTCGAATTTCCCTCCAGCCGGTAGACATGATGCCCGCCCTCTTGTAGATGCTCCTCCAACTCCGTTTTTCTGTCGTTGATCAGAAAATAGACCTGCCGAAACTTTTTTTTATCCAGGGCCCTGGAGATCCATTCAAAATTCCTCGCTTTTTCCACATCCGAAATAAAAATTCCTATGGTTTTCATCTCAGTCCTCCAATTGGGCCGTTATGACCATGTCGTAAATTTTGAAACGAAGTTTCGTTGGAAGAACCACGAAAAGGTTGAACCGGTCCATCAGAAAGGGGAAAGTTCCGCCCCTGAAAATTTTTCTGAATGATCTTTTCGGTCCGGAGACCGGCGAGGATTTGGGAACTACTTTATTCTTTTTCTCCATCTTTTTGAGTTCAGCCCGGTATTCCTTTTGCCTTTGGATGTATTTTCTAAACGTCAGCTGGTCCTGATGATAACCAAGTATGCCGGGATCAAATCTCACCTCCAAACCCTGGTCCAGGGCGCGATAACCAAGGTCTTTATCCTCACAATCGCTCAGGCTATCATCAAATCCACCCAAAGCCTCAAAGTTTTTTCTTGTGATCGAGAATATCGCTCCGGTAAGGAAAAGCGTTTCTCTGTCCATTGGCTCAAGGGTAATTTGAGAAAGCCATTTCCGGCTGAGGTGGGATTTGAATTTTTCCACCTCGGTTTTCATTTCCTTTTCATTTTCCATTTGGGCTCCTACAAGAATGAGCTTTTCATTCTTCAGATGTTCCTGACTAAACCTTGAGATCACATCAGGCATGGGTTGCATATCATCATCGAGGAAAATCAGGAGTTGGCCCTTGGATTGTCGGACCCCGTAATTTCTATTTCCGCCCCGACCCAAACTTTTCCCTGAGCAAACAATTTTGACATCCCGTAGATTTCGGTTTTGCTTTTCAAGTTCCACCTTGATCTGCTCGCC
>JANQHS010000186.1 GCA_028282565.1 Cytophagales bacterium | reverse complement strand
TATATGAGCAGGGGCTGAAGTCCAAGACCGATATGGAGAACAGAAAACTGACATTTCAAAAGTCCGAGGCGGAATTGATCGCTGCTCAGAACGATCTTCTGACGAGCAAAAACGAGGTGATCAATGCCAAGGTGGAGGTCACTTCTATTCAGGCCCAGTATAGAGATGCGATATCCAAGGCGGAGTCTGAAAAGTACACGGCACTTTCGAATATGTATGATGCCGAGGCGGTGGTAACCAAGCTTCAGAACCAATACATGAACTATTCTATTCGTACCGGCATGTATTACATCACGGCCCCGCAGGATGGCTACATCACCAAGGCTATCCAAACCGGTCTTGGAGAAACCATGAAAGAAGGGGAGGAGATCATCAGTATTATGCCGGCCAATTACGATCTGGCGGTAGAGATGTATGTCAGACCCATGGACCTTCCTCTGGTTCAAAAAGGTCAAAAGGTTCGAATCCAATTTGATGGCTGGCCTGCGATCGTATTCTCAGGATGGCCTAATACCAGCTACGGAACCTATGGCGGAAAGGTTGTTGCCATTGATAATTTCATTAGCGAAAACGGACTCTTCCGCCTTCTGGTTGCCAAAGATCCGGAAGATGTACCCTGGCCAAATGCATTGAGGGTAGGGGGTGGAACCGTGAATATGCTTCTGCTCAAGGATGTTCCCATATGGTACGAGACATGGAGGCAGATCAATGGCTTCCCACCTGATTTTTACAGACTTCCTGGTGAATCAGAGGAAAAGAAATAAATGAAAAATCTGTTCTACCATATTTTTCTGCTATTCATTTCTCTTGGATGTGCTTTTGGGCAATCACAAAACCCTCTGACACTGACTTTTGAGCAATATCTGGATATCGTAAAGGAGCACCATCCTTTGGCAGTTGTTGCCGATCTCAAGGCTTCTGAAGGTGTTGCGGATGTGCAAAGGGCAAGGGGAGCATTTGATCCCAAGGCCTATGCCGGTTTTAACGGTAAAAGGTATCTGGGTGAGGAGTATTATTCGATTGGCAACGCCGGTTTGAAAATTCCAACATGGTATGGAATTGAAATTCAGGCTGGATTTGAAGACAATGGAGGAACATACCTTAACCCCGAGAGAACCGTTCCTGCCGATGGCCTTGCCTATGGGGGAATTTCCTGGACCCTGGGACAGGGGCTGGTAATCGATAAAAGAAGGACGGAACTGCGCAAAGCAGACATTTATTTACAGGTCACCGAGCAGGAAAGAAGACAGATGCTGAACAAGCTTCTTTTCGATGCCGGAAAAGCCTATTGGGACTGGTTCGAAGCCTATTATGATGTAAGGGTTTTTGAGGAAGCAGTGGATGTGGCCCGGGAGAGACTCGAGGCTGTCAAGCAAAGTGCTGAGGCCGGAGACAGACCAAATATTGACACCCTGGAGGCAGGAATTCAGGTTCAAAACAGGCAGTTGCTCTTGCAAGAGAACCAACTGAAATTCAAGAATGCCACTCAGTTCCTGTCTGTTTATATCTGGTCGGAAGGTCAGATCCCGCTGGAACTGGATGATCAGGTTTTACCTGAGGACTTTGATGAGATACTTGAGATCGTTTCCCTGACCGAAGAATATGAGCAAAAGGATTCGGTTTTGGCATCGCATCCAAAGCTTCTGGCTTTTTCCGGAAAGATCGAGCAGATGAGAATTCAGCAAAGATTGCAAAGGGAGATGTTGAAACCCGTTGTCAATTTTAAGTACAACCTTCTGAGCAATAGGGAACTGAATGAATTTGGAACAGGCTTGCCCAACGATAACTATATCGTAGGTCTTGAGTTTTCCATGCCCGTCTTTTTGAGAAAGGAAAGAGGAGAACTGAAGTTAGCAGATATCAAAATCGGCCAGGCGGAGAATGAACTGAAATTCGGAAGACAAAATCTAGGATTCAGGGTTGATGCTTCCCGAAACAAGATCGAAACAACCAGAAACCAGGTAGAACTCTATTCCCAAACTGTCCTGGACTACGAGGGACTATTGAACGGGGAGAAACAAAAATTTGAAGCGGGTGAAAGCTCCTTGTTTTTGGTAAACGCAAGGGAAACCGGCTATATCGGTGCGAGGATCAAACTCATCCAATTGGTGTCAAAGAACAGGAAAGCGGATCTGGAATCCGAATTCTACATCGGGCGGCTTCACCTGAATTAATTCCGCAGGTATCTTCTGAGCACCCCACCTTTCACGTTGTTTACGTCAAACTCAACAACAAATGCGTCCGGATCAATTTGGTTGATGAGGTTATGCATTTTTCTCAGATCAATTCGATTAATGATGGAATGGATGATCGGTTTTTCCTCGTCGTGGATCTCAAGACCATATCCGCCCATGCCCTGATAAACTGTAATTCCGGCGCCTAGTTGTTCGATGATGATGTGCTTGATCTTTCCGGGGTATCTGGATACGATCATGATACCGATAAAGTCCTCAAACCCTTCAATGATCAGATCAGTTACCCTTGCTGTTACGAAATAGGCAAGCACTGAGTATAAAGCAGTTTCGATCGAGGTTACCAGAGCGGTTACTGAGAATAGAATAATATTGAAACCAAGGATGATCTTCCCGATACTGATCCCGAATCTTTGATTGAGATATATACCGATGATCTCTGCGGCATCCAATACGGCTCCATTCCTGAGGGATATTCCAATTCCCATTCCAAGGAACAGGCCTCCAAAAATTGAGATCAACAGCTTATCCTCTGTCAGTCTTTCAAAGTTCTCAAAGTAGATCACCAAGGCCAGGCAGATGATGCTGATGATGGATTTCAGAAAGACTTGCTTTGATATTTTAAAATATGCCAGGAACAGAAAGGGCATGCTGAATCCTATGAACAGGATCGAAAAGTCTATATCCACGAAGGTTTGAACCAAAAGTGAAACGCCGGTAACGCCACCATCGATGAAACCATTTGGCAGCAAAAAGGCCTTCAAACCAATGCTCGCGAGAAATATCCCAAATCCGATCTGAAGAAACTCACCAATGGTTCCCCAGAGCGAGTTCTTCTTAGGCTTGGACAAATCGACCATTGCGATTGATGCTTTTTACCTGGTTGTACAAGATCCTGATATTGGAAAGAATTCTCTTGATCTCCTGCTCGAAGAAGCCTTCGGTATGGATGTTCCATTCCCCTGGGTTATGGTCCAGGTAAATGAAACTTGATTGAAGTGAATTGATATATTCCCTTTTTTCCGGCCCGGTGTTGATGAAAATCGGTGGATAGAGGGAATGCATGAGCATCCAATTCTTTGCAATGCGGGCCACTCTTCCATTTGCATCAACGAAGGGATGGATGCGGATCATTTCATGATGGAAGTATATGGCCTTTAGGATGGGGTGATCAAAATCCTCCATTCTGGCAAAGAGATCCTCCATCAGACTGGTGACGATCCTGGAAGGCGGACAAATGATCGGTCCGATCTGCACCTCTGTACGGCGATAATTGTTTGGATGCATCATGTGGGCCTCTGGAGAGATCAACCTGAGGAGATGAAAGAGTTGAACCTGGGATTCAAAGTTGATGTTATGCCTGATCTCTTTGGAAATAAATGCCAGGGAGCGCTTTAGGTTTTCCAGGTATTCCGTGACTTCTTCCGGAGATTGTGCTTCGAGCTGGGCATTTTTGATACTTAGCTGCTCTCGAAATGAATTGATTCCCTGCAAAAAGCCATTGAGTAAATCATCAGCATAATGGTCCCTGCTAAAAATGATCAGCCGATATATGTTCCTCAGCTCTTGCTCGATCAATTCCATGCCGTCGCTTCTCACCTTGATTCTATGTGGATCGAGCAGTAACATCAGTTTGCTTTGTCGGAGTTCAGAAAATCGAGATCATGAGGGAAAGGTACGCGACGAAAATATCTGAAAGGTCCGGATGCGAAGGGAAGATATTGAAAGTAAAACTCGTGGTGATCAGGATCGTGAGAAGCCGGGGAGTTGGGCCAAGATCTTTTCTTTATCAAAAAAAAGGAAATAATGGGGGTGAACACTGCCCATGTCACCCCCATGATCTGTGATGTTAAGGTATCGCCGTCGGTTGTTTTTTGTTTAGGTCGATTCACGGTCCGCGTGCCAAAGGCAAAAAGCGCGGAAAGGAAAGCAAACCATATCATCAGGCACGTTTTATTGATCTTTCGGACTGTTCAAAGGCAAAAAATCAATTTCCATGCTTTTGGTGATCTTCACCAGCTGCCCCTTTTCGCTTGCATGGTGAAAGATCCCGTCCAATCTCTTTTTCAATGCCTCCAAGCGAGCCAACTTTGCCTTGTAAGCCTGATTGATCTCCAGGGTATGCTTTTTTTCATTAACGAACTGTTTTCCAAGATTTTTAAGCTCCATGATCACATGATCAAGGGCCTTGGAATATTCATTTGGCAGGAGAATAGATTCTTCCTTATGCACATAATGGTCGGTCGCCCAACCATTGTGATCAGCTTTACCCATGGCTCGTTGGCTTAGTCTTTGTTGAAGGTCCTAGCTTTCGCTGAGCGACTTTTCTTTAATGCGGATCGTTACCGGGCAATCCAATTCTACCTCAAAATCACTAGGAAGATTCTTGAAGATCATCTTTAGATTTTCCGAGGTTTCCTTGAGTTCCGCGATCCTCTTGTAGACATGCGGTCTGTCCTCCTGAAACTTGATATAATTGGATAACTCCATGAGTTTAAAAAAATTGATCTTTTCGTTGATCAGTTTTTCCAGTATTTCTTTTGCTTCAGCAGGCGAATAGGTAGTGTCGATTAACTTGAATTCGTGTACCATTTTTTTTTGCAAATATGGGTTCATTTCTTCATTAAATAATATTTATATTTATTATGCAAAACATAATTATGAATTAATGAATTATACTTTCCATCAGCTTCGTATTTTCAAGAAAGTGGCCGAAATGCAGAGTGTTACCAAGGCAGCCGAAGAACTGCATTTAACCCAACCTGCAGTATCCATTCAATTGAAAAATCTTCAGGATCAATTCGATATACCCCTCACCGAGGTTGTGGGTCGCAAACTTTATATCACTGAGTTCGGCAAGGAACTCGCCGAATTTTGTAGTGCGATCCTGGAGAAGGCCTCTGAAATTGAGAACAAGCGAATGTCCTACCTGGGTTATTTGTCGGGAAAGCTCACCATTTCTACCGTAAGTACGGCCAAGTATGTCATGCCTTTTTTCCTGGGCGAGTTCCTGAAAATACACCCTGGAATTGAGCTGAGCATGGATGTGACCAATAAGGGGAGGGTGGTCAATGACCTTGAAGAAAACATGGTTGACTTTTCAATGGTCTCCATTCTTCCGCCCCAACTCAGCCTCAACAAACTGGAATTGATGGAAAACAAGCTGTTCCTGGTAGGGAGCCCAAGTTTGAATTGGAAAGGTAAACTTTCAACCAAGCTAGATCGCATCTCTACACCAATGATCTACCGCGAAGAAGGAAGCGCCACCCGTCAGGCAATGGAAGGTTATCTTAGAAAGAAGGGCATACACCCCAAAAAGCCTTTAAGATTGACCTCCAATGAAGCCGTTAAGCAGGCGGTCATTGCCGGTCTCGGAGTTTCCATCATGCCATTGATCGGAATAAGAAATGAACTCCGTAACGGTGATCTTCAGATCATCAAAACCGCTGGTCTGCCGATATCAACCACCTGGAACATTGTATGGCTCAAAAACAAGAATCTGGGTCCAGCCGCAAAAACATTCCTGGAATACCTTAGGGATAACAGGGCTTCTCTGATCGACAAGCATTTTGCCTGGATCCGTGACTATTGACACTTAGGCCCTTAAGCGAAAATGCTGCTTGGGTTGGTTAAATCTGAAGATCAGAACACCAAGATGAAACAGGTCAATGCTAATGGGCACTCTGCGGTCACTCACGATCTCTTTCCAAGCTTTCGCCATGCCCTTTGACCAATAGATGTCATCGAGCACAAGAATGCAATCCTGCCTGGCACGTTCTATGAAAATGTTGAAATACTTCAGGGTAGCATCATAATGATGATTGCCATCAAGGTAAATGAACCATGGGAGATGAAGTTTATCCGATTCCCTGGAGATAATGTCATCAAATCTGCTGTTGATGCAATCGACATTATTGTAGCCATGTTGCCTTAGCTCGTTTGCCGCTAGCTCTGACAGATACGAATTGCCTTCAACCGTGGTCACCTTGGCATTAGCTCCTTCGGCAAGGTAGGCCGCACTGACCCCAAGACAGGTGCCAAGTTCCAGAATGGATCTTGGCTCTTGAAGCCGGATGATCCGGTAGAGTAGTTCCAGTTTATGTTTAGGGCCCAGGGCTCTTTTCGCCACCTGAGAGATCGTTCGTGTATTTCCTGCAGCCCTTGTCCCTGAATCTTCACCCTGATCAACGCTGCTATCCGAAAGAAACCTTTGTCTCATGGCTTCAGGTCTGTTGCTGGGTTGCCAGTTATCCTGGTTTAGTACGACCTTATTGTACCATGCAAAAACGAAAGGAGAATGAAGGGAGTGTTGGTTTTTCGCTCTTAAGGTATGTATTAGCCTTGAGCGGATCTGGAAAAGTTTTTTGGACAATTAATTTAAGCGATAGGGTACCACCATATGGAATTCCGGGATCTTAACCTCTATCCTTTTCCCGTCGACAACTCTTTCCATCAGAAAGGTGCCATGCATTTTACCGATTCCGGTTTTGAGGTTGCAGCCCGATACATATTCATGGGATTGGCCTGGCTCCAGCACGGGTTTTTGTCCGACAACCCCTTCGCCTTCAACCTCTTTTACGGTATTGTTGGAATCATGGATAAGCCAATTTCTGCGCAAAAGCTGCAGGGTATAATTGCTGTGATTTTCGATCCGGACCTTGTAGGTAAAGACAAAGTGAAACTGTACCGGACTGGAGTACTCCGGTTTATAATGAGTTTTCACTGAAATCTTAACGCCGTGTGTGGTTGCGGTAACCATGAATATCCTTTCGAATAATAACGTCTAAATGTAGTGGAAAGTTAAATGGATATGCAAATTTCGATTGGAGGAATTGTTAACCGCTCAGGTAATCGCCTCGGATCCCAATCATAGTCACTTAACCGCTTGAAAGATTTTCTCACCGAGCTCTTCTTCAATTGCAGGAGGAAAACCGACCCTGCGAATTCATGTAAGGCTAATTTGCAATCAAATTGAACCAAAAGCGTTACTGAGAATAGCCAGCCCTTAGGTCAGGGCAATTTCTCTTCTTGATCTTAAGGATTCATTTCATCTCTTCCCTTCCTTATTTTCGCCCCTGAATCCTATGGGCCGCATAGTCGACGTCTTCCCATTTTTCAACGAGCTCGAGATCCTGGAGATCCGCCTGAACGAACTCGATCCGGTCGTGGATGAATTCATTCTGGTCGAAGGGACGCGAACGCATCAAAACAAACCGAAACCCTTGTTCTTTGCGGAAAACAAGCAACAGTTTGAAAGGTTCCTTCCGAAGATCACTCACCTGGTGATCGAGCATTGGCCAGGATTTTTCCACAAATTCAGAAAGCCAAGACCTTTTGACCTGGATAACTATCAAAAGGAATTTGCCATCCGCATGCTAAAGAAAATGCCAAAGGATACCAATGTGATCTTTTCGGACCTTGATGAGATCCCAAAAGCGGAGGAGGTGGCAAGATTCAAGGATTCCGATAGTATCAAGATCTTCGAGCAACGATTCTATAATTTTTGGCTGAACAACCTCTGCACATATTTCGACACAGGAGGACAAGATCTTCCTGCCCAGAAAAATATCGATGGCATAGCTTATTGGAGGGGATCGGTCATGCTTCCACTTTGGAGGATCAAAACCCTTAAAAAAACGAGGTTGTATCGTGACCTCCAGTCTGGCCCCATCGATGTGATCAAGGACGGAGGCTGGCATTTTAGCTATATTGGAGATGTACAAAGGATCAAGACCAAGTTGGATGCCTACGCTCATCCAGAATACAATAAGAGTATCGAAGAAATAGAGGAGGTCATCAGGTCGGGGAGGAGTGTGATTCCCGGAGATGCGACCAGGTTTGAATTACAGGCTGTTGACCGGACCTATCCAAAATACCTTCGGGAAAACCAGGAGAAATTTTCCAATCTTATCGGAGAGTAAATCAAATGAATCACGAGGATAATCCAAAAAGCATCAAATACTATGTGAAGCGATTCATTTTGGGCAAAAAGGATTGGTTCAAGGGAAAAAGTATCGTGGATTTTCCGGCGGGCAACGGTATCACAACCAGGATCCTTCAGGATGCCGGGGCGGAGCCAATTCCTTGCGACCTCTTTCCGGAGTATTTCAAGGTCGATGATCTGAAATGCATCAAAATGGACATCAATGAGGAGTTGCCTATTAAGAGACAGTCCGTGGACGGGGTGATCTGTCAGGAGGGGATCGAGCATTTCACCGATCAGCTCAAGGCCTTTCAATCCTTTAACAAGATCACCCGAACAGGAGGGATGCTGTTGATCACTACCCCGAATTATTCCAACATCAGGGCCAAGCTGAGCTATCTTCTCGGGGAGTCAGAACGATTCAATTCCATGTTGGCACCCAATGAACTTGATAGTATATGGATGTCATCCGGTGGTGCTGAGATCTATTATGGACATATCTTCCTGATCGGAATTCAGAAGCTGAGGACCCTGGGAAAGCTGGCCGGCTATAAGATCAAAAAGGTTCATTTCACAAGGGCAAAGTCTACTTCGGTTTTGTTGCTGCCATTTTTTTATCCTTTCATCTATATCAGCAATTTACTCGCCTATTC
>JANQHS010000164.1 GCA_028282565.1 Cytophagales bacterium | reverse complement strand
GGTGGAAATGGAAACACCGTTGAGACGATCTCTTTGTACTTTTTCAAAGTTCCCGATCACAATTATTGCTATGGTTTTTTGGACACCTCATTGGGTCCATTCATCAACCTCACCATTTTGCCCAAAGAAGGCCGAAGAGAAATCGGCGTTGGCACCCTCACCACAGGTGTTTTTCTTCAAAATGTTGATTATCAATATACCATTTATGCCGAGGTGGTGATCGACGAGCTTGACACTACCGGAATAGGTTATGTAAGGGGGCGAGTCAAATACCAGAACAGCTCCCAGGGGAGTCCTTCGGATAGGTTTGAGGGTGCTTTTGAAACCAGCCTTTGCCGGGACATTCGGAAACCGGAATACCTGGACCAAAATGTTGCGGGAATAGTGGACGGCCTGAACTGGGAGTTGATCAGCGGTGGTGCGATAGGCGCATCAGATCCGAATCCTGAAAAAGGCATCTTCCTATTCGATCAGCAAGTGGTTGTTCAGGATCCCGCATTCAACAAAGAAGTCTACCCCAGGGTGGTTATTACTTTTCAGGGAGATAACATCGCAGAGGGCGAATACCTCATCAAAAATTCTTCCGGGCCGAACTTTGCCTTCATCAATGAGGATTATACAGGGATAATTGCACAAACAGACCTCATCGGCAGGGTGGAAATTCTTTCAATAGGAACTTCGATCAATGGGAGACTCGACCTTTTTGCCAGACGCGGGGATGGTTATGAATTAAACGGAAACTTTTCGATCCCTTACTTCCCCTAGCGGAGGATCAGCTTTCCGTTGGCAAGAGTCCTGGCTCCCATGATCCGGAAATGGTATACTCCAGGACCCAGGCTTTCATCCTTGTTGATCCGTATGTCCTGGGGACCGCTTTTTCCTGAGATCGCCTTGGTGCAGACCAATTTTCCTGTATTGGTGAAAATATCCAACCGCAGGTCCTCAGGCTCATCCAATTCAAAACTTAAGCTTGCCTGATCCGAGAAGGGATTTGGAAAAACATATACATCAATTTCATGTTTCTTTTTCCCTTCAAGTCCTACGGTTGGATTTAACACTCCGGTGATCATTCTCAATCGCCTCGGATTGTATTCTGAAATATAAATGGTATCACCGGTGGGGGTGGATGTGATCCCGTTGGGACCCGAAAACCTGGCCACGGAAACGTGACCATCTGTATATCCACCACCGGAACCTCCGGCAAAGATCTCCTCACCACTTCCGTCAAGAGGGACCTTGTAAATTCTGTTGGAGGCAAAGGCGGTGGCATAGATATGTCCACCCGCCAAGGTCATGAAACCAAGGGTTCCCGGCAGATCAGCGATCTGAGTCACAGAATCATCCGGGGTCCTTTTAAAGATCCTTCCATCGGTGAAGTTTCCTACATAGAAATTGTCGTCTTGATCAAATAGGAGGCCTATCGGCCCGTTCAGTCCTCCATGGTTCCAATAAGAAGAGGTATCTCCCAGGGAGTCCATGATCAGGATGTCATTGATATTGTATCTTGCTATGATCAGATTCCCATCAGGGTCTATCGCAAGGGCGCCAGGGTCATCGATGAGCATGATGGTATCGAAGTTGCCGGCGGTATCAATGGAATTGATCATATCACCTACAGCCTGGGGCACCAATAGGTTTCCCAGAGAATCAAAGATGATCCCGTTGGGTGAACTCATTCCATCTGCGAAAATGCTCGTCTGCCCATCCGGGGTGATCTTGGTGATGGTTGATCCGAAATATCTTGCCGCGAATATGTTGCCATATCGATCTACGGCAAGACCGTCATTGAAGGTCGAAGGACCTGGAACCAGGGTGCTGACCGTTTGGGCATGAATTGAAAACGTGAGTAGAAAGGTGCAAAGAATCGGGAGTAGTTTGGACATGAATGCCGGGATTGAATTCTTTATGTCGGTTTGGAATTTGCATGATTCGTGGGTTAAAGGTGTACCAGGTGAATCGAAAGGGAAAAAATTTGTTTTGCGTATTTTTTCAGCAATAAAGCAGGCTTGTTTGCAATCCCAGAAGATAAATCATTCTAGATCAACCCATTACCGAATTATTGGGTTTTGCTTTTTTTCAATCTTCACGGTGCTGACCCTCGCCTTAAACCAAAATGTTCATGCCCAGGATTCGTCGGTAAGGCCAGCTTTTGACCTTGAATACGCACCGCACCAGGTTGAATTCAACCAAGGTGTAGCATGGCTTTACAACAGCCCTGAGCGCTCGTTCTATTTTGTTGTTTACAAGGACAAAATATCCGCAACTTCAAATCCGAATGTATTCCTGATCGGAAAAAAGATCTTTCGGGTTTATTTATTCGATCCTGATCCGGAAATTCCCGTGACGCCTCTGGATTCAATGACTTCAGCCAACGTGCTCAATGAGTATGTAAAAGGAAGGATGGAGGTTTTCAAGCAGGGACCCCAACTGGGTGCTCCCAAAGTCAGGATGCGGAAATTGATGCGCCAGCGCATCGCGATCGAATGGAGTTTCGCTACCCCTGGCGATGAGGTAACGCTGGGCCACGCTTTTATCAGTACCATTTGTTTTAACAGGATTTTGACCCTGAACAGGGCGATCCGTAAGGGGGAAGATCTCAATGATGCCCGTATATGGCTTCGCAAAGTAGTCAATAGTATCATCCTCCAGGACGAACCCATGGGGCCTAAGGGGCTTGGGAAAAAGCTGAATGAATAGCGGTAATGAATAAGGGTTAAAGATCAATGCTTAATGGCCAATGATCAATTGGATTAAACCCTATCATCAAAGAGTAATGGAAAAGAGTTGCTCTTTTTTATGTAACAGAGGGATAACAGGCAAAAAACACCAAACACTATTTCCGGTCTATTCTACCGAATGAATGTGATCCCTGGTCGAAAAAACAAGCAGCTCAAACCATAATGAACCTTCCTTAAAAGAACCGGATCAAGGTGAAAGAAGCATGCAAACCTTATAGACCTCCTTACTTGTTATCGAAGGATTTGTCGGGATAATCAGGAACCGGAGGCACATCCCTGGGATCTTCTTTGATCAATTCCTGTAAATGTCT
>JANQHS010000119.1 GCA_028282565.1 Cytophagales bacterium | reverse complement strand
GGTCAGGGTATTTTTCAACGCTCTCAAACCATGATCAAGCTGAGCTGCATAACCCGAAAACTCCTGCCCCAGGGTCAGTGGAGTTGCATCCATGAAATGGGTCCTACCGATCTTAACAACCGAATGAAAGTCTTTTGCCTTTTGATCCAGGGTGTTCCTGAGCTTAGTGACCTTGGGAATGGTCTGTTTCACGATCATCTCATAGGCCGCGATGTGCATGGCGGTGGGGAATGTGTCATTGGATGATTGTGATTTGTTGACATCATCGTTGGGGTGTAATGCTTTCTCCGCGTCCGTAAGCTGTCCGCCATTCATCACATGCCCACGGTTTGCAACCACTTCATTGACGTTCATATTGCTTTGGGTTCCGGAGCCCGTTTGCCATACGACCAGGGGGAATTGATCATCAAGCTCGCCGTTGATGATCTCCTCGCAAACCTTGGCAATCAGTTCTCCCTTTTCTTTAGGCATGGCCCCAAGTTCTACATTGGCCAGGGCCGCTGACTTCTTCAAATGGCCAAAGGCTTTCACAATTTCCAGGGGCATTTTGTTTTCCCCGATCGGAAAATTCATCAATGATCTCTGGGTCTGTGCTCCCCAGTATTTATCGGCAGGGACCTTAACTTCCCCCATGGTATCGTGTTCCGTCCTATAGTCCATTTTTTGGTGCTTTTGTGGCAAAGATAATTAACTAAATGCCCTTGAAAAGGGAGTTAAATAGCTTAGTTGAAGCAATTTGAATTAATTTCGAGACCTAATTCCATGGCGAAAGTCAAATCCTCATTTTTCTGTCAATCCTGCGGATATGAATCACCCAAATGGCTGGGGAAATGCCCTGCCTGTGGTGAGTGGAACACATTCGTAGAGGAGGTCATCGAAAAGAAATCCAATGGGCCATCGGCTACAAGTTATGGCGCCGGCCGTGCAGCCAAGCCGGTGGCGCTCAAGGATGTAGATCAGGTAGAGGGAGAAAGGCTTGTTACGCCTTTTGAGGAGATCAACAGGGTTCTGGGGGGAGGTATTGTGAAAGGGTCCATTGTACTTGTGGGTGGAGAACCGGGTATCGGAAAATCGACGCTTCTCCTTCAGCTGGCGTTGAAAATGAAGGGTGGCAAGGTGCTCTATATCTCCGGTGAGGAAAGCCCTTCCCAAATCAGAATGAGAGCGGAGAGGGTAGGTGGAAGTGAAGATTGCTTCCTGCTGGCTGAAACCAGCACCCAAAACATATTTAAGCAAATAGAGATTTTTGAACCCGGTCTTGTCATCGTGGATTCTATCCAGACCATGGTGAGTTCCTTTGTGGACAGCCCTCCCGGCAGCATCAGCCAGGTGCGTGAGAGCGCAGCGGAATTTCTCAGGTATGCCAAGGAAAGCGGTACGCCGGTTTTGTTGATCGGTCATATAACCAAGGACGGGCAATTGGCCGGACCAAAGATCCTCGAGCACATGGTGGATACCGTGCTGCAGTTCGAGGGAGACCGAAATATGGTCTTCAGGATACTCCGAACCTCCAAAAACAGATTTGGTTCTACTTCGGAGCTGGGGATCTTTGAAATGGCAGAGCAGGGTCTTGTCGAAGTGAAAAATCCCTCGGAGATCCTTTCCGGGAGTGATCTGTCCAAGGGTTCGGGTTCCTCGCTCGGAGCAACGATCGAAGGAAACCGCCCCCTGATCATCGAGGTGCAATCCCTGGTCAGCTCGGCCACCTATGGAACCCCTCAGAGATCTGCGACCGGATTTGACCAAAAAAGATTGAACATGCTGCTGGCTGTATTGGAGAAGCGTTTGAAGCTGCGCTTTTCCGATCAGGATGTTTTCGTCAATGTGGCCGGCGGATTTCGGATCGAGGATACCGCCATGGACCTGGCTGTCTGCGCTTCTCTCGTGTCCTCATACCTGGATATAGAGTTGCCGCATAACATGGTTTTCGTGGGTGAGGTTGGCCTGGGAGGTGAGATCCGTGGAGTTACAAGGATCGACCTGAGGATAGGTGAATGTGAAAAGTTGGGTTTCGAACAAATTTTTATTCCATCAAGTAACCAAAAAGGGGGTAAAAGCGTTAAAGCTGGTATTAAAATTGCAGCTGAAACAAAATTTGCCGACGTATTTAAAAAAGTCTTTAAATCATAAGAATATGAAGTTTGTTGCATCGATTTTTATTGCTTGTCTTTTTATTAATCCTTCTTTTTCAGAGATCCTTCCAAAAGGAGATCGGGCCATGGCCTACGATTTCACCTTAGAGGATATTGACGGAAAAGAGGTTTCTCTTTCTGATTTCAAAGGAAAGGTTGTCTACATGGACCTTTGGGGTAGCTGGTGTAAGCCATGCATACAGTCAATGCCCAAGAGTGAAAAGCTGAGAGAAGAATTCAAGGGAGAAGAAGGTGTGGTTTTTCTCTACGTCGCGGTCAAGGAAAAGGATGAGGCCAAATGGAAGGCTGCGATTGAAAAATTCAATGTGCAGGGAGTCAACCTGATCTCAAGAGACGAACCAGGCTCTCCTTTCAGGGATGCGTATGATACCGGTTTTGTTCCTCACTATTTTTTGATCGACAAGGATGGAAAAATGGCGGATCCGGAAGCCAAGATCCCCGGAAAGCATGGTCTTGCCGATGATATTAAGGCCTTGATGAACGAATAACAGGATTCGTTGAGGTAGCGATCTCCGGTTGAATACTGTCCAGAAGGAATTTGTCTTCCGGATAGTGGATCTTCCGGAGTTTTCTTTTCATAGGCTTAATGAATGCCAGATAGTCTGAAAGCTGTTCTTCGGGAACAGGCTTGGTGGCCGGAATTTTTTCCCTTTGATGGTCAACCTGGTAGCCGTTTTTCCAAAATCGGAAACAGCAATGCGGTCCGTTGGCAAGGCCTGTTTGTCCCACATAACCGATCACTTCACCTTGTTTCACGACTTTTCCCGGTTTCACACCGGATTTGATCTTGCTCATGTGTAGGTACTGGGTGCTGTATACACTGTTGTGGCGGATCTTTACATAGTTTCCATTGTACTTGGCATATCTCGCCTCTGTCACTACTCCGTCTCCCACACTGTAGATCGGTGTCCCCGTGGGGGCCGCATAGTCGGTTCCCTTATGGGATTTGTACCTTTTTAAGACGGGATGATATCTCCTTCCCGAATACCGGCTGGAAATTCGCGAATATCTCAGTGGCGCCTTTAAAAATGTTTTTCTGAGGCTCTGTCCTGCTTCATCATAATAGTCCTCGTCATTTTCAAGAGGATAATGATATGCCTGAAAGGGAGTACCACGGTGTGAGAATTCCACTGCATGGATCCTGTGTATCCCGACAGATTCTCCGTTGACGAACAACTCATCGAAGATCAGTCTGAATTGGTCGTTGAGATCCAAGTGGAAAAAGTCGATCTCCCAGGCATATATCTCGGATAATTTGTGAACCAACTCCGGATTGGCCCCCAGATCCAGGATCGTGACGTACAATGAGCTTTTGATGGTGCCGGCCAGGGTTTGGCTAACCGTATCCACAGGATTCCGAATATGTTCTACCCTGATGCTGTCCTGGAGATAAAAGGCGTATTCATCGATCGGGTTGTCCTTATAGACTAGGACTTTTGGAGGAGCGGCCGAATCTCCACTCCTGTACATGGTGTAATGCTTGCCTGATTTGATCTTTCGAAGGTCTATCACGCCCTCGGCCCTTTCGCTCACCTGGTGGATCTGCTCCCCTTCGATGCCATTTTTTTGAAGGATTGTGGCCAGAAATTGATTTCTCCTGATCCGTCCTTCCGAAACGATCACAGAATCCTCCG
>JANQHS010000106.1 GCA_028282565.1 Cytophagales bacterium | reverse complement strand
ATAGAACTTCACCCTGTCCGAAGGGTCTCCACCCTTGATTTTGATCTTGCCCAATTCAATGGCCCAGAGGGAGTCCGAATATGTCTTGAAATCATTATCCGCAAACTTTCCAGATTCAGCGTCCAAATTCAGCATGGCGTTTTCAGCGGAAACGGAAGAAATAGCCACGTTCACGATCAGTTCGGATCTACCATCCTCAGAGAACTCCAATGCAACTTTTTTGGAGTTTATAGGCACTTGTCCAGGTTTTTGCTCTTGGCCCTGCTCATCAAGAATACGAACGATATCCTGCGAAAAACGAGAGGCAAAGTAAGCCCTCTGATCCTTTGCCCAGGCTCTCGATCTCCGATAAGCCAGCAGTGTTCTTGAGTCAGGGATGACAACCTGAAAATCAAGAAGCTCATCACGATGTTCCAGGTCAAGAGACAAATAGCGCTCTCCATCCGGGTATTGAAACGAATATTGCCCCGATCGCTTTCCCGAGCTGATCCGAACCTCTATATCGTTGTCGAGTCTAAGCGAGTACCAGCCTGGGCCCGCCTTTTCATTCTTATGCGAAAAAGGTGTCCTATACCCTTCCAGGGTATCATTTCCTTCAAAGAAATGTAAAGAGCCTGATTGAGGGGTTAGCAAAAAATCACCATAATCCGAAACTCCCGTTCCACTTAGATGAGTATGCGAAAACCCATAGATCAGTGAATCGGAATAGTGATACCCTGAGCACCCATCCCACCCTTCAAGCCTGGTATCCGGGCTGATCTGTATCATTCCAAACGGGACAGTTGCCCCGGGAAAGGTATGCCCGTGACCTCCGGTCCCGATAAATGGATCGACCAAGCTATTCGGTGATTTGTCGCCTGTACATGAGATCAACTCTAATAGGATTAAGAAATACGCGTATTTTTGAAACATCCGCTGTTTACCTTCTTTACCGTTTTGAAGATTAATATTAGTGAAGAGGTTCTGGGGCAAAAAATCTTTTTGTTATGAAAAAAATTTCCTGGTTGGCAGTTGCAGCTTTTTTACTGGCTATCGCGGTATTCTGGTATGTCAACCGTGCACCTGCGAGTGTCGCAACCAAGGCCCCAGATTTCGAACTGGCTCTTTCTGACATTTTTGATGATCTTGAATCCCACCCCGATACAACCCTGAAAATGCTGGTCGGCAAGGTCATTCTCATCGAAGGTCATTACAATTCCCAATCCGGAGATTCAAATCCGGTCATCATCATTCAAGACGATCAGGGGCGACTGGCTAATTGCAGCCTCAGCGAACCTCATGATGGAGTTTACGAAAAAGGACAAAACATTGAAATCAAAGGCGTGTTTGTAGGTTTTGATGAGTTATTTGGCGAGATTCAACTTAACAAGTGTTATATCCAGTAAATTGATCAGTAGCATTCGGAATTTAATTATCCTTTTGGTTGGTTGCACAGCTTCTGCTGTTTTTTTGCATTCCTGCAGTTGGGATGGCCCGGATGATATTCCCGGAACCGTCCAGCCATGTGATACGGTTGATATCGCATATAATCCCGATATCAAGATGATCATGGAAGCCAACTGCCTGACATCCACCTGCCATTCAGGAGAGCCTGGTGCCCAAAACCCCCGATTGACCACTTATCAGGAGGTATTTGATCGCCAGGATCGTATTCTAAAACGGGCGGTAGAAGGAGATCCTTCATTTATGCCTCCCAGTGGACCAATCAGCCTTTGTTCCATGGACAAAATTGTTGCCTGGATCAATAATGGCGCCCCGGAAAATCCTTAACTTTTACTATGAAAAAGATCTACATTCTTAGCCTAGCGCTCTGTGTACCATTTCTGTCCAGCTCTCAGGGAAAATATTTCTCAAGAGATGGGAAGATCGATTTTCACTCGAAAGCTCCCGTTGAGGACATAGAGGCTCATCATAACCAGGTGTCCAGTATTCTGAATACCGACAACGGAGACATCGTGTTTTCCATGCTCATCAAGGGTTTTGAATTTGAGAAAGCATTGATGCAGGAGCACTTCAATGAGAACTATCTGGAATCCGATAAATATCCCAAGGCAATATTTGAAGGCAAGATCATGAACTTTCCGGATGTCGATCTGACCAAGGATGGCAGCTACGAACTGGAGATCCATGGGGACCTGACCATCCATGGGGTTACAAAATCATATAACATGCCCGCCACCATGGAAAGAAAGGGAGAGTCCTTGCACGGGGTTTCCAATTTCAAAGTTGCCGTGGCAGACCACAATATCAAGATCCCTTCGGCTGTTGTCGACAACATAGCAGAAGTGGTCGATGTAAATGTCAATATCACCTACCAACCTTATAAAAAATGAGAAAGCTTAAGTTTTTTTTTTCGCCCTACTCCTTCCTTTAACCAGCTTTAGCCAGGATGACCTCCTCGGTATGCTTGAGGAGGAAACACAAGATGAGGTCCAACTCGAATACGCCTACGCGACCTTTAAATCCACCCGTATTGTCAATACCCAATCGATCGAGAATGTTCCCAAAAAGGATCTTCTCTTCGTCATTCAGCACCGATTTGGACGGATCAATGGTGGGATCTATGAGTTTTTCGGTTTGGATTATTCCACCATCAGATTTGGTTTGGACTATGGGATCAGCGACCGTATAACGGTAGGAATCGGAAGAAGCTCGTTTCAAAAGACCTATGACGGCTCCATCAAAATAAAATTGGCCAGACAGGTTGAGGGCCAAAAGAACTTCCCCGTAGGCGTTTCTCTTTTTTCCCAAGCCAGTCTGATCACACTTCGGGTTTCAGAAGGAGATCCTGATCCCACCACCCAGCAGAGAATGGCTTATGTCAATGAGTTGTTGATCGCCAGGAAATTCACACCGAGTTTTTCCCTTCAACTCACCCCCGCCTGGGTTCACCGAAACCTGGTGACCGATGAGGAGCAGCCAAATGATATTTATGCCCTTGGTGCAGGGGGACGACTCAAGATCAGTCAAAGGGTTTCCGTTAACCTGGATTATATGTACCAATTCAACAATCCCCAAAAAGGCTCTATCTACTACGATATGGTGGCTCTTGGATTTGACATCGAAACCGGTGGACATGTTTTCTCCCTACATATTACCAATTCACATGGAATGCTTGACCGCTATTTCATCGCGGAAACCACAGGAGATATCAGCAATGGTGATCTATACTTTGGATTCAATATCAACAGGGTATTTCACCTGGGAAAAAACTGATCACCTTTCGGGGCCTACAGGTCCGAATCGAACGGAATAGACAAAGACAGGAAACGGGATCGGTGGAAGATCCCATGTTTCATTCACCCGGTCATAGGCTAAAGGATAGGTAATCCCCAGACCCCACATGCTGCGTTTGGTGTACAGTTTGGGCATGATCATGGGGATAAACAGGTCAGAATTCAGACCTCTCACCCCTCTTCCCAAATATGGCATTTCAAAGGTAATGGAGAAGGATGTGCCGAGATCAGCATTTGCACCGGCAGAAAAGAAAGGATAAGCGAATCCATTTATAACTATCGCACCAGCACCAAGGCTTACATTTTTGGCCCGATCGCCGATGCTATATCCAGCAATGCCATATGGAGACGGGGATAACCCTGAGGTTGATGAACCATCACCTGTCATGAATTCCGGAATAAACAACACTCCACCGGTAACGCCGATGGAAGACCTTGGACCGACAGCCGTATGATATTTTAAAGAGATATTGGGTGCAATAGTCACCAAACCAAAGTTCATGGAGAGATGGTCGGTTAGTCCAAAGGCAAAAGAATTATTGAAGTACAACATGTAGTTTGTGTAGTACCCCTCTCCCTTCTCCGGTGCAAAGGCATTTGCAGACATTGCATAACGGCTATGGTTTAGTTTTCCAAAACCATATTTCCGGAAAAAGGACTCGGTTTCTGCCTGGACAAAGTCTCCCAGATCGTCGTCATCCTCGGCAAAGGTGAATTTCTCAATTTCGTCCTGGGGTATTTTTTGGTATCCCAAAACCTCATGATTGAAGTATAGGGTATCGGAAGACAAACGGTCAAATGTACCCACGAGCTTGGTACCATCCTTCAGGTAAACATTGACCTTCTTTTTCTGCGGGGCTGATACGGGCGTAGAAGTCTGATCCTGAGAATAAGCCAGAACCACTGCAAACAGAAAGGAAATAAGGAGAATAATTCTTTTCATCGCTGGTTAATACGCTACACGCAAATTCACATAGTAAAGATGGGTATTCCCGGGAATAATATCCAATTGAGGGCGAGAAACCGGAAAAGAAATGATCTGAACAAGAATATCTTATAGTTTTGGTCAATACATACTTAAAGTGGCCAAAAACAGACGAAATCAGCAGAGAAGAGAATTCATCAGGACAGGTCTCCTGGCGAGTTTTGGTTCGCTGCTCGGAATGGAGTTGGTCTATGGAAAATACATCCCTTCCGACCTTATTCCTCTTGAGATACTATCCTCTAACAGTATTTCTGAATTGCTCGATAAACATCCGGAACTCATCGAATTGAACGACAGGCCATGGAACCTCGAAACCCCGGCACACCTGCTGAATGATGATGTCACTCCTGCCGACAAGATGTTTGTCAGGAACAACGGATCAATGCCCCAGAATATTGATGCGGATACTTGGGTCTTAAGAATCGATGGAGAATCGTCTGAAAGGGAAGTACAAATATCCCTTAGAGATCTAAAGGAGAAGTTTAAAAGACATAGCTACCAACTGGTCATCGAATGCGGTGGAAACGGTCGCAATGAATTTAATCCTCCTGCAAAGGGAAATCAGTGGGGCCTCGGAGCTGTGAGCTGTGCTCAATGGACAGGCGTCCGCCTGAGAGATGTGTTGGAGTATACGGGAATGAAGGATGATGCGGTTTACATCGGATATTATGGAGCAGACACCCACCTGAGCGGAAAAAAGGATCAGGTTGTCATTTCAAGGGGTGTGCCTATCCGCAAAGCATTGGAAGATGAATCCCTCCTCGCCTATGAATTGAATGGCCACCCGATACCTATAGCCAATGGCTTCCCCCTACGCCTGGTTTTTGGCGGCTGGCCGGGAAGTACCTCCGGAAAATGGATCAACAGGATCAGCATCAGAAACAAAGTTCATGATGGCCCAAAAATGGGTGGTCAATCCTACCGTGTCCCTTGCGAGGAAGTAGCCCCGGGGGAACAGGTTCCTGATGAAAATATGTGCATCATCGAATCGATGCCTGTGAAGTCCCTGATCACCTACCCAAGGACAGGAGCGATTCTGAACAGTGGACAATCCCTTGCGATCAGGGGGCATGCCTGGGCAGGTGATGATCTGGTGAGTAAAATGGAGATCTCAATAGACTACGGACAATCCTGGAAAGAAACCCCCGTTTTGCCACCTGTCAATCGCCTGGCATGGCAACATTTCAAAGCGACTGTAGATTTCCCCAAAAGCGGATACTATGAAGTTTGGGCAAAAGCGAGCTCAGACCGGGGCATCTCTCAACCCATGGTGGTTCCGGGCTGGAACCCCAAGGGTTATCTGAACAACGCCTGTCATCGTATCGCAGTGAAGGTCCGGCCATGAACCACCAAGACCCGCTTAAGCCGATTAGCAAACTCATGCCGCTCTTCATATTGCTGGCTATTACAACGACCCTTCTGTTTGGATTGGTGATATACACCGCTTTTCATGGAGAGCCTGGGTTTGGAAACAATAAGGCCATCAAAAACAATCCACATAAAGGCTTGGAAATCGTGGACGGAGTCGATTTGGAATCGGGTCTGCTGGCAACCGGGGATTATGAGTTGGTGAAAAGGAATTGCACACCCTGCCACTCAGGTAAACTCATTGCACAAAACCGCGCTAGCAAGGAAGGTTGGAGGTCTATGATCAACTGGATGCAGGAAACCCAGGGCTTATGGGATCTTGGGCAAAACGAGGAGGCGATCCTGGAATATCTTGAATCCTGTTATGGTCCGGAGAAAATGGGGAGAAGAAAGAACCTTGAGAATATTGATTGGTACGAGCTAAACCCTGGCAATTGAGCAAAAAAAATCGTTTTCGGATCCTCGCCTTGGCAATTTTGATTCCAGGCTCATTTTTATCAGGTTGCAGTCCATCGGAAGAAAAAATGGAGCCGCTTATTGCCGTTGAACAATTAGACCTGCTCAAGGAAAGGAAAGACCTGATCATCCTGGATGCGCGGGGTGAACAAGCCTTTACCAAAGAACATATACCCGGTGCAGCAAATTTGGATTGGGAAGACCTAATAGATGCAAATCATGAGATCTATGGCATGATCGCAGATCCTGAGCAATTTGCTTCCGTCATCAATACAAGGAATTTGAAGAGAACAGATCCCATAGTGCTTTACGATGATCAGGGAGGAGTGGAAGCGGCGAGGGTATGGTGGGTTCTGAAGAATTACGGATTTGAGGAGATCTCCATTCTCGATGGAGGTTTGACCAAATGGAAAAGATCAGGCCTCAAGTTGGAATCGGGCCCTGATGTCTCCCCAAGCAGCGGAGATCGTCAATTCGGCTTTAAAGCATTTCGAATTGCCAACAAAGAGATGGTGCTTGATAAATTGGATGACCCTGATTTTACCATACTTGATGTCAGGTCTGAAGAGGAGTATACGGGTAAGAAGATCAAATCGGGAGCAGCAAAAGGAGGAAGGGTCCGGGGCGCGGTCTTAATCGATTACATCCGGAATTTCGATCTGGACGAAAACATGAATGTCATTGGGTTCAAGGACCCATCTGTCCTGAGACATCTTTATGAAAAGAGCGGTATCAAATCAGATCAAAAGCTCATAGTTTACTGTCATACTGCAGTAAGGTCATCCCTGACAACTTTTGTGCTTACCGAGCTGTTAGGATATCAGGAGGTTTACAATTACGACGGATCCTGGAGAGAATGGTCTCATATGGACTCTGCGCTGATCGAAACACATTAGAATGAATCAATACTTGGAAACGCTAAGCAACACAACGGTTGGAACCGTGAGATGGGTGGGGCAACTGATCACCTTTGAGGTCCCTTGGTACCAGAATTACTTTTATGGCCTTATTCTCATCTCTCTGGTGGTCTGGATTCTGGAATTGTCCTTTCCATGGAGGAAAAACCAAAAAGCATTCAGAAAGGACTTTTGGCTGGACTTCTTTTACATGTTTTTCAACTTCTTCATTTTCAGCGTAGTCATCAGCGGATTTTATGCGGTTTTTGAATCGGCAATGTCCGGATTGGGGATCGGCATGGAATCCCTTTTATTGATCAACCTTTCCGGATTACCTCAGGGGATCCAACTCCTCATCTTTTTTTTCCTTTCTGATTTTGTCCAATGGGTCACTCATGTGATGCTTCACCGGGTGCCGGCATTCTGGAGGTTTCATCAGGTGCATCATTCGGTCATCGAAATGGGTTTTGCAGCTCACTTGAGGTATCATTGGATGGAGAATATTCTGTACAAGCCCTTAAAAACACTGGTTGTGATGATCATCGGCGGATTTGAACCGGAACAGGCCTATATCGTTCACTTTGTCGCCATTTCCATTGGACATCTCAACCATGCCAATATTCGCCTGACTTATGGGCCATTGAAATACATTGTGAACAATCCGGTCATGCATCTTTGGCATCATGCCAAAGCGCTTCCCAAGGGACAAATGCCCGGCGTTAATTTCGGGATCAGCCTAAGTCTGTGGGATTATATTTTCAGGACCAATTATATCCCTGAAGAGAAGCCTGATCTTGAGCTGGGCTTTGATGAGGTTGAGAGGTTTCCAAAGTCTTTCTGGAGTCAGTTGATCTATGGCTTTCGTAAAGAGCGGATTGGTTTTTGATCAAAGTTTCGGATTATTCCGATGCCTTTGAGCATCTCTGGCTGTTTTCTTTTCCAGAGACTTTTCCAATTCTCTCCCCAGATCCACGCCGGTTTGATTCGCAAGGCAAATCAGAACAAAAAGTATATCAGCCATCTCCTCCCCTAGATCCTGATGCTCGTTTTCCTTAAATGACTGATCTCCGTATTTTCTTGCCATGATCCTGGCAAGCTCACCAACCTCTTCGGTCAGTACGGCCATATTGGTCAATTCGCTGAAGTATCTGACCCCATAGCTCTTGATCCATTCGTCAACGCGATTTTGTGCTTCATTAATGGTCATTAAACTTTGTTTTTAGTATCGATGATGATGGTGACCGGTCCGGAATTGACCAGGCTGACGTCCATCATGGCTCCAAACTCCCCGGATTCAACGGGCGAACCGAGCTGTTCTTCCAAAAGGCTCAGAAAATTCTCGTACATGGGGATGGCCTTTTCAGGAGCTGCGGCTGCAATGAATGATGGCCTGTTGCCCTTTTTTGTCGAGGCATGCAAGGTGAATTGAGAGATCACCAGGATCCCGCCTTCCACATCCAACACCGACCTGTTCATTTTCCCTTCCTGATCGGAAAAGATCCTCAGATTCAGGATCTTATTGGAGAGCCATAGCGCATCTTCCTTGTTGTCCTCGTCCCCTATTCCAAGCAGGATCAATAGCCCGGAATCTATTTTTCCCTTCACTTTTCCGGCGATCGAAACGCTGGCTTCACCAACTCTCTGGATAACTGCTTTCAAAATGATTTCTCGTTGGCTCCAAACTTAATAATTTTGCCCCGCGAGCTTCACATGAAAAACAGGGATACACTTATATGAAATTCGGAAAAACGCTGATCATCATTGTCGTTCTGGCGTTGCTCGCAGCCATAGGTTATTATTTCTGGGTCAATTCAAATTTCCAATCCAAAACGCTCTCTCAGGCGGACCTCATCCCAGAAGATGCCCTGCTTGTTTATGAATCAACAACTCCGTACAAGACCCTGAGAACCATCGGTCAGGGTCCCATCTGGCGAAGCCTTTCTTCTGCTTCTATCTTCAACGAGGTGGAAAAGACGCTCAGGTACGTGGATACGCTTGACCGTCACAGGATGCGGGTGATCGAGTATTTCGAAAAAACACCGGTGACCGTTTCATTACATGTGGTCTCCAACAATGATTTCGATCTGATCTATTATTTCCCGCTAAAATCCGATGAGGATATGGGCCTTTTCAAGGATGTACTTGCCGGGATGAAGAAAAACAGCGAGTTAAAAACCAGAAAGAGAACATTCGAAAAGTTCGAGATACAGGATCTTGAAATGGAAGGAAAGTCCTTCTCCATGATGATCGCTGGAAATTTCCTGGTGGGAAGTTACACGGGATTCCTGATCGAAGATGTCATCAGAACAGTCAATGACACCGAGAAGCAATCACTATTTCAAAAGCACGGCAATTATTTTGAAGTGGCCAAGATCCAAGGCGATCAGGGAGATCTTTTCTTTAACGTCAATCAGTTCCCCAAGCTTCTGACAACGATCTTTGCCGGTGAATCAAAATTACCGCTGTCTGAATCAGGCAATTTCTCAGGGCCAATTTTCGCAGATATCCGTTGGCAGGAAGAAGAGATCTTTCTTTCGGGAGCTACCCTGAATCCCCCCTCAGAAGATGATTTCCTGAGTCTTTTTGCCGGCGATAAGCCCAAGGATCTTGTGTTGGCCAAACTCGCTCCCAACAATACTGCGGCCTTTTATGAATATGGTTTTTCAAATGGTGTAGAGTTTCTCGAAAAATATAAAGCATACCTGAAGGCCTGTGGAAACGACTCCTTGGTTCAGCAATGGTATGAATTGGGCCAGCAGAATGGTATTTACATGAAACCCTTCTTTAATCACCTGAAGGGGAATCTTGGTTTGGCAATTCTTGAAAAGCACCTCTCAGGAGAACAACCCTTGATCTTCATGGCAACCATAAACGAGACCGATGCTGTCGAAGACTACTTCCAGAAAATTCGTGAGAAGGTAGAGTATGATTCTTCTGAGATCATCGATGAAATGTACGGGGACTATTATATCAGGGAAATCCCGATCGAGGAATTTCCGTCAAAACTAGTGGGGCCCTTTTTCAGTGGCTTCAATAGATCTTTTTACCTCTTTCATGATTCCACCCTGATCATCTCCAATCGCCTGGCAGGATTAAGGTCAGTGGTGAATTCTATTGAGGATGAGAGCAATTGGGGAAAATCGGTCAAAATGAATCTCTTCTTTGAAAAAGCACTGAATCCTGCTAACGTATCTGCCCTCTTCAATATACCCAGGCTCTTTAAAAGTATGCTTTCGAACATGCAACCCTATTGGGCAAGGATCTTTCAGGAAAATGAGACCCAGCTAAAGAAGTTTGAATTGGTCTCTGCTCAATGGAATCACCTGGATGAAAAGTTCTATAGCAACGTTGCGATCAAGCATTCCGCCTTCTCGCTTGAGGAGTCCACGGCCAAAGAAAAACACAGAATATTCATGACGAATCTCCCTAAAGAGATCGCTGCAAAACCCAAGATTGTTCGAAACCATTCCGACAAAAGCCTCGAAACCCTGGTTCAACTCGAAGATGGCAGCCTGTCCCTGATATCCAGATCGGGGCAGATCCTTTGGAATGCGGATATCCCGGACGGCCCGCTGGTATCCGAACCTATACAGATAGACTATTTCAAAAACGGAAAACTGCAATATTTCATGGCCGATGCTAAGAATCTTTATCTGGTGGACAGGCTTGGAAGAATGGTTGAAGGATTTCCAATCAAGATGTTCGATGCGGGCAATCAGGAGATCGCCTTTGTGAATGTGATCGACTACGACAATACACGGAAATACAGATTTCTCGTAGCGGACAATCGCGGAAAAGTTTATTTGATGGACAAGACCGGTGGAAAGCTGAAAGGCTGGGCACCCAAGGACATCGGAAAATCCCTTGCAACCACTCCCTTCCATACGAGGATCAACGGAAAGGATATCATTGTATTCCTCACCAAAAACGGAGTCCTGCATGCTTTGAAGAGGAATGGTCATTATTATTCAGGGTTCCCGATCAACCTGGACCTCCCCTTTTCTAACCCGATCTTCATGGTCCATGGGCCCGGGTTCTCCAACTCGATGATGTACCTGCTCTCCGATGATGGCACCTTTCTTAAAATCTCCTTTATGGGTAAGATGATCTCTAAAAGTGAACTGATCAGGGAAACTCCTGAGTCCTCATTTGGACTGATCATCAGCCGTCAAAAAGAAGATTTTGTGATCGTCAGATATGAAAAGGAAAAGATAGCGCTGATCAGTCCGGAGTTCGATCTGATGTTCCAGGCGAAACTGCTCATCGATGCAAAACCCTTGATCCAATTCTACGATTTCGAGGGAGATCATGAGTTATTCGGGGTTCTGGAGCGCCCGGTTTCAAAGATCAGGATCTTCAACAAGCATGGAAAAGAATACGGATGGTCACCGCTTCCCGCCGATCAGGAGATCTCTATTCTTTTTTACGATGATGAGAACGAACTTCGCGTTTTCAAGAGTTTCAAATCGGAGTATTCCGCGTTTAACATAAAGCCCGATTGATGAAAAGATGTTTAAATCTGGTATTTGGCCTGTTGATCTCCGGCTTGTTGTGTACGCCGGTATATTCTCAGGAGTATGACCTGAGTACGCCTGTGGGTGCCATTCTTGTCCATTATGACAACATGATGAACAAGCCCCAGGACATTAGCAAATCAGCAACAGCACTGTACCAGGGAGACCTGAACCAGGAAGAGATCGAGGATCTCGCTGTGAAACTTTACAGGTTCTATGTCGCCGAAGGAAAGTGGCTTGACCCCGATCAGGCTCCAAGTGATCCAAACTTCATGGATTCCACATTGGGAAAGAACGAATACCACCCTTTTCCCAGGCATCCGGAGATCTACCTCAAAAAATATGGAAAACAGTGGCTTTACAGTGAATTCACTGTGAATCATATT
>JANQHS010000073.1 GCA_028282565.1 Cytophagales bacterium | reverse complement strand
CTATTTCAAATTCACTTTGCATTTCAACTAGATTACTAACTAATACTATTATGAAATCCTTATTCGTATTGATCCTTTCAGTCCTTTTTGCAATGAGCTGTACAACCAACTCTGATTCTCCAAACCCCGAATCAGAAAATATAGGTTCTGAAGTTGCAAAAGAATCGTCCAGATACATTTGTCATGCAACTCTGGAAAACGTGCTAAATACTTACAATTACTCCCATAATTGCCTTGCAGGTTATACAACCCAACGAATTACCTTTTTTGGGGAGATATATCTCGATGAAGTTTCAGGTGGCAATTGCAGCGGATGTACAATTTGCTGTCTTGATATGGGAGCAGGAAATAATAGCTATGATGTATGGCTGGAAGCAGTCGATATTGCTCTGGACAATACCCCTGCACACCACTGTCTTATAGACCTGGATTTTGTGGTTCTCATCAGTGGTCCTTCATGTATTGGACAATCTGAAGTTCGGTTTATAGCCGAATACCGTGATGAGACAGAAGAGGAAGAAGGCCCGGGGCTTTGATCATTTCAAGTTTTTAATCTTAACAAAAGGGGGGCAATGCCCCCTTTTATAACTTCAAGAAGATAGTAAGCCTTTATATTGATCGTTACCATCCTCTAAAATCAGAAGCAAAATGCCCCATTATTAGGCAATAAATAAAGAAATAACATCAATATTGATAGTATCACTATCATTCGTTCAACTTTTGTATAATCATATTCCAGATTCGTGTCCCCACTATACTATTTCACAAAATAGCGTAAAAGTGTAATTTTTTGGTGCTTAAATTATGTCTTTAATCTTTCGCGAACCAAAATATTACAGTCATGAAAACCCTATTTGTAATTATTCTTTCAGCTCTTTTCGTCATGGGTTGTTCTAACAACTCGGAAGCCCCCGAACCACAAAAAGCCTCAGAACCCAGTGGCCAAAGTCTTGGCGGTGAGTCGTCCAATTATTACATCTGCAACACTACACTGACCAACATGCTCAATAGCTATTCCCTATCTTACAGTTGCCCTCCAGGACAAAATACCCAGCTGCTCAATTTTCCAAACTCCATCATCCTGAAAAGAGCCAGCAGCTCCAATTCATGCGCCAATGGTGGCGGCGGAGGTTGGCTATGCAGTGGAGCCATTTGTATTGATTTGCTCAGCTATTCTGATCCCTATGATATCTGGCTGGATGCGGTTCAAATTGCCCAAAATAATACCCCAACAGGCCACTGTTTGTATGACCTAGATTTTGCTCTGCACTACTATGGCTTAGATGTCCATGTCGTTATCGTGGCAAAGTACCACGACAAGGGAGCAGCTATTGAATAATCGATTTGATCATTCTTAAGTTTTCAGCTATCAAAAAGGGGGCATTCGCTCCCTTTTTTAGTTTCAAGAAGATAAACAAACTCTTCATTACTCGTTTTCCACCATCCACCAAAAAACGGAAGCGAAATAACCCATTCTTAGACAATAAATAAGGAAATTGTATCAATAGTGATAGTATGACTATCATTCGTTCAACTTTCATATAGCCATATTCCTGGCTCATTTGCAAGCAGCTTTCTTTTACAAAATAGTCGAAAAATGTAATTTTTTACTCTTTAAATTATTTTTTTAATATTTCGCTAACCAAATATTACAGTCATGAAAACCCTATTTGTAATTATCCTTTCAGCATTATTTATTATGGGTTGTTCCAATAACTCGGAAGCTCCCAAACCAGAAAAAGCCCCAGAGCCCAGTGGTCAAAGTCTTGGTAGTGAGGCGACAAACATCTGTGCGGAAAGTTTACGAGGTTTGCTAAACAACATGATCATAAGTCCGCAATGCAACCAAAGCGTAGAAACAAAAAAAATCTTTTCAGGAAGAATTTTTTTGGAAGAGCTTAGCAGTTGTGGAACATTTAAATGTCTAGTGGCATATGGATCGTATGGAGATGCAGCAGGAGTGTTTAACGCTGCGAAAACCATTGCTGAAAATGAGGGCACTCCGGGATGTTGTTTGGCTTCCATAGAATTCTGGCAAATTTCCTCAGACTATCCACACTTTTGCGGATCAGGTGGCCCACCTTGCTGTGATGATTATACAGAGATCCGTTTCGAAGCAACCTACTTCTGTGGTGAAGACGATCCTACCTGAGGATCTTTCTTTAGACATAAAAAAAGGGGGCAATGCCCCCTTTTCTTTTTTGTACCAGGTAATATACCTATTCCACCACAATCTTTTGAGTAATGAATTCTCCTCCGGCTCCGATTCGGATCAGGTAAACACCATTGTTCAATCCTGACAGATCAAGGGAAAATTCATTTGATCCCAACTCGATACTCCTCAATTCCGTCTCCATGGCTTTCTTGCCCAGAAGGTTCATCACATCAACCGTAACAGGTCCATTGGTCCTGCTGTCAATATTGACATAGAGTTGGCCATCAACAGGATTTGGGTAAACATTCATGCTCTGCAAGCTTTTTGCATTCGCTTCAAGACCGGAAACATTAGCATCTCCAAGATCCTCGTAGGTCACAATGATCCCACTTTCATAATAGTGCTCAACTACAGGCCAGGTAGCTCCACCTGTAGGTCGGGTATACCACTCAGGAACCTGATAAACCATTGGGATCTCAATTCCGGTCGCTGTCCTGATACTGATTTCAGAGATATACTCATAGGTCATCAGGCCGAAACTTGAGGTAACAAGCCTTGTTGAATCAGAATATACATCCTTCGCGGCATTGTAACCCCTGTAAAACATAGTCCTTTGACAGTTACCACAGAAGCCAGAAGAAAAGTTCTCACATTCAGGTGTGGAAGGTGGGAAAAAGATAGTCGTATCGGTATCAAACCAGCCCATCATGATATACCTTCCGCGTACATCCCTGGAGATCTGTGGCCTGTTTTGCATGAATACATTGTCCGGATCGGCACCGAGGGCTCCATAACGAAGGTGAGTTGTACCGAGCCTGTTCAACCTCCAGTTGCTACCGCCATCATCAGAAAAGACGTGCCAAATGGTTGATGAATTGCCCACATAGGTAAAACCATATTCACTATTTGGCCTCCATTCAATGTTCATGATCGTATGAGGATTTCCGAAGGTATCCACCACAAGGTCAACATCAAATTGGGCTGAAGCAATATTATCTGCAGCCACGGAATCACCGATAGAGCTGATTACATTTGGATCATCAGCAAAATAGAACTCAGCGGGGGTGCCCCATGTCACACCAGCATCCGTGGATTTCATGTACAGAAGATTCACCGCTTTCTTTGGGTAGGCTGTAGAATCGATCCTTCCCAGGCCGACAATATATCCGGTTTGTCCATCCGGAGAAAATGCGATTTGCATACTGGACGGTGGATCTTGATCAGCTGTTGTAGGAAAGTAGATCTTTCTCCTTGTTAAGCTGATTGTGCCTCCCTGAATATCGCCCTCATATATGATAAGCGTATCAGTAGCAATAGTTCGAGTCGGATCAATTGCGGCATCAGATCCGGGTTCAACAGCCCAAATCTTGCCATTGGCCACGGTCGCTCCATCTGGAATGTAGATCCTATCATTGTTGGTTGGATCTGAAAAAAGCCCTTGATCCGTAGAAGTTGTTCCGGTGCTCCCGATTTGATGCGAACCATATCCTACACCACCCCAGGTCGCTCCATTCGTGGATTCCAGGGTTGGTCCGATGAATACCTGATAAGCCATATTGGGATCGGTATTTCCTGCGGGATTGTAGATCAAGCCTTGAGGATACCTTCCATCCGCTCCAACTGTATTATCCCAAAGAACTCCATTATCAAGACCGCCCCAGCTGGCACCACCATCTGATGAATAAGAATATCTCACCAGACCGGAAGAAGCAGTACTTCCGTAGAAAGCAGGGTTCTGACGGAAAACAAAGCTCACCATATTCAGGGCTGGTTCGTAGGACAAAGCCGACCTGAAACCAAAAGCCCCGGTAAACGGGTTG
>JANQHS010000066.1 GCA_028282565.1 Cytophagales bacterium | reverse complement strand
GATGTAGCCATTTTGACTTTTGACTCTTGAGAAAACAGTATTGAACAAGGCGTTGATCAGACCTGATTTTTCAAAGGCATATCCCAACAGGATCAAAAGCAGTATCACCGCGATTTGTTGATTTGAAAACCCGATCAGGATCTCTTCCGGCGTCAATATGTTTGACACCATCAAGACCACGATCGCCAGGAAAAAAGAAAGGGTCGGGTTAAGGATATCCCGATACAAAAAGATGACCAGGAGGACCAATACCCCGATGACGATGAGTTGATCAGGATTCAGGGTAAGGAAATTCATGATCTAGTTGAATAGAAAAGAAAGATCTACACTGGAATCAAATGTCTCCGTTTGGCGTCCGTGTTTGAAGAGTCGACCGGGTTTTGCACCATGGTATCTCATTTCATCACCACTCAGGGTCAGGTAGGTTCCTTCGGGGATTGCGACTACAAAGGTTCCCTGGTTCATTTCAATGAACTCTTCCAGACGCTGATCTCTCGTTTCACCCATATGCCCCTCGGGGTTTGCCTCTATATAATGAGGATTGATTTGAAAAGGAACGAAGCCAAAGGCATCAAAAGTGCCCGGATTGACAATGGGCATGTCGTTGGTGGTGCAAATCGTAGGTCCTGCCAAATTGGATCCGGCGCTCCACCCAACATAAGGGTCGCCATTTCGGACCTTGTCCTGAATGACATCAAACAGTCCGAATTCTCTTATTCTCTTCAGCAGAGCAAAAGTATTTCCTCCGCCAACCATGATCCCATCAGATTCCTCGATCGTTTTGACCGGATCTTTTGATGCGTGAACAGATTCGATTTCATAACCCTGATTTCCCAGGGCTCCTACTACCTTTTGGTGATATTCCTCAAATGAAAACGTCACCGCAGCAAAGGGAATAAAGGCGATCTTACTTGCCCCCGGAAGAAAATCGTTAATGGGCGTTTTGGCGAATTCCAGGTATGCCTGTCCCGGAAGTGAGGAATTACTCAAAAGGAGAACTTTCATTTGGGCTTTGTTGAATTAAAGTCAATTTTACGCAAGATTAAGATATATTTTATAAGGCTGGGCTACCATAATATTTTTGCTCCTTATTGGTTATTCTTTTTATCATCCGTCGTTTGGGTTTAGCTAGATCATATTGGCTTCTATGGTTAATTTTTTTCCTCGGGATTTGGGGAGGTGTTAATGCTCAATATCAGGTCACAGGAAAAGTCACGGATCAGGAAACCGGCGAGGGGATTCCGTTTGCCAACATCTATTTTCAGGGGACCAATATCGGCTCGACTACCGATTTTGAAGGAAACTACAGGATCAGCTTCAGATCGCCGTTCGACAGCCTGGTCGCTTCTTATGTCGGGTATCACTCCAAGGTTAAAGGTCTTCAGAACATCAGCCGGCAGGTTGTTGATTTTCAGCTCAAGCCCAAGTCTGTTAACCTCAAGGAAGTGGTGATTTCGCCTGGGGAGAATCCGGCTTGGCGGATCATGCGGAATGTTGAAATGAACAAGGATAAAAATGACAAGACCAATCTTGAGGCCTATCAATATGAAAGCTATAACAAGGTAGAAGTCGATGTGGATAACATATCGGAGAAAGCCAGAAAGAGGAAATTGTTTCAGCAGTTGGGCGAAGTCTATGACAGCCTCAAGGTGGTTGCCGGAGAAGACGGAAAGCCCATTCTTCCCATTTTCATTTCTGAATCGATTTCGGAAGTCTACTATAAGGCTAGTCCGGAAAGGAAACGTGAGAACATCATCAAAACCAAGTTCAAGGGAGTGGGGATGGAAGACGAAAGTCTGGTTTCACAGCTGATCGGTTCAACCTTTCAGGAATACAATTTCTATGAAAACTGGATGTCCATTCTTGGAAAGGAATTCGTTTCTCCCATTTCAAACAGTTGGAAGATGTATTATCAATACCTGCTGACCGACAGCTTTTACATCGGCGAAGATTTTGTCTATAAGCTGGAAGTAAACCCGAAGCATGAGCAGGAGCTTGCATTCTTCGGTACTATATGGGTCACTCAAAAGGATTGGGCCCTGAAAAGAGCGGATTTGAAGATCACCAGTTCGGCCAATTTGAACTATGTCAAGGAGGTACACATTCAGCAGGAACTCTCCAGGACATCGGAATCTGCCTGGTTGCCTAGCAAAAATCGAGTTTTGTTGAAGATTGGGAATATCGATGATGACTGGGCGGGCCTACTCGCAAAGTTTTATACCTCCAACAGGAACTTTGTGGTCAATGAGCCCAAAAGACCCTCCTTTTATGAGGAGTTCATGGTCCTTGAAGAGGATTATGCAATTTCGGATGAGCAATATTGGATCGAGCACAGGCATGACAGCCTCACGGCCACAGAAGTCTATGTCTATGACCTCATCGATACCATCAATAGGCTGCCTGTGATCAAATCGTACGTTGAGATCGTGGGAATAATACTCAATGGCTACCAATCTTTTGGCAAGATCGATATTGGCCCCTACCTCTTCACATATGCTTGGAATAATGTGGAGGGAAGTCGTGTGAGGGTCGGATTCAGGACCAATTATAAATTTAGCGATAAGTGGACCCTCTCGGGATATGGTGCCTACGGATTTGGTGATGAGGTCTGGAAATATAGGGCGGAGGTGGATTACCTGTTTTCCCGACGACGGTGGACGGAATTGAAGCTCTCCTATCAATATGAATTGAAGCAGGTGGGAGTTATCGAGGAAAATCTTACCAACAATTATCTTTTTTTGGCTTCTACCAAATGGTTTGAACAATTCCGGGCTTATTATGGATACAATGTGGCTGCCGAACTCAACGCTGAGTTCCGAAGGGGATTCAGTGGCATTTTTGGAATTCGACAATTCAGTTTTGAACCCGATGAGAGCTACAGCTTTGCCTATTATGCGATGGAGGGAGATGTTCAAGTAATTAAAACAAATTTTGTCAGCACGGAGATAACAGCAGGATTAAGATTCACCAAGGGAGAAAGATTCATTCAAAATGACAATCGAAGGATTAGTTTGGGAACCAAATTATGGCCGATCTTGACCCTGACATATACCCGTGGGATCGAAGGAGGACTTGGAGGCGATTTTGATTATGACAAGATCAACCTGAACATCACCCAGAAGATCCCGACAGGTGCTCTGGGTTATTCAAGATATATCCTTGATGTGGGCAAGATATTTGATCCGATTCCATACCCCTTGCTCAATGTTCATCTCGGAAACTCAAACTCCATTTTTTATACCTCAGCAGCCTATAACCTCATGGGGAGATCCGAATTTGTCAGTGATGAGTATGTGACCTTGCGCTATACCCATCATTTTGATGGGAACATTATCCACAGGCTTCCCATTATTCGTGAAACAAAGTGGAGGCTCCTCTTCAATTTTAATACGGTCTTTGGTTCACTTAGCCAGGAGAACATAGACCTTATTCCAAGCCAGGCTCCCGATGGCCGATTTGTTGAACCGATCAAGGGGCTCGAAACGGGAATTCCATATATCGAGATTGGCTATGGTATTGAAAACATTTTTAAAGTCGTGAGGATAGATGCTTTCCACAGGCTAAACTACTTGCAAGGACCGCTTGTGCAGCCTTTTGGATTTAAGTTCTCCGCACAAATCATCCTCTGATACACGATTAAGGCTATTTTATCACTAGTTTTGCGCTTCCATTTTTTTGAATGAAAAACCAATTGAAACCTCTAAAACTGTACCTTTTTGTATTTGCTGTGTTTTTGATTTCCTGTGGTGAAAAGGAAACGAGTGATACAAAAAGTTCTGCCCCTCTGGGATCACCCGAGAATATTGAGGAACGGATTTCCGCGCTGACGGAAGAGATCGAAATATCTCCCGATGATCCCCGTAACTATGATCGAAGAGCTAAGCTTTATTTGAGTCAGAAGGATTTTAGCAATGCCTACCAGGATATCAATTATGCCATACAACT
>JANQHS010000053.1 GCA_028282565.1 Cytophagales bacterium | reverse complement strand
AGTCGAAGGAGATTCCCGAACGATTGAGGGCACGGCCGCAGAGTTGATCCTTCCCTTGGACCAAAGCCTATGGTATCCTTCCAACCTGGCTACCCCATGGCTGTCGATACCCCGAAGATCAGCAGAAACCAAAACCCCAGTGGCCAGCTCTGCATCTTTCTCTGTCCATCCCATTTTCAGGAAGGCTTCATAAACGAAAGCCTTCAGATGTTCCATCTGTGCTAATCTATAGCTCATTCAAACGTTGATTAGGGTTGCTTGAAGGAATAATTCTCCACTAAGTTTTCTCAAACAAGAATTCATGCTATGAATCAGTGGCAAAGTAGGGAATAATCCCTTTTTTTGCCTCCCAAACAAGAATTCTATGGCCAGGGAAATTTCCAAGTCGCTCAAAACTAAGCTTGAAAATCTTGAATTAAAAAACCATGAAGCTGAAAAGGGAGGTGGTGAAAAGAGGATCGACAGCCAGCATAAGAAAGGCAAGCTTACTGCCAGGGAAAGGATTGAGATCCTTCTAGACCCAGGAAGCTTTCAGGAAACCGGAAAATTTGTGGTACACCGTTCTACGATGTTCGGTCTTGAGAAGCAGCAATTTCTTGGAGATGGTGTTGTCACCGGATTTGGAACCATAGATGGCCGCCTGGTCTATGTCTTTTCCCAGGATTTTACCGTGTTCGGAGGAAGTCTCTCGGAAGCTCATGCGGAAAAGATCGTCAAGGTGATGGATCTGGCCATGAAGAATGGAGCTCCGATCATCGGATTGAACGATAGTGGAGGCGCCCGTATACAGGAAGGTGTGGTTTCCCTGGGTGGCTATGCAGATATATTCTATCGTAATACGCTTGCCAGCGGATTGATACCACAGATATCTGCCATTCTCGGCCCATGTGCCGGAGGTGCGGTTTATTCTCCTGCAATTACCGATTTCATTATGATGGCCGAAAATACCTCTTACATGTTCGTGACCGGTCCCAATGTGGTTAAGACCGTAACCGGAGAAGAGGTCAGTCAGGAGGATCTGGGTGGAGCGAGTGCGCATTCGGCCAAAAGCGGTGTGGCTCACCATACCTCTCCTAATGAGGTTGCTTGCCTGAACGACTTGAAAAAATTGCTGTCCTATATGCCATCCAACTGCGATGAAGACGCTCCGAGATTGGACTATGATGAGGATCAGGACGAACTTCGACCGGATCTGGATTCCCTGATACCAGATTTATCAAGTCATCCGTACGATATGAAGGAGGTGATTGAAGGGATCGTGGATCAGGAATCATTTTTTGAGATCCATAAGGATTATGCCGAAAATATGGTTGTGGGATTCGGACGTCTTGCCGGAAGAAGCATAGGAATCATTGCCAACCAGCCCGCTGTGTTGGCTGGGGTGCTGGATATCAATTCCAGTAAAAAGGCTGCGAGATTCGTTCGCTTTTGCGACAGCTTTAATATCCCGATGCTGGTACTTGTGGATGTTCCGGGATTCCTTCCGGGTACGGATCAGGAGTGGAACGGGATCATCACCAACGGTGCCAAGCTTCTCTTTGCCTTTTCCGAGTCTACGGTTCCCAGAATTACGGTCATCACGAGAAAAGCCTATGGGGGAGCATATGATGTGATGAACTCCAAGCATATCGGAGCCGATATGAACTTCGCCTGGCCAAGTGCGGAGATCGCGGTGATGGGAGCGAAAGGAGCCGCCGAGATCATATTCAAAAAAGAGATCTCCGAGTCGGAGGATTCTCAAAAAATGCTGGACGAAAAGGTGAAGGATTATGAAGAGAAGTTTGCAACTCCCTATCGGGCTGCAGCAAGAGGTTATGTCGATGAAGTGATCAAACCTGCGGAAACAAGAATAAAATGCATCAGGGCATTCGATATGGCTGAGAACAAGGCCGCGCAGAACCCCAAGAAGAAACATGGCAATATTCCACTATAATTGTAGACTATGAAGTTGAAGAAGAAGAGCTTAGATTTTTTTGAAAAGTACCTGAACAACCCATCTCCAACAGGTTTTGAGTCCAATGGCCAAAAGCTTTGGCTGGACTATATCAAGCCTTATATCGATGAATCAATAACCGATGCATACGGATCGGCTGTCGGGGTGATCAACCCTGATAAGAAATTCAAGGTTGTGATCGAAGCCCATGCCGATGAGATCGGATGGTTTGTAAACTACATCGATCCGAATGGTTACATCTATGTGGTAAAGAACGGAGGATCTGATCATCAGATAGCCCCTTCCATGAGGGTAAATATATTCGGGGATAAGGGTGTGGTCAAGGGTGTTTTCGGCTGGCCGGCGATCCATGTGCGTGATCGCTTAAAAGAAGAAACCCCGGATCTGAAAAAGCTGACCATCGACGTGGGGGCAGGTTCCGACAAGGAGGTTGAAGAGATGGGTGTTCATGTAGGATCGGTGATCACCTTTGATGAGAACATGGATACTCTCAATGATCAGTACATCATTGCCAGGGCTTTGGATAACAGGGCAGGTGGATTTATGATCGCTGAAGTGGCCCGCAAGCTTCATGAGAGCAAAACAAAACTTCCTTTTTGTTTGTATGTGGTGAATTCCGTCCAGGAAGAGATAGGGCTTCGAGGAGCGGAAATGATCGCCGAGAGGTTAAATCCTGATGTGGCGATCATCACGGATGTTTGTCATGATACCCAGAGCCCCATGTACAACAAAAAGGAAAGCGGTGATCTGGCCTGCGGGAAAGGACCGGTGATCTCCAGGGGTGCTTCTGTTCACAATGTGCTTTGCGACAAGATCATCAGCACTGCTCAAAAGAAGAAGATCCCGTTCCAAAGAATGGCGGCTTCAAGGTGGACAGGCACCGATACCGATGCTTTTGCCTATTCAAATATGGGAGTGCCTTCGGCCCTGATCTCCCTGCCATTGAAGTATATGCATACCACAGTTGAAATGGTGCATATGGATGATATTCAGGGGGTTATAGATCTGATTTTCAACACCCTCAAGGAGATCAAGTCGGGCGAGAAGTTTAGCTACTTGTAGGATGTAGTTAATTCGTCTGGGTCTTAACTACCGAACTTCGTACCGTGGCTTTATAGATTTTCCAATTTTTCGCACCATTCCCAGATTTCTTTGGCCATCATTCATCAACCTTAAATCTGAGTATGGTCTTTAACTTTTCAGTGGGCACCTTCCTGAAATCCGAAAGGTAGATCTCCCTATGGGCCTTGGAACTTCGGGTATGGCCTTCCTGATCCGCGAATTCCTCCATTTGCCGGAAACTGGCAGGTTCATCATCGAAACTGCCGATATGAAGCATTTGGATGCATTTCCCATCTTCGAGCGTTTCCAATTCTGCTCTTTCCAGCATGGGGTTGGACTTCTTCTGCTTGGACTGTTGGAGCTTTTCCGCGAAAAAGGCTTCTGAGACAAAATCAGGTTGCCTGATCATGATATCAAAGACCAGGTCGTCCTTGTTTAAGCTGCCGTCATATTCTTTTATGGCCTTGGGATTAAGGCTCCAAATCCCTTCAAGCGGATAGACCGTGTAGTCGGTATAACCGGTGGGTTTTTCAGCAAGTTTTTTAAAGCCCATTTTTATTGCATAGGAAACAGAATAAAGGGCTTCGACACAAGCGCCAAACACTTTCCCATTTGGGTTTCCTTCACCTGAGATGGTGACAAATTGAAAAGCGGGAACCTCTACGATCTCAGGTTTGGACTTTGGAGCGTAATAGGCTTTTTCCTGTTTTTTCCATTCGTGTTTCTCCATGTTATACTATTGGATTCCAAACCCGAATTTATCGATTTTCATTTTTCAGGAAATC
>JANQHS010000401.1 GCA_028282565.1 Cytophagales bacterium | reverse complement strand
AAGACCTCAGGTGCAGGAGCGTATGACCTTGCAAATATTTAATGAACTCAGAGATGCACTCAAGACTGAGGATGTCATCGTGGTCATCGAAGCTGAGCATATGTGTGTTTCGACAAGAGGTGTCAATGATAAGACCAGCCGGACAACAACACTTGAGTATGGAGGACAATTTGATCAAGAGCAATTGAGAAATGAGTTCTATCGCTTTATCTAGCTCGCAAAGCAGGAAATGACCATCAGGACATAGCATTCTCAAAACAAGTTTTGAGAACGCAGTCAAAGAGGGGCAGAGATCAGGTATTCCTGCCTGGTCATGGCAAATCCATAACCAAAGAACAAATCAACCACGGTGTCATTCTGGGAGATACTTGTTCAAATAGGCTTCTTGCGAATTCCTAATCGATGCCGTTCAGGGTCTTATTCCAAGGGCTCTCCGTCTATGGTCATCAGGTTTTTATTGACTTCTTCAAGCGAACAGCCAGAATGGACAGAATTAATTTGAGCCGTAGACTGAAGATTGTTTTTTGTTCCTCCGACCATTTCAAATGTGAGCGTTACCTCTCCACAGCCTTCAACGCTGATCTTGTGCTCCAACAATCTGATTTGCTTGTGGATATATCCTGTTTTGGATTTGTTCGGCCCTGAGGAAAGCGTGACCTTGATTTTCTCATTGTCCTTTTGGTCGTTGCTTGCCATGAATTTGACAGTACACCAATCACCTTTTTTGCTACCACACTTAAAGGTTTGCGTCACTTTCGAATTGGAGCTTCCATCCTGGTTGGTGGCATCATCATGCCCTATGAAGATTCCTCTGATACTGCCTGTACTGACTATTCTTGGCCCGGGAACCCCGCCCTTGGGCGAGAGTTTCCAGTCCTTGCCATCTCCAAAATTTCCATTTTTCACCCCAACTGTGCCACATGAGGAGGTCAGGATAAATAGAATGCTAATAATTAAATAGGTTGCCTTGTTATTGTTTTTCATTTTCATAGCTATTAGTTAAGTTAAATCTAAGCATAGTTTGGTCATTGGATGATCTACCGTATTGATCCTAAAACACGATGATCTCCCCCTCTTTCTTGGTTTGAGCCTTGGTATAAGATGCGATATCCACCGTATCCTTATTGGGGTTTCTCAATACCAGTTGAATATCCTTGTTCACCAGACTGAAGTCCTGACCGCCAAAGGATAAACGTTTGGTTTGCCCGGAATTGATGGCTCCATAGAGCGGAATGGCCTTTCCTTCGGAGTTCCATAATTCCCAACCCTCCAGATTGACCCTTTTCTCCGATCTGTTCAAAATGGTGATCCACTCGTTCTTTTTGCTATCTCTTCCTACAGGATTCACCAATGCGGCGATGATTTTCAGCACCTTGTCCTCATCCCTGGCCTCCTGAGTTGTGCGATCCGCAAGTATGTCGTTGACCAGATCCTGCTTTACCAGTATCGGTACCCGCTCAGGATAACGATAAACCCTGGCTACGGCATCGGGGTCCTTGGGTGTATTGAAGTATATGGGATTGGAGCTGGGTAGAGCATCGTCGAATTCCAGTCCTGTGAGATTTTCTATGTCGGTGACACTTACCTGGTATTTGGCATAGCGGGTGCTTGTCAACTGTCCGTATCTATTGCCTCCCCTGTAGTTATTGGTCATCTCCTCATCCTGATAGAGCAGAAATGAGCGTGTTTCCAATTTGTTTGAGTCTTTTCCGATATAGCAGATGATCTTGAAAAAAGCTGATGGAATTCTTGCAGCATCATCGTATGTGCGGTGAAAACTGCGATCGAAGGGACGATGCACGGGGCCGGTGAAAATGCAGAGCTTGCCGTTCTTGTCAAGCTCCCATTGCTTGAAAACATCTTCAAGTCCCACCCATTCGTCCTGGTTGTAATACTGATGCTGGAGTGATGCATTGGTGTAGAAAAAGGTATCGTCATTGGCCTTTTCCATTTCTCTTTTGGCCAACGACATATCTGACTCTCGGTTTTCATTAACGCTATCGGCCAGTTCCGGAGACCAGCAGTTATTGGCGCGTCGAACCATATGGCCACGGTCATAGGGGTTCTCTACACCCTGATAATAGTCATTATCCAACTGGATATCCTCGGGTATACGACTGTCTGTAAACCATTTATCATGCTTGCGCTGATGCTCGTCTTCCTTGCGCTTGGGATAACCGTTCTGATCGATATTGGAGGCCACATAGAGCAATTGCCTTGTCTTCTTATTCATCACAACGGTGTAATGGATATAATCAAGAAACCTTTTTTCCCTTAGAGATTCATGTTCATACACAACACCCTGCAGTCTGGGGGAAATATCGGGGTGTGGAACGTTTATTCCTTCTCCGAGAAAGTCTGGCTGATATCCGGTTCTTTTCATAGCTAGCAATTGGTTTATTCAGGTTAAAATGAAGTCCTGAATTTCATGCAATCCGCGATCAGCGTCAATACTCATTTATGGGTATTTTTTATGGAAGGATCAGGTCTTAGTTGAGATCATTGTAACCTTTTGAAAATTTGCCGTACTGCATGGTAGAATGGTGCAAATGATTGATGAGGATATAATTCGATCCTTTGTGAAAGGAGATCTCTCACAGGCGGACATCCTGTATCAGCGATATAAGGATCAGGTTTACTCCTTTTTCAGGTATAGGGGCGTTCCTCTTCAGGATGCGGAGGATCTGACCATCGAGGTATTCGAGCGGGTTTTTTCCGGTGCATCAGGCTTTGATACTTCCAGAGCCTTCAGACCCTGGTTTTATCAGATCATGCGAAATTCTCTAACCGATCATTTTAGAAGCTCCGCGAAAAAAGTGGAATTGGATATTGAAGAGTTTGACTTTGTTGATGAAGGCGGGGTTTTCGAAGAAGAGGAATACAAGCTGCTCTATCAAAGTCTTGAAAGGTTGAATGCGGAAGACAGGGAACTCCTACTATCCGCAAAATTTCATCGATTTCCCTATGCCGAGATCGCCGAGAGCATGTCCGTTTCGGAATCTGTGGTCAAAACCCGCATACACCGGACCATTAAAAAATTGACTTCCATCTATAACCAACTGATGTCATGAAAAGATCTGATGAATTCAAGGTAGCGAGAATGCTTGATGAACTACCGGAACAGCATGCGGGAGCAAGCATGGATCAGAAGTTTGCCCGACTGAAGAGCAGGTTGTCTTCCGCTCCTGAAGTACAGGCAAAGCATCGATCCAAAAGGATAGGTTATTCCATAGCAGCATCCATATTGATGTTCGGGATCGGGTTCTTATTGGCCAATTATCTGCATAGCGACCGCATCGAGCATCTTCAATCCGCATATGCGGATATGAGATCCCTGCTGATCCAATCTCTACCGGCGGATCAGGGCACAAACGGCAAGCTCAGAGCTTTTGATCATCTGATCAACAGCGAGCATATCGGCTATAATGCCGACGAACTGATTCAGATCTACGAGGGTACGGAAGATGAGAATCTGAAATTGGCAGCCCTCAATCTTCTCGATGGATTTATGGATGAACAAGATGTAATGTCCTTCCTTGAGGAACGCCTAGAAGAGGAGGAGAGTCCCTTGTTGCTGATTCCCATGATCAACCTGATCACGGAGGCAAAAACCCGGAAAGGAATGGATGCCCTGAAACGATTGGAAGATCAGGATGCGGTTCATCCCGCCGTGAAGGACCACTTAAAAGCCATTGAACTATGAAACGTATCCTGTTTATGCTCTTGATCTGCATGGGGTATCAGGTCTCGGCACAACGTCAGAAGGAGATCACCGATTTTGTCCAGAAGTGGCGGATCGAAAATGTGTCCATGAGATCCATCTCGATCAGCGGATTGCCCGGCACCATTGAGATCACAGGTAACAAGACCCAAACCATAGACATCGAAGTAGTGGGGGAAGAGGTTTATTTGCTTCAAGGAGGAGCGACAGGGCTTGGCTTTATGCTGAGCAAGGACAAAAATGAGCATTACAGGATCCAAGGCATGGGAAACCAAACTATGGACGTTACTTATCAGATCTCCCTGCCGGATGATGCGGAACTGAGCATTGATTTCGGAGGGCAAAACAACAACTCGGCGCCATGGAAAATCCAGGGAATGAAAGGTGAGATCCGGCTTCTGCGCATGAAAGGCGATATCGAGGTGGAAGGGGCCATAGGACCGGTTTCTGTAGTGAATTATAATGGAGATCTGAAGTTGAACTATGAAAGATTTTCGCAGATAGGGCCGCATAGCATCAGTTCTTTGGGAGACATCAGCATCCATTTTGACCCAAGGGATGAGCTCAGGGTCGAGCTGAACGCACATGCGGAGATCAAGCTGGAGATCGGCGATGAATTTGAGGATCCTGATGTAGGTCCGCGGTTAACAAAAGGGCGTTATGAATTCTCGCTCAATCAGGGGAGCAATCCGCTCAAGTTGCAGGCCTATAAGGGTCGCCTGATCCTCAACACAAAAATAGCATGGGAAGAATAGCACTACTGATCATCGGTCTGCTAGCTTTCGGGTTGGCCAGGGGAGAAACCATGTTTCAGCAATTGAAGGGCGAGTATGTGGTTGGTTTCAGGCTTTTGGAGAAATTGGATTCTACCCGGATCTACGGAGATGGCTTTCGACCCATGCCGATCGCGGTCTGGTTTCCCGCGGATAAAAGATCGGAAACGGCTCTGAGTCTTGAGGATCTGATCCGCATGGGGAGCAGTTCTGAGACCCTTATCAAAAATGAAAAGGATGCGGATGATCAGATACTTGGATTCGTGAATAGCGCTCATGTCGATCCTGAAGCGGCCGAAGAATATCTTCAAAGACCACTGGACATGGGAAAAGAAACGGAGATCGCCGAGGGAACCTTTCCCCTGATCCTCTATGCTCCGGGTTCTTCGGCGCATTGGTATGATAATTATCTCCTCTGTCAGATCCTGGCCTCCCATGGTTATGTAGTGGTGGCGATGAAATCCCGTTCCCAAAAGAGTCCGACCATGTCAGCGAACTGGATTGGCGTGACGAGCCAGGTCCGGGATTTGGAGTTTGCCCTGAGTCAGGTCTATGGGATGCTTGGAAGCGAAAGGATCAGCGGCATAAACGTTGTTGGAAGAAGCTGGGGCGCCATAGCCGCTCTGGTCTTTGCGATTGAAAATGAAAGGATCACCAGATCCATTGTTAGCCTGGACGGTACACTGAGCTATAATGCCCATCTTTTGATGGAGGATTCACCTTATCCGGGTGCGGATTACGTCAGGAAACCCTTGTTTCTGGCCGTGGGTAAAAAGCGAGCCGAAGACGCCACGCCCATAGATCGGAAAAGATATTTCGGGGATGTGATCTATGCCGATGTCTATCAGGCCGAGTATGATCATATGCGGCATACGGCATTTGGAAGTTATTATCTCTACTATCATTTCTTGTTGAACAAGGGGATCGACGAGGAGTCCGCGGAATTGCTGAAAGAGGGATTCGCTGAATACACTGAGCATTTGCTGAAGTTTCTCGATTACTACAATGGCAAAAGTCAGGAGAGATTGACGGTGATGGAAGCTGAGGGATTTAGTATTGAAATGAAGCTGAGGGAGAAACAGCCGTTGATCGATTATCAGGATTTCGGATATGCCCTGGAGGTTCAGGGTCCGCCGGTTGCCAAGGATCTTTATCTCAAGACCAAGGAGCTTGATTCCACCTATGCCCGGGAAGAGCTTTTCAGCGCCGGGCACATGAATGGCATGGCATACCGGTATTTGAGCATGGATCGTGTCGATCATGCCATTATACTGTTACAAATCGCCCTGGATGCCTTTCCGGAAAACAGCAATCTTCATGACAGCCTGGGAGAGATGTTCTTTCATCAGAAGAACTATGAAAACTCCTCACGGCATTACCGGGAATCCCTGCGCCTGGACCAATCCAATCAAAACGCCGTACAAATGCTGGAAGAGATCTCACGAATAACGGGAGGTTAGTTCCCAGCTTGAGATTTTCAATTAATGCAACCCAAAAGTTGCGCTTTCCAAATTGACATCATAACTTGCAACCTTTTAGTTGCATTTAAACGAACTTGTTATGAAAGATCAAATTGTCAAGGAACAGGTATTCGAGCATGGTATCGATAAGGTTTGGAAGGCCATCACAGAAGCGGATGAGATCTCTAAATGGTTCATCCATGCCGATTTCAAGGCCGAACCCGGATACCAATACACATTTACCGCCACAGAAGAGCACGGTCGCACCAAGATCAGCGGGAAGGTGCTGGAGGCTGATCCCTATACCCTAAAATATACCTGGACCACGGGAGATGCGCCCATCGAGACCATCGTTACCTGGACCCTAAAGCAGGAGGGAGGGCAGACGGTTCTGACCCTGGTTCATTCCGGGATCGCTCAGTATGGCGATTCGGCAGCCGAGGTTATGGGGCATTTCGATATGGGATGGGATGGCTGTTTATCTGTTTTACCCGAATACCTCAAAGATGGAAAAACCCAACCGGCCCATTGATCGATTGTTCAAGGCCATCGCTGACCCGACAAGGCGTGAGATCTTCCACGCCCTGGTTTTGGCCAGTACAGCCCTTCCAATTACCCAGATAGCCCAGCAATTCGATATGAGCAGGCAGGGTGTGACCAAGCATATCAAGTCACTGGAGTCTGCTGGCCTGGTTTCCATGCAAACCCAGGGCCGGGAACGCTTCTGTCAGGCTCATCCGGGGCAATTAAAGTCGATCTCGGAATGGCTCTCTTTCTATGATCGGTTTTGGGAGGATTCATTGAAGCGACTTGGGGATCATCTGGGAAGCTAAGATCAGATCTCCTCTTCGGAGGTATTACTGCTGATCGGTGCCAATTCCATTGAGCTGAAAACGATCCCGATCGATATTGGGGTTGGGGGATCACATCTTCAAAGCTCCCGGATCTCGTTCAGGCACTTTCCTGACTTTGCTTCATTCCTAATCCATAGGAGGGGAAATCATCTGCTGCTGTTCTTATCTTAGATTCGACATATTATTCAAAGATGTTTGGATAATGAATGTCCCAACAATAAATACAGCATAGAATGTCAGAAAAGAAATTTTATCATGTGGGTGAACTGAGTTCAGAGCAACCTGCCAAAACCCAATATGAATCGACCAAATTCAGCAAGGCCCGTCATCCCGAGCCCTATCGTTTCGAAGTGAATCTGAGCGCAGAAGCCGGTAAGATGCAGAGTAAGACCGGCATTGTTTCCGTCAATATACCCGGGTTCAGTCCGGTGAAGCTGTATTGCGATGAGCAGCCCCCGGTAGGAGAGGACACCGCACCACCGCCATTGGCTTTTTTCTCTGCAGGCATTGGTTTTTGTCTCATGACTCATTTGACCGATATTCTTACGGCTCGAAAGATCCGGGTCGATAGCCTGAAGTTGGAGCAGCGCATCGTATTCAGAACCAACCTCGGCCACATGCGCGACCATGGATACATGACCGATGGTGCCTGCGATATGGTTGAAACCCATGTGATCATCGAGAGTCCCGAGCCCGAGGAAAAGATCAAGGATCTACTCAACGAAGCCGAAAATGGCTGCATGGCCCATTTCGCCCTAAGAAACCCAATCCCTTGGTCGACAAGGCTGGTTTATAATGGTCAGGAGGCGATCAGTCGTTCTTCGGAAAGCGGTGCCTGAATGGCTTAGCAAGCTGGGATCGGTTTATAACAGACTATAATCCTTCTAGGATGCTTCTGGTCTGAGGCTCTGGATTTTTGGGTGAGTTTTGCCTCAATCAATAATTAAGGCCATTCTACAAATCTAACGGGTAACCGTAGGCTGGATTGCTTGCCTTTCTTGCTATGCTAGGAATCGTAGAATAGGGGATGCTGAGAAGATTAGTGGCCATTAGCTCAATCCTTGTTAAAGCTTATTTTAACCTCCATAAAAATACCCAAAAGAGAGGATTGAAAATTCTTATCTACTATACGAATTTTGATAGTCATAATTAAAGGTGAGAAAAAGGGGCTACTTCACGAAAGATTGTTTAAAGAACACTTCTCAAGGAAAACGGTGACAAAAACCTGTTTGAAATCCGCATCTTTGGAAAGGGTTTTATCCGCGAGACTGATAGTCTGGATTAGGTTGCAACAAGAGCAAAAGCCTGCACGATTTAGTCCTTGATGCTGAAGAAAAGCACATTCCACAATGAGGAAAACGGGTATTGAAAAGAAACTTCAGCCTATATATTAATGAATTGGAATCCAACTAGTTTGTCATTTAGATGCCTGTTACTATAACTTCACAAAAAGGCCGATAGAATATCTGTAAATTACCAAAATATAGACAAGAAATATAAATTTCGTAAACAATCGAAAATGCATTGGGATAAATTATTGCATAGTAAGAGGTTAAAGAATTTTGATAATCAGGATTCTAACAACGAGCCTTTAATTAAGGGGGATCATAGATCCGAGTTCCAAAGAGATTATGATCGCTGCCTTTTTTCTACTCCTGTTAGGAGACTACAAGACAAAGCTCAGGTTTTTCCTCTTGAACCTAATGACTCGGTTAGGACACGACTGACCCATTCACTTGAGGTATCTAACTTGTCAAGAGCAATTGCTGAGAGGGTAGGAAATGAGCTATTAAGTAAAAAGGAAATTAAAGACTATCAAAGAACGGACATTGTATTTCTTGCTAGTACATGTGGACTTATACATGACTTGGGTAATCCTCCTTTCGGTCACTCTGGAGAAGATGCGATGCGCGATTGGTTCGATAGAAAAATTAGTAGCGCCAAGGAATCGTTCATTGATAACGAAGCAAAGAAGCAAGACTTTTTAAATTTTGATGGTAATGCTCAAACACTACGTTTGGTTAGTAAGCTGCAAATGCTCGGTGATTTCTCAGGGTTAAACCTCACACTTGGTACATTGTCGGCAATTAGAAAATATATCAGCGCATCGACCAAAATTGGAATGTCCAAGGGTCAACAGTACAAAAAATTAGGGTACTTTCAGTCTGAAAAGGATTTACTGGAAAAAGTGGAGCGGGAGACGGGTACATCGGGATTTCGGCACCCAATTACTTATCTGGTTGAAGCAGCTGATGACATTGTTTATTCCTTAATTGACCTAGAGGATGGGATTAAAAAGAAAGTCTTAACATGGTATGAAATTCGATCCGAACTTTGTCCCTTGATTTCTGATACCATACAAAAGGCAGAAGAGAATATCTATAAAAGGGCTGTCAATCAAAAATTTAAGCCAAAAATAAAAATTGAAATTTTAGCCAAAGAAGCAGAAGATTACGGCTTAACGAAAGAGGATGACATCAATTCATATGTACATGAAAAATGCGAGTTTTTAGAATTGTCCGGCCAATCATTATCGGAAGCCAGAATGAATATATTGCGAACTCTGATTATGGGGGAACATATTGAGGCTGTAGTGAAGGAGTTCTTTAAACATTATAAGGAAATCATGCAGGGCAGCTATACAAATGAACTTGTAGCAAATGAAGATCGTGGCATGGTTGTTAAAAAGTGTAAGGAAATCGCGTTCAATAAGATTTTTAGACAACCTGAAATATTGAAACTTGAAATAATGGGAAGAAATATAATCCATGATTTGATGGATCATTTTTGGGAAGGGATCGACAAATATCCTTATGATGGAAGTGAGACGGCTAAAAAAAGCAGGAGAAATAACCCTTTTGCCTTTAAAATCTATTCGCTACTATCATCAAATTACAAAGCGATTTTTGAATACAACTTTGATGATTGTAATGAAGATGATCCAAATTATATTAAATTACAGTTATTGGCAGACTACATTTGTGGAATGACTGATAGTTTTGCAAGACAATTACACCAAGAGGTAAGGAATGGCTAATCAGGAAGCCTTGTTTGAAAATGATCTTCGTTATCGCTTTAGGGAGTATCTAAAGAATCTTCCAAGAACGAAGAACAAAAAGGTCATCTATAGTCTTTTCCAGAAACTAAAAAAGTTGAAATTGGACCTATACCTCTTTGGAGGTTTTCCTAAAGATATCTATTTCAAGAGACATAAGGCAATTCCACGAGATATTGATTTAGTAGTTCTTCAGAATGATTTAAAAGTGTTACTAGATGAATTTAAGGGCTACAGGGTTGAAAAATCGCGCTTTGGAGGAGTTAAGATTAAATTCAAAGGCATTGACGTAGATATTTGGCCTCTTGCAAAGACTTGGGCATTTGAAAATGGTAGTGTTCGTATGACAAGTGTTGATAGCCTCTCAAAAACAACTTTTCTCAATATAGAATCAATAGCTATAGAACTCTATCCAAAAGAGAATACTAGAAGAGTTGTAACAGATGGATTTTTAGAAGCCACAAAAGAGAAGGTGTTGGAGTTGAATTTAGAAGATAATCCTTTTCCTGAACTGAACATTGCTAGAGCCTTATATGCTGCCAAGAAATTGAAATATGCTTTTGGTCCTAGGTTGTTGACATATATGGCGATGAACTTGGAACATTGCAGTGAGGATGAGATTCTAAGGATTTACGAAAGAAAATATGGTACTGTTGAAAGGGAACGCAGGGCTTATAAGGAGTTTCTAATCAGTTTAAAAAAATCATCCAACCTTAATGCTAGAGGGTATACAACTTTCAAAACACTCAGGATAGATCAAATGGGTTTATTTGACTCTCCTTAAGTTAAGAGTATCATTAAACTCTTGGCTTCCTAAACTAATTAGTAGCTCTCGACTAGTTACTTGTAAAGTCTCTGTCATGATATGGAAGTCTTTCAAATCTGGACGAGGTTTATTGTGACAGCTCAAAGTTGAGTTATCGGAAGCCTTTATACTTATTCCGTAGGAAGGGAGATCAACCCCTGCTCTTCTTATCTTGGATTCGATTTATTATTCAAATGTATATCAACAGCCTGATCATTTTTATCTGGATCTACGGAAGGCTGTAACTTGAAAGAAACTTTTGCATTCAATTCTAGTTTTGAAGGTTCAGATTTGAATTCTTTAAGTCTGAAAAAATAGTCTTTCTTATTAGTCCCCTTTATGAAGCCAAACCCTCTATCAGTTCGAATATTCGAGATCCAGCCCTTGACCCTATCCTGATTTACAGGCTTTGTTCCTTTCCAATATTTGGCTAGCTTTTTTAATAGGGGCTTAGAATTGTCGAAGTCTGCCAGAATCGATTCATCTTTAGTTTTAGAAAGTTCGATTTTTAGTTCATTAGGCACACTCCAACCCTGCTCATCTCGAATTAGTTTCGACAAAAGAAAATGTTCAAATGCCACTTTCAAGCTTCCTTTTGCTTTCAGTATCCTGCCCATCAGATAGAACAATCCACTTTTGTTCTCAACGTCTCCAAAAGAAAGCGCAGCTCCAATTGAAAATGACATGGCTGAATCTAGATCATCTTTTATGAAATATAGATCTGCTACTTCCTTCTGGATAAACCACTTTTGGGTCTTTTTTAGAATTCCTAAAAGATCGTTAATAGCTGTGTCAACGTCTCCTAGTTCTTTCCTAGAAAGTGCCACCCTTCTTGCAATCCAAATGTCATTGTTATAATGGAATTTTTGAATCTCTTCAAGCGCTGCAATTCCCAATTTATAGCATTGTTCAAATTCGCCAGTTTTGAATAATGCATGGGTATATGCAGCATACCATGCTTCTTTGTTTGAGGCCAGCTCAGTCTGTTTCTTTAATCCCTTTTTTTCATATTCCATCAACTCACATTCCTCACTCAAATCTTCCACTTTGAATTTGGTTAAGAATTCAATGACGGAATCCCAATTAGTATTGTTCTGAGCTTTTTGGACTTTCAGATATTTTTTAAAGAGCATTGAAAAAGGACTGTATCCATCAGTCCTGGAATACCATTCAATCGATTCAGAAATCAAATCAAGAGTTTTGAGAATTGAACTAGAGTCTGTTGAAGGTTCATAGGAATCAACATAATCTATCAATAAAGTGTCAGCTTTCTCAGGTGGGGGAGACTCCAAATCCTCAAACTCTGCCTTCAACTTTGCATACAACAGCCAACCATATGAATTGAGTATTGGAGCTTGTGTACTTTCTGATATTTTTAACGACAACATATCCAGAAAGCTGAATGCCCATGAGAATCGTTGAGATACCTTGAGGATACCAAGTATACCACCAATAATAAATTCGTCCTTGGCTAAGACTCTTTTAACTTCATCATTCTTTAAGATATTCGCTGACTTGAACAATTTGAATATAATCTGGATGTCAGGGTCTCCGCTGTTCTTAACCGCATAAATAGTCTTAGTAATAAGGTTCGTAAATAGGTTTACTGAATAGGAGTTGTCCAGATCAAGCCTAGGTAGCGTCTGTTTAAGATATGAAATCGAATCATTACTTAAACTACCTGAAATCGATTCGTTTTTTACTTTAGAATAGAGTAACCAGCCAAAAGAATTTAAGCAATAGTTCTCCTCTAGGCTGTTTATATCAATTTCGTAGTACTTGATGAACTCAAATCCTTCCCTGATTTTTTCGGTTTTTCGGTAGGCATCGAATAAATCTTTTAGCAAGAATTGATTTTGGACAATTCCATTCTGATCATAACTTTCTTTGTTGCTATTGAAATTAATGATGATGTTCTCAAACTTGCCCTCATTTGCAAGTTCTCTTATGTACCTCGATAAGTTTTCCACTTCACTCATAGCCATCCAATTTTTCAAAACATTTCTTTACATCCTTAAGAATTGAATTCGAATTGTACTTCTGCGGCATCACAGTTGAAATAAACCCTTCTCCAGTGTAGAATATTTGAAGAAGAATAAACTCCTTTTCCCGCTCAAGAGTATATTCCTGCTTGTATTGATGATTATTAACTGACTTAATTTGAATTTTTTCTATTGATAGCAATTTTTTAAACTTTGCATAAAAGATATCCAAAAACTCATGTGGAAATTCTAGTTTTTCCCTATTCTCCTCTGACTGATCTAATAGTTTCTCAATTGATTGCGTGAGCTTATTCACTGGCAACAATTTTCTCTTGCTTATTTCTCCTTTTGCATTGTAGTAAAATATGACCCTTACTTTCTCAGAGTTAGGTCCTCGAAAGTGATATACCTCATGAAATTGTTTGTGCTCTACATTGTCAATTTGTATATCCTTTGGACTGAGCTTTTCTTGACATTCGATCCAGAGCAACCTGAGAAATATCTTATCGGAAGGAAAACCCAGCTTGTCTAGCTTGGAATTTATTTCTTCAGGAATTTCCAAATCAGTTAATCCTAATTTTCGTTTGCCTGTTTCTGATTTTGAAAACTCATCAAAGCTCGAAGTATTTTCTTTCCAAGCTACTTTGTACCAAGGGAAAATCTGAGGAGCGTTTAGCAAGAACACCTTCGAAGAGGAACATGTCATGGCAGTATATAACCATCTATAGTAATTTTCATTGGTTTTGGACCGCTCCTCAGTCTCACAGTTGATAAACACATTATTCCACTTTTTTCCTTGGGCTCGGTGGCAAGTAATGGCATAACCATATTTCAATAGAGCAGCATTCAGATATTTGTTTTGTGCTAGCAATCTTCCGATTTCGGTTGGATTAGGGGATCTACCTAGTTCTTCTTGAATGTTTTTACGGGCTTTGATCAATAGGGCAATTCGATCTTCCTTAGCTATGTCTCTTTCCTCTGATGTCAAGTAGTCATCAAGCATTAGAACTGTTACTGGCTGTATCAACCTATCAAAATGCACCTCTACCTCTCTAAGTTCAAGTACAATTCTTCCATAGCCTTTAAGTGGCTGAATGTGTGACTCAGTCTTGTCAGTTACTCTCACTACTTTGCCAAATTCTCCTTGGTGTAAACTGTAAAGTGCACCATTGGACTCTATTGAAATGTTATTTTGCAACAAGACTCTATCCCCCAATTGCAAACCATCCGATTTGTGAAAGATGATTCTTCTGATGTATTCATTTATCTCAACACAGTTCTTGTTCGAATAAGTGATAACGATTGAGTCCATGTCAGAACTGTTACCTCTATAAGTCTCCTCAAAATCAGTCTTTTTTAATGTGAAAATATGCTTGATATCCGGGTCGATATTGAGGTAATTAAACTGCTTATTGTCAATTCCCCTTGTAATGGTTTCAAAACCTTTCGCGATGCTATTTTCTGGTTCGCTTGAAACCTGCTCACTAAGAGCAACTTCCATTGTTGGAATTGAATACGAGTTCAATAACACTTCTTCACACATGGGAGTCTCCTCTTTACTGCCTCTTAGTAATTGGTATGGGTCACCAATTAGAATTACTTTTCTACTTGGGTTGTTGTCTAGTGAAGCGTAGTTTAGGAAGTCACTAAAGAGTTTTCCACTTCCAAGTTTGAAAAGATCATTCTCTGAGTATCTATCTGATAAAAGTTGCGCTTCATCAATTATGTAGGTGATGCTATTATCGTCGTGATTGTCTCTTAAGACAAACGTCTTTTGTTCCAATTTTACATCTGTGTCGTTCTCAAGCTTCGCAATATCAATTATTTCTGACTGACCACCTTCAAGGTCTGAAAAGTTATACATGGCACTATACAGACTAGATACCTCTAGACCACTTCGATTTTTTAAACTCTCCGCTACACGACTCCCAATGGCAAAAATCTTGGCAGTCCGGTGCCTATTGCGAATAATCTCCAACAGCTTCCATATTAGAAAAGTCTTACCGCTTCCTTCAGGTCCAGAGATTCTCAACACATTAACACTTGGATCCTCTATGAATTTTTCGGCAATTCTAAGCCCATTTTTTTGGTCATCAGTTAAGCTGTATTGCTTTGCACCATCAAGTGGTGTTATCTTACTAAGTGAATATGTAAGCTCCGAAATATCTTTATGCCTTTTATTGTGATCCAACTCAAGGCCTTTTAAAATTTCAATTTCTGATCCTTTCGAAATGCCTGGATTGAGTGAAGTGGGGGAGGGTAATTCCGCTTGTAATCTATTAGGAGCAGGTATTGGAATAGTGCCAGTTACGCAAAAATAGAATGTCGATGCTAGTGCATAGATATCAATAAACACTCCTTTTTCTCCCTGTGGCTCGTACTGTTCTGGCGGAGCGAATCCATGAGTCAAAATTCCTGTGAATACCATATCTGAGCTCACTATTTCCCTTGCTGCCCCAAAATCTATCAAAATAGCCTCATCACTTTCTGATATAATTATATTCTGAGGTTTGATGTCTCGATGTAAAAGTCTGGGATTGCTGTTATGTGCAATTTCCAGAGCGTGACCAACCTGTTGAATATATTTAATTGCTACACTCTCTATAAGAAAATGTTGGCTCCTGACCAACTCATAAAGAGTCAATCCTCTGATGTAGTCCATTACAAAATACGCCGTATTGTTTTCTTCAAAGACATCCACAATGCGAACTATGTTTTTGTGATCGAACTTTGCCAGGTTTCTGGCCTCTTCTAGAAATCGATTTTTGTTTTGATCGAAAAGTTGTTGATAGGGAAGGATAGCTTCAACTTCATAACCATCTCGAATGCAGATATTCTTTGGGTAGTACTCTTTAATTGCTACCTGCTTGTTAAGACCTTTGAAATAGGCTAAATACGTGATTCCAAATCCACCTGGCTCACCCAAGACTCCCTTAATCTCGTATTTGCTTCTAGGTTGCAGAAAGTGACCTGCCTCCAATGGAAGTTGCGTACTTTCTTTCATGGTTTGATAAATAGTTAGCAATCAATATTATATCGAAATGACCGTCAATTCCTAATAACGACTCTATAAATAATGCACATTTATGCAAAAAAAGGTGAGAAAATATTACGTTTCAGGAAATCTAACCTTGTTGTGCTTAAACCCAATCCAGGCACAAGCATTTGGGCCAGGGCCTCTGGTCAAAAACAGGTAAATGCTCTATTTTGATTTTCTTTCGTACTAAAGATTTGTAGGAATGGGCAATCTATAAACAGTAAAAGGATAGGGAAAGTGCCCCTTTAGATCAGCTCAGACTTGCTGAAATACCGGCTCGCTACAGCAATGTTGCGAATCTTCAAGAATCCAGAGGTGTTGACAGGCTTTAACCCCATTCATCGATCAGTCAATCCCAAGCCTCAGACATATCATCAAGCAGCTCCTTGACCTGCTCGCTTCCTGTCAGCTTCCAGATAAAGCCTTCACCATTGGGGAGTATGCTTAGATCCTGCTTGAAAAAGGGACAGCACTTGTTTTCGGCCAACATATAATCGACTACGGTGATGAGCTGATCTCCTTCCTGCTCAAAAAAGAAGGCATAACCGTTTTCCAACTCTTCCACTTTTTTCACCCTGGAAAAGACCTTTTCCTGCAATACAGCCTTTCTTTTCTGAAACTCATCGCCGCTTAATTGGCAAGCCAATACATCCGAGTCCTCGATAAAAGACTCTCTTTCATGAGAGCTTTGAGCCTTAATGGCGCCACTCATCAACAAAAAAACCGCAGCCAAGAGAAATCCGCTATTCATCATTTTTCTATCTTTTGAAGATGGTAACGGCTTGGAGTTAGCTCCAGGGTTCCTCTTTTTGTAAAAAACTTTGAAATATGCTTATCGGCGAAGTATCCAGGATCACAGGCCTTTCCAAAGACACCATACGATGGTATGACAAGATCGGACTGATCGACCAGGGCAGATCAAGCCGCACTGCGGGGAACTACAGGACTTTTGACCAGGAAGCCTTAAAGCAATTGAAGCTGATCAAACAGATCAAGACCCTGGGTTTTACCATCAAAGAGATCAAGGAGATCCTCAACACCCGGAAAAGCGATGGACTGGATTGTGACTCGCTTGAGAAGTCCATTCAGAAGAAAGTTCAACTGATGGAGGAGGAGATCAATTCCCTCAGGGAGAAAAGATCCAGCTTGCTATATATCCTCGATCACTGCGATGGTGATTGCCAGGCAAGCATTTCAAAAGCGAGCTAATCGTAAGTCAGGAGTGGGTTAGAGGAATGGCAAAAGATCAAGGTGCGTAGAAATGGGCTTTTCTCAGAACGAGTAGGGGAGCTGTGACTGCTGTCAGCCGTCCGAAGGTTTCAACAGCGAATAAAATCCAGACTTATAGCTTTCACCAATGGGAATGATATGATCTCCGATCCTGATCCGGTTGTTTTGAATGGAATCGATCTTGTCAGCGTTTACCGCGTATGACTTATGTACCCTGACAATTCTTGAGCTTTGGAATAGCTGTAAAAGCTCATCCATTTTGATCAAACTGAGGATCTTTCCATCATGCTTATGTATGCTTTGATAATTGCCTGAAGCTTCGATGTACAGCACTTCATCTCGCTGTATTTTGACCAATTTATTTCCATCTCTTACAAAGACATAAGCGCTTCCCGGTTCCATGGTCTTTGGTTCGGATGCAGTATGATTTCCGGCATCAATGGCCTTGTTGACTGCCATGAAAAAACGATTGAACTCGATGGGCTTCAAAAGGTAATCCAACACATGAAGACCATAGCTCTCCACGGCATATTCCGAGTAGGCCGTGGTCAGTATGATCAGCGGGCGAGGGCTCAAGGTCTTGATCAACTCGATCCCCGAAAGTTTGGGCATATTGATGTCCAGAAAAATGAGGTCAACCTTATTGGCTTTGAGAAACTCAAACCCCTTGATGGGACTGCGGAAGGATCCCAGACATTCCAGGAAAGGAATACGGGAGATGTAGTCTTCTATGATCTCCAGGGCACGGGGTTCGTCGTCGATGGCAATGCAGTTGATTTTCATCCTTTAGAGTTTTGCTTTGTCCAATTCAAGTTTTAGCAAGGCGCTAAATTCCTTTGAGTTTTCATTTGTTTCAAGAGTATGCGCTTCCGGGTAGATCAGTGACAGTCTTCTTTTCAAATTGGCCAGCCCAATGCCCGAATGCTCGATCTCTCGAGGATCCGTGGATTTGTTGTTCTTGATAGAGAAGCATAGCTGTTCGCCTTGCGTGCTCAGAGAAATGCTTACAACGGACTCGGACTCCAATGATACACCATGCTTGAATGCATTTTCCACAAGTGGCTGAAACAGCAGGGGGGCAATTTTCAGAGTAGGATCGTAGTTGTCCATATCAAGTTCTAGCTTAAAGGGATCCTTTGGCGATACCCTCAGCATCTGGAGTTCAATAAAGCTGTGTAGGTAGTTTACTTCCTTTTCAAGGCTCACGAAGGATTCATTGCTCTCGTAAAGCATGTATCGCATCATTTGAGACAGCTTGGCTATTCCACTCGACAGAGTTGGATTTTCATGCTTGTTCGCTTCCGCGAATAGGTTGTTTAATGTATTGAACAAAAAATGCGGGTTTAGCTGTGACTTGAGAAAGTCGAGTTCTGTCTTCAGCTTCTCTGCCTTGATCTCTTTTTGCAGCCGCTCTGCGTTAAACCTTTCTCTAGAAAGACCATAGGCCACGGCTAAGAGCATAATGAAAAAATGAAGAAGGATGGATAGGCTGAACAGCCGGGTGGCTCTTAGTGGTGGATGTTCTTCGAAAGAAGCCATAATGACCATATTGATCAGATATGACAGCAAAAACGTTCCGACGAACACCGCTACCAATTTCAATAGATTGGCTCTGGTTCGATAGGTCAGGTATTCCGTGATCAGGATAGTCACCGCCCAATAGAAGAGAACCGCCTTGAAGAAGAGATCAACTAAGAGAAGGAGAACCTGATCATACTGCGGTTCCTGGAATTGCCGGACCTCTCCGAGGGGGCCTTTGATGGTGATCAGCTTCGTTCCCAGGTTATTGTAGGCGAGATATCCCAATAGAAACCAAAAGACCAGGTGTATAAATGGCTCTGCATAACGCCTCATGAGCAATCAAGCTATCAATTTTGCTAAGCACGGTCAAAATTTATGTCCAAAACCGCGAAACGATGTTTGACTTGCCTGTTTTGCTATTTGAACTGGACAAAGCTGGCATTCGCCCGTTCAGAAGATTATCTCTAAAGGACAAATAGTTCGTTTTCCAGACCTTCATAAATGCCTTTTCCTTGAGCTCAAAAAAATATGAACTCGATGAAAAAAGTTTTAACTGCCATAATGATGTTTCTGGGGCTAGCCATTCATGGCTTTGCTCAGAACAAGCTGGTTGGAGAAGTGCCTTTCAAAATGCATGGAGCCCATATCATCCTTTCGGGCTCGGTAAATGGCTCTGCTGAATTTGATTTTGCCTTTGATACTGGGGCCATGGGTGTCTTTATGGACAAAGGAAAAGCCGAAGAGATTGGTCTGAAGGTGACTGGGGAAATGCCGGTCATGGGCGCGAGTGGTCAGCGAAAAACAGTAGAAACAAGTGCAGGAAATACGATCAACATCAACGGAGTGGAATTCAAAAACTCGACCATGGTGCTAAGGGATGACTCAGGAAGCATCAAATCGGGCAGAATTCACCATTGCGTACTGGGCTATCCCCAACTTTCCCAATATGTGACCGAGTTTGACTATGACAATTGGGTCATCAGATTTTACGAGCCGGAAGGGTATATGTACAAGGGCAAAGGAGAGGGCGTGGATATTGATCTTGGAATGAGAATTCCAATGATGGAAGTTGCTTTCATCCTTTCCGATAACACACGTGTCGAAGGCAAGGCCATTGTGGACACAGGAGCCAGCATGGCAGCGAGTCTGAATACGCCGGTCACCAAGCAATATCAGTTGATAGAAAATGCAGATAGATTCGCCTCGAAAATTGGACGAGGTGGTACCGGTTCTTTCGTGATCAAGGAATCCAGAATAAATGGGGTATCACTTGCAGGCTATCAATTTGAAAATGTGCCAACCGGACTCAGCACGTTGGAGAAAGGTCCTACTGCGAGCAATATGTTTATTGGCCTGGTTGGGAACTATATTCTGAACCGATTCAACATTACATTCGATTATGCCAATAGCAAAATGTATCTGGAGCCTAATCGGAAGTTCAACGACGATTTTCGAGTCAACTGCTCCGGCTTACAATATGCGCATTATCCGACCGGCAGAGGTGGTTTTGTTGTTGAGCTGGTTGATGAAGGGTCGCCTGCAGCGAACATCGGCATCCAAAAAGGTGATCAACTGATCAAAATTGGCGGAAAGTCCGTTACAGAATATGCTTATAACGAATTGATCGATCTGTTATCAACAGATGGCAAGAAACTTTCCATGGAATGGCTGAGTAAAAGCGATGGAAAGTTGAAAAAAGGGAAAATGACCCTTGCGAAACTTATTTGAGACGGCTGAGGACTTTCAGGCAGGGTGCAAACGGTACAAGGAAGGAGTGGCAATCGGCAGATCCGCCTGGGCGATAGGAGGTAGGCAGGACAACTTCAAACATTGAAATATGAATAAACTAAGAATGCTGCTCATAGTGCAGGCATTGGTCATATCCGGCAGTTCAGTTTGCCAGGATGTCGAAACAAATGATAAAAAGGCGATTGAGCAGGTAGTCGAAAAATTCAAGGAAGCGATTGTAACGGAGAATAAGGAGGAGTTTATGAAGCTCTTTGTGAAAGAAAAAATATCCTGGGTAGGCAATGGCTCCCAAGGTGCCATGTACGATTCTCCCGAGGGCTTTATGCACCTGCTGTCGGTTTTTGGTGACTGCCGCGAAGACTTCCACAATCTGGAGATCAGGAACGATGAATTCATTGGCATGGTCACGTTCGACTATGGGTTTTTTGAAGACGATAAACTCCGGAATTGGGGCAAGGAGTGCTGGGTGTTGATCAAGGATGACGGGCAATGGAAAATTATCAGTGTCAATTTTTCGATGATCATGCCCTTCACCAAGCCTTATCCTTGGGGAGAAGGAATTCAATCGGATAAGTAAATCTCAAGCCGTATTTTGAGGTTCCTTTTTAGGAACATTCAACCAAAGCCAGTTTTTGGGGCAGACACCAAGATCATTAGAAAAATACCTAATAATGGGGATTGACACTGTCCAAATTCAGCTATAATTTGCTCCTCAAAAATCTATGGATACAACTCTTATCGACTACATCAATTATGCTGGCTAAGTGACCACCATAAATCTTGACTACCTCGAAGAGTCTGACCTGGTGGAAACTGTTCTTCCATCATAAACTAAAAAAACTGATTCGTAATTCATAAATGCTAAAGGCCCTTTCGATGATAGGGATTATTGTTCATTTAAAACATAAAACATGCCAACTCACATATATAAAATTGAAGCATCTTCAACTTCTGCCTTGGAATGGTTAAAGGCTTCTTTAGAAGGTGTGCGATTCAAAATGAAGAAAGACTCAGCACGAAAGAAGTGGAAGAGTTCAGCTAAATCGATAGATGTTGAGGGCAAGTTAGATGTTTTTCTAAAATGCAAAGGCCCGAAAAATACTGAGGTTACAATAACAGTCACCAAAACTGATAGTACACCTGTAAAGAAAGTTTTGGATGAAAAAAAGGAAATAATAGGAGATGATTCGAATGAAGCACCTAAAATCGGCCACCTTAGTATTGCTGTTAGCCCTACTTAGTAGGGTGCATGGCCAAAGCCTTATTCAGGATTCCAAGGGAGAAACGGCCATAATATTTCCGTACTCTCAAGTGAACCTCAATTTTGGAGCTTCTGAAATATCAGGAAGATATTACTATAGTTGGACGTCTCAGAATAATTGTGAACTAATTATCGGAGGCGGGTTGCATTTTACAGCTACAGAGGGAAAAACGATTCTCTATAAGGATAGCGAGTTTCAATTTTTTGGGGGTGCTTCTCTCAATCCTGCAATTAGAATCCCCTTTCCTAATAATGACGATGTTTACTTTTATTATAATCTAGATTGGAATCGAAAAAAGATAAATCTATGGGATAGTACAACTGTTTCAATTGAAGAGAAAAGTTATGATATCTCCCTTCATAATATAGGTATAACTTATAGTCCATCCTGGGCTAATATATGGATAGGATTTGCCTATCAATTTGGTGTTCAGGACAATGCATCGGAGTTAACCGAGGCCAATTTCTATGCTAATTCATTAACAGGTTCCGGTAGTTTGCTTGCGATTGACCCAAAGAATGCCATTGGGCCGATCGATTCATTTAATTCGGATGTTGACAACCGAAAAATACTAGTTGATGCCACCTATGTTTGTCAACGAGTAGGGTTTACCGTTCAATATAGAAGGAATGACATTAATGTAGCAGGGAAATCCGCCACATCGAACTTAGGGCTTGGAATATTCTTTAATAAAAATGCAGCCTCGGGAATTGATTTCATTGGAGGCTTTGTTGTGGAGTTCTCTGATTTAGCTAAAGAAGCTTCAGACGATCCCCTTGGAGATCGAACTAAGGTTTCGGTTGTTGTAGGATATCCATTTAATTGATAGAATAATGAAGATAAAGAATATAGCCTCTTATAACTTCGAGGGATTAGAGGAAGAAAAATTAAACAGATCCAAGTCCTCCAAATACTGTCTTGTAGTTGATAGCGAAGAAAATGCAATAAGGGTAGCCAAGGCGAGTGACAGCTTGAAGATCAAAGTCATAATTGTTGAGGAGAAAGAAAAGATTATTGGAGTTATTAATCCCAAGCTTGTAGTTGAGAACTATAATAATATAAAGAAGAAGAGCTTCATTAGTCTTGAGGATGCATTAATTGAAATCCAAGGTGATCCCGAAGAAATTGAAAAAGAATTTCATCATGAGTATTTGAATTCAATCAGAGCACGTCTCAAATATTGCGAAGATGCCGATTGTTATGTGGAGGAATCTGAAGATTGCCCAGATGACTAACTAATGATAGCATCACTACTTGAAAAAATCCCCATTAACGTTGGTCCGGCATTCTTAAAGGCAGGCTTAGTTCCTATAGTACTTGGTTGGCTGCTTGTGACAATTGCTCAGGGAAATATTAGAGAAGATTTCGATACTTTGATTCTTAGTATTGATAACTTCCAGCTATCGCCAATTATTTATCAAGCATTTATTGTCTTTGGATTGGCAATTGTCCTTTTAGCCTTGAGAGAATATATATTCCTATTTGCTCAGCAAATTCCATTGTGGATACTCAATCCTTTACGGGCACAATTATTGAACTATCAGTTAAAGAAAAAGCTAGTAATTGAAAAAGAGATTAGAGCTATCAAGTTCAACTATAGGATCTCTGAATGGCCGTTTGAAAATTTTTATGAACCCAAGAATCAACCCCACGGAATAGGTTCTGATGAAAATTGGTTATCGTTTTCTAGTGAAGCAAGGAATTCACTTAAGAAATTAGCTCATAAATGGAATGAAACATCTATTATTTCGTCAAAATACCAAATTTCAATCATTAAGGGTCTTTCAGAGTTTTATAAGAGAATTTGGGAAACGAAGCAAACTGAGGAATCAGGTGAAGAAAAAAATATAAGACAGGAAAAAGTGAAATGGAGAAATTTGATTCATGGACAACTCGAGAAAGAAATCAACGAAATATTTCAGCAGATTTCCGGTGGATACCTTCGTTTGTATAACAACTATAGGTCAAGAAAAGAAAACTACCCCGAAACTACCTTTATAATGCCCACACTCTTCGGAAACATAATGGCTACTTTGGACGACTATGGCGAGTCAGTTTATGGAATACAAACGAGTATTCTTTGGTCGATGATACTGAACTTACTGGAAGATAACGAAAAAGAAACTATATCCAGACAGAAATTGGATATTCAAATGTACTTAAACATGAGCCTTGTTATAGGAATATCAATCATGATAGTCCTATTTTTGGGATTAATTGGCAGCGTTAAGTCACTCTTACTACTATTCAGTAAAGAGAACTGGACTGAATTTGTTGCTGGAAACATTAATGTTTTCGAAAACGAACTATGGGTAATTAATATCCCATTGATTTCTATCACATTTCTTTCACCTACGCTACTGGTTCTAAGTCAGAAGTTAACAATATCAAGTGCTCAAATATTTAGGGAACAGGTTATTGTTTTGATTAACCTAAAAAAAACTGATGTTTTAACAAAGTTAGGAATTCACGTAAAATCTTCAACCAGAGAATTTGAGGTGTTTAAAAAACTAAACGACTCTATAATGGCTAAAAAGCCATTGCTAGGTATTAAGTATGAAGAATAATGTAATATAATGTTGACTTAATGTTGCCGCATTTTGCACTAACATAAGATTGTACCGTGATCAAACGAGTATTCGACAAGTGATTTTATATTAACCATGCCAGGCGGCCTGGAATTAAATCGCTAATCATGTTATATAATGTCCTGGGCTATGTTAAGTAAGCTTTGGGATTCTGCATCAAATCGCTTTCCTCAGCTCTTCGATGAGCAAAGAGTCTATCATCGAGTAGGGAAGGGCTGTCTGCAGTTAGACACTCTGTAGTATGAGAAATTTGACATGAGGGAAGGAGAGAGGCAAATGCCCATTTCTATGACATTATCAATATAATTTTATCAATTCCCGGAATTGTATTAAGAATATTTGAAAATACCCATAAGTGGGTATTGCCATTTTCCCAAATCTGTATGAACTTGGAATGCAGTTTATACAAACATCACGACCAAGGCACATTACTGAACACCAGCAATCAAACCATATTAATCACATAATTACATGGCTAAAAAATCAGAAAACACCTCACCAGATGCAACCGGAAAGGTTGAAGAAAAGAACTTGTTGAAGATCGCCTCCAGTCAAATCGGAGTAAAGGAGATCAAGGGCTCCGAGCATAATCCATTTATCGAAGAGTACGCCAGAAGAGTTGGGATCACCGTAGACGGGGATGAGACCCCATGGTGTAGCACATTCGTGAATTGGTGTGCAGCCGAGGCAGGACTACAAACCACCAATAAGGCCAATGCGAGAAGCTGGCTCTATGTGGGAAGACCCGTTGAAGATCCAAGGCCGGGAGACATAGTGATCTTTTGGAGGGAGAGCCCGGATTCCTGGAAAGGTCATGTGGGTATCTTTTGGGGGTATTCAAAAGACGGGAGAAAGGTTTTTGTCCTGGGGGGTAATCAGGGAGATAAAGTGAGCGTGGCGGCATACGATGCCAAGAAGATACTGGGGTTCAGAAGGCTTACCACCGCCAATGAATTGGAATTTCCGGAGCCGGTGATCTCATTGTGGGACAGAGGGAATAATGTAAAGCAGCTTCAAATTATGCTGGATCAGTTCGGTTATGATCCCGGTCAGATCGACGGTGTTTTCGGACCCAATACACAGCGGAATTTACTGGCCTTTCAAAAGAAAGAAGGGCTAAAGCAGAGCGGAGTCTATGATCAGCAAACCTTTACTCATGTCGAGAGCAAACACATGAGTTAGCCACTATCCCTTGTAGCATTGATCATTAAACGATAAATTTTTTCCAAATAAGAAAATACTATGGCAGATGAACTGAAAAAACCCGTTGAAGGTGGTTTTAAGAAGCTTTTGAAGAATATTGGTAGCGCGATAGAAGACGCCGCCTCGCTGGAGGTTTCAACCTTTACTGGGAAATTTAATTACCAGGCTGTTGAATTGATCAGGAATGAGGTAGACAGGGCAAGGGTGGATAGCGTCCTGAAAAAAATGACACTTACCGGTGATGTGAATCTTGACCTCTTTGCTTTTACAAGTATCAAGATCGATTCGGATGTGACCAGCGTTGTCAGACCGGACATCAATCTTGAAGAGCATAAGGACCTGTTAAATTTCCATAAGGAGATGCTCACAGAGTCAAGAGCTGCGAGAAAAGAGATCATCAACACCGTCAAAGACCTGGTTAAGAACATCTAGAGACAGGGGTTATAATTTCTGATGGAGGATAACCAACTTATCGATCGGCTTGAAAATGAGTATCAATCACTCCCGGATGAAACCGATGAGATTGTACAGCACCTGATCGAATTAGGGTATTTGCCACAGCTTAACCCGGAAGTATTTACCGACATTCAGATATCAGTAGCTGAGGAGGCCTTCATCGCGGATCTCAAGCAAGCGGATTTTGAAGACTTCAAGAGGGATGCTTTGGCCTTGTTGTTTGACAGGCGGTCTGTTTTGTTGAAGTACAGCAGAAAAGCCACAGATATCGATGAGGGTTATGTTTTTGAGAACCTGCCGATGCCCGGTTCCACAGGTATGATCGCTCGCATCATTCATTATCGCTTGGAGTTATTTGGCCTCTGGAGCCTGCCCATTCATGCACCGTATGGAAAGATCACGGCACGTGCACTCAAACAGTTGGCCTTGTATTGTGAAATGGATGAGCTTTCTGCCATAAACCAAACGGCCGATATTGAAGGAATCAGCAGGATGCTGATTGAAACAAGGCCGAATGAGGACTTTATTCTGACTTTTTCTTCCGCACAAATAGATAAGAAGTATAAGAGAAAGGAGCTGAATTCCTTTTATGGCAGGCTAAAAAATGACCTGCCCACGGATAGTGCCTTCTTGAAAAAGTTCGAAAAAAACGTCATTGATGTGAAAAAGCGGCATTTCAATTCCGGTTTTCTATCGGTTGAAAGTCAGGATGATTTCAAAAATTTTGTTATTCGCTTGATCCAGGTTCATCAATGGCAGGAAGGCTTGTATGACGGGAATTTGGATGGAAAAGTCGGAGATGTTTCGATACAGAGCTTACGAGATGCCGTGGAACTTGACCGGGAAAACACCGGAAAGAAAGAACGGCTTAAGGAAAAGGAATTGCTGCTGTTTGTCGATGGTTATTGCTTGCTCAATGGCTATTACTTTCTCAGGAAGTATATGCTGGAAAGCGAAGAAGGATCCGGCACAAAGCTATGGGAGGCCATAGACGAGCAGCTAAGCAGGGCCGATCAGGAAGAGAGGCAGACATATCTGCAGAATGTGGAGGAGATCAAGAAAAGGCTGCGCGCCGAAACTGAAAAAGCAAAAGTGGTCAATGGCTTTTTTCGGCGCATCTACTGCGGAATAAAAAAAGTGCTTAAGCGGGCATTGAATTTCGTGAAGAAATTCATCAAAGATCTTGGCAGGCTGATCAAAAAAGCCTGGGGATTCATCAAGAGGGTGTTCAAAGCCTTTTTTGAAGATCTGAAAATGGGCATCAAGGCATTCGTGGAGGGGGTGAAGTTTCTGTTCGGAAGAAAAGAAATTATCACCACGGAGGGCAATAGCTTCCTGATCTCAAAGTTTCAGCTTGACGCGGATTGCCTTAATCTTTGCCAGGATCCCAACTCCGTACTCGTTCAAAATCATTCGAATAAAACAAGATATCAATTTGCGGCGATGAATTTTTCACTGCGAATGGTAGTGGAGATCTTGAATATATTCATCAAGGCGGTCAGCGTTATGCTATGGCCGCTGCTGTTGATCCAAATCGTGAAAGTATTCAAGAGGATCTCCGAGGAATTTAAAAAACTAAAAAGTTCAGTTAATCTAACCACACAAACGATAGTAACATGAGTAAAATTGATGACATCCTTAACCGACTAAGTGAGGGAATAAAAGACATTACGGTTCTCAATATCAATACCGTGATGGGGCAGTTGGACATTGATGAGAACGGGAAGATCACCTTGCAGGCATCGAGCAATATCGATGGAATGACCAGCAAAATCGATTTGATCGACGGTGATATTACGACCAATATATCGACCAACTTTTATGAAAAATATCCCGAGCTTGTACAATTTCACCAGTCAAGAGAAGCCAAGGGTGGTGATATTATAGAGGCGAATATGAGCGCACTGACCAGTATTGTGGGAGCACTCACCGGGATCAACAAGCTTTTGGACTCTTCGGGCGATAGCTAGTCGTTTTGAATCAACGCCAACGTAACAAAACCTGGCTGGGAGACATCTATGATGATCTTACCAACCTCGAGATCAATACCATTGTAAAACGGGAGATCAATGGAAGCATTCCTCCTGAGTTTGATGAGGTATTAAGGAGGCTTCACGACAGATATTTAGCAAAACTGCGCAGGATCATCGATAACAATCGCTTGGATTTTAAGCTTGAAGTCGCATCCCATTCATCATTTAAGGCCCTTCATAAAAACTTGACCGATTTTCAGAAGTACATGGCTGAAAAAACCATTCTGATCGAAGATAAAGACTACTCCATCTTCCTCCGGATGCTCCGATTGATGGAGTTCATTATGGACTCCCAGGAGGAGGTTTTAATTCGAACTAATGCAAGCGCTATAGCCTCAGGAAGGAACAGCGAAAAAGAAGCCGGGGAAAAGGATGTTGTTGCTCCCACCCAAAAAAATGTTCGATTGTATTCCATGGATCTGGACCAAATTATCTTTTATGATTTCAGAAAGGTAAACCCCCGGCTCAAGGCCAGGATCCGAAGAATGTTTGACATGAACACCGAGCAGATCGCGATGCAAACCCGGTTCGGAATTGATGGGGATGTTACCTCCAGGATCTCTGAGGACTTTGTATCCCTTGATCAAAAGATGTTGATGGACGTCCATGAACTTCACACCAAGCTATCCATACAATATTGGAAGGATCTTGTGAGTACCGTGTTCGATATAGTCACCAGGATCTTCGGCAAGGTATTTAAATGATTCGTGCCAATGCCCTTATGCAGGACCTTCATGAGCGCCTGACCCATAGGTTTGCTTATTGGGGCTTTGTCGGAAAACTCTTTCACGAGGGCCAGATCAATTTTGAAAACTGCATCGGGGATGGAGACGATATCAGTTTTAAAGTCGAGACGGTTTTGTTTTTGGATGGAAACCTCACCCTGCGTTTATCCGGGTATAAAGGATACTTTGAAGATGATGAGCTGGCATTGATCAATAGCCACAGGGATTCCGTAAGTAAAAAAACCGGCTCGATCAGACAGCTAAAGCATGACGCGGGTGCGTTC
>JANQHS010000374.1 GCA_028282565.1 Cytophagales bacterium | reverse complement strand
ATGCAGGATATGCACTTTGGTCCTTCCCCTGTTGATACATTTGATCTTTCAAGGATCAATATTTTTTATGCTAAAAAGAAACCTAAGAGACTGGTCAGGGAAACCCAAATGGGCACCTTGGGAATATCGCCTGTGGAGCCGCCCCTTGTGATACCTCCCGACACAGTGATGAAGTTTTATACCCGCTACCAAGTGCCGCAGGATATTTCCCTGCTTGCCGTAAATCCTCATATGCACCTATTGGGTAAGAGTTTCAAGGCCTATGCCGTCACGCTTCAAAAAGATACCATCCCATTGGTTTGGATCCCAAAGTGGGATTTTCGCTGGCAATTTTATTATACATTCGAATACATGGTCAAGATCCCCCAGGGGGCCTGGATTGTTGCCGAAGGAGTTTATGACAATACCGAGAACAACCCACTGAACCCTTACTTTCCTCCTCAAACGGTTATTGAGCCTGATCATAGTATGAAAACCACGGATGAGATGTTTCAGTTGATCTTTTCCTACCTTCCTTTTGAGGAGGGTGATGAAAGCATTTCCCTCGACCAAGTAAATTTGAATGATGAGATTTAGCCTTTTATTCCTGAGTGCCTTTCTTATTCTGTTGATTGCAGCACATGCTCAAGAAAAAGAGATCAAAAACGACATTGTTGAAACCGATTCCATTCGAAAAGGGATCTATCTGAGTTTTCGCGAATTCAAGAGAAATTCACCCAGCAATACGAACGAGTTTCATTTTTTGAAAACGTCGGATAAACAGGTTGCCAGAGGAGCGCTTCCAAATTTTCTTTATCAGGTTGACTCTCTAGGAAGAAGAGATACAATTACCCATGGGATTTGGGGTTTTTCTACAGGTAAGGATATTTATAAGTTGGAAGAGGGGGATACAATTGTTCCGTCCTATTACACCAAAATCATTTCAGTGGGCAGGTACTGCTATTATGAAGATCACCTGATCTATTCCATTGATGCCGGAGGATTACTAACAGGTAGCCCTACCATCAAACGACAGAAGCAAATTCCCTATATCATCAATATCAACAATGGGAGAGTATTCAGGCTGGAGGATAAATTGATGCGATCGATCCTGGAGGATGATCCTGAAGTTTTGGCTCAGTACAAGGCTGAGAAGAATCGCAAGGAGAATTATGGGAAGTATATCAAAATGTACTCCGACAGGCATTCTGAACAGGTCAAATAAAAAAACGGTCATACAATGTACGACCGTTTTCTAACCGTTTGAGAAATTCTACCTTACCTCACTACTGTGACTCTTTAATATTTTGAGCTGCTCTATGCAACTTGTATTATCTAAACAACATCTCTGCCAAATGGTTTGTTGGCTTAGACATTAATTGTTCTTTGTCGCTAAAAAGACAAACCCCCGTGGGTGCGAGGGTCTAAGTGCTTGCGTGATTTTGGTCTATTGATTCTTATAGACCTTCTCTGAAGATTCGATCCCGAAAGATTTGTTGGCAACCGTGACGGTATACTCTCCATTCTCAAGTTCTCCCAGATCGTATCTTTTATTGAATACACCGGGCTGAGAAACGGTTTCCGAATGTAGGGTATTTCCTTCCGCGTCTTGAATGGCGACAGTGAATGGCGATTCCGCATTGTTTTCAAATACTACAACTACCCTGTCCTGAGCAGAGTTGGATACAATACCCACCTTGGAGACTGCGACTTCGGCTTCTTCAGAAAGGCTGCTTCCAGCGTATGCAGTTCCGGTTCCAATAATTATTGCTGTTAAAAGGATTGAAAATGATCTTAAAGTTTTCATGATGTTCCAGTTTTAATTTGACCTCGCTTACTATGTTGCCATACATGTGCCATTTCTGTTATAATACTGAAAATCAAGTATTTATGATTAAATAATTAAAAAATTGTGTGCGAAAATGAACATTTAAAGGTCGTTTATTGTACACTAATAGCGCGTATATTTCGAAATAAAAACTATGGCAGCAACTCCTTCCAATATGATGGCCTTGGGAACCTTGGCCCCGACATTTTCTCTGCCAAATACGCTCAGAGATGAGCTGGTGGATTTTAAGATGGTCAAAGGGGAGAAGGGAACCCTTGTCGCGTTTATCTGTAATCATTGCCCCTATGTGCTCCATATGGTGGAGAGATTTTCTGAGATGAGCAATTCATTGATGGTGAGGGGTATCGGTGTCGTGGCAATCTCTTCGAATGATGTTGAAAATTACCCTCAGGACGGACCTGAGCATATGAGATCTTTTGGAAAATCTCATGGGTTTGGTTTTCCTTATCTATATGATGAAAGCCAGGAGGTCGCCAGGGCTTACCTCGCCGCCTGTACCCCGGATCTTTTTCTTTTCGATCAAAATGATCATTGTTATTACCGAGGGCAGTTCGACCCTTCCAGGCCGGGCAATGGGTTTGAGGTCAATGGTGAAGATCTGGGCAGGGCGGTAAATGATCTGCTCAATGGTTTTCCACATCCCGAGCCGCAGATACCAAGTATAGGTTGCAATATCAAGTGGAAGGCCTGATTCTTAGATGCTGAAGGTCGCCTGGGCTCCGATATATTGTCATTCCTTACCGGATGAGCATCGATTTCCAATGAGGATCTATGACTTAATACCGGAGCAATTGATTTATGAAGAGACGATCGAACGGACCAACCTTTTTGAGCCTGAGCCTATCCCTGAAGAAATGATCCTTTCAGTACATGAACAGGAATACTGGGATAAATTAAAAAACCTGGACCTCTCAAGAAAGGAAGAAAGGGCAAGTGGATTTCCTTTAAGTCAACAATTGATCCTTAGAGAAAGGACGATCATGATGGGAACTGTGGAGGCTGCTGAATACGCTCTAGAATATGGTTGTGCCATGAATGTGGCCGGGGGAACGCACCATGCCTATAGGGACAGGGCTGAAGGATTTTGTCTTCTGAATGATCAGGCCTTGGGAGCTCAGTTCCTCATGGATAATAAGGGAATTGGTAAGATCCTGATTGTGGATTTGGATGTTCACCAGGGAAATGGAACGGCAAAGATCTTCGAAAATGATGAGCGAGTATTCACGTTTAGCATTCATGGTAAAAACAATTATCCTTTTCACAAGGAGAATTCTGACCTGGATATCGAATTGAATGATGGCACAGGAGATAAGGAATACCTGCACCTTCTGGAGGAAAATCTTCATGAGGTGATTGATTCTGAAAAACCTGAATTCATGTTTTACCAATGTGGAGTGGATATTTTGGAAACCGATCAATTGGGAAAAATGGCCGTGACCATGCAAGGCTGTGCGATCAGAGACAGGATAGTTCTTGAAAGTGCATACCGAAATGGTATACCGGTGGTGTCGAGTATGGGTGGAGGATACTCAAAGGATATCAATATCATTGTGGAAGCCCATTGCAACACCTTCAGAACTGCTCAGGAGATCTTTTTTGAGGAATAGAAGAATTGGAAACCGAAAGAAGATATTTTATAAAAACCGTTGGAGTCACACTTCTGCTATTGGTTTGTATGGCATGGGTAAAGCTCTATGAGGAGAAGTCGGGAGTTGATTTTGCGATTTTTGGGATCATGCCACGGAGCATGAATGGATTAAAGGGGATCCTGTTTTCACCCTTGATCCATGGGAGTTGGAAACACCTTTTCAACAATTCTCTGCCTTTTTTCATATCCACAAGCGCGATCTTTTTGTTTTACCCGAAGGCCGGAAGGAATGCCTTCCTCGGGATATATTTTCTGACGGGAATTCTGGTTTGGGTTTTCGGACGTGCCTCATTTCACATTGGGGCAAGTGGGTTGAATTATGGTTTTCTGACCTTTTTGTTTTTTATGGGGCTATTCAGAAAAGACAATCGCTCACTGGCCTTGTCCTTCCTTGTGTTGTTTCTGTATAGCGGACTTATAGCCGGGCTTTTCCCCGGTGACCCTAGGATCAGTTGGGAAAGTCATCTTGCGGGTTCCATTGCAGGTTTGCTTTTCGCTTTTCTGCTGAAAAACGTTGACGATAAGCCGGCCGACCCCTTTGAAGATGAAGATGTTGAAGAAGAGGTTTATAACTCGGACGGGGAATTTACCTATCCTTCCGGCCGCTAAGTTTTTCTTTCCAGAATCGGAAAAAACCTTTCCTTTCTTCTCCCGAGATCAACAAACTGGAAAATATACCCAGAACACTTTCCTTTTTTTTGCCTTTTGTGTTTTGCGAGGTTCCGGCGTCACTCCGCCCTATTTTTTGAGATGGTTCCGGTTTGGTTTCAGGACTAGTTCTGCCGATCAGGTCGTCTGATTTCTTAAAATGCACCTGGGCATCTTTGTTCCAACCGATCTGTTCTTTCAGCAGGCCCAGATTGTTGTGCGTAATTTCATTTTCAGGATCAAGCTCAATGGATCTTTCATAATTATCCATGGCCTCAAAAAGAAAACCGGCTTTGGCCTGGGCGAAGGCAAGACTCGAATACCTAAAGGCATTTTCGGGTTCTGACTTTGTCGCCTTTGCAAAAAATTCCAGGGCTTCCTCAAGCTTTTTCTCCTGAAAAAATGATACGCCTTTTTCTCCCAGGATGTCCGGGTTTTCAGGAAAGGCTTCCAATGCTTCATCAAATACCCTATGGCTTTCCTCGCGCTTTTCAAGCCTTCTCAGCGCGATACCTTTCCCAAGATATGCTTCAACATTATTGGAATTCTCCTTTAAAAAAAGATCAAAAACCTTCAGCGCCTCTGAAGGATTATTGTCATCGAGGTGTTTATTCCCTTGTGCTATGTGATCCATAATTAACTCAGTCCCTCTATATAACCATCGACCAGGTCGATATGGTTTGCTTGAGGTACTTTAGGCAGGCCTGGCATCCGCATGATATCGCCGGCTATGGCGACCAGGAAGCCCGCTCCTGAGTTGATCACAATATCTCTGATATGAATGTTGAATCCTTTGGCGGCCCCCACTGCCTTGGCATCCTCGCTGAACGAATACTGCGTTTTCGCAATGCAAACGGGCATGTTGGAAAGTCCAAGTCTTTCGGCCCTTCGCATGATCAGATTGGCCTGCTTTGAAAAGCTTACGCCATCACCGCCATATATTTTTTTAACGACCTTCTCAATTTTGACCGGTACGGGATCATCAAGTTCATAAGTGTGCTGAAGCGGTCCGGAAGGATCATTATCCACTACATCGATGACTTCTTTCGCCAGTTCAATTGCTCCGTCGCCGCCTTGGGTAAATGAATTGTTGATGGCAAAGCGAACACCTTTCTCCGCAGACCATTCGCGGAGGTAGTTCATTTCTTCCTCCGTATCGAAGCCGTACTGATTAAAACCGATGATGACGTTCTGTCCGAAGCCCTGAAGGTTCAAAACATGCCTTTCCATATTTTCAAGACCTTTTTTCAAGCCTTCCATGTTTGGCTCCTTCACCTTGTCTTCATCTACACCACCATGCAGCTTCAGGGCCTGGCTCGTAGCGACCAACACGGTGGCTTTCGGGCTCAGGTTTCCGGCCCTGCACTTGATATTCAGGAATTTTTCGGCACCCAGGTCCGCTCCAAATCCGGCTTCGGTGATCACATAATCTGCATGTGATAGGGCCATTTTAGTGGCGATCAGAGAATTACAGCCATGCGCGATGTTGGCAAATGGTCCCCCATGAATAATGGACGGGGTGTTTTCCGTAGTCTGTACGAGGTTGGGATCAAAGGCTTCTTTAAGCAGAACCACCAGGGCGCCGCCGACTCCGAGATCCTTGACATAAAAGGGTTGGTTGTCATGCCCTATCCCCAACAGAATATTGTCAAGCCTGTTCCTAAGGTCGTCAAGATCTTTTGCCAGGCAAAAGATCGCCATGATCTCGGAGGCTGGAGTAATGTCGAACCCAGCCTGTCTTGGGATGCCGTCAATATTTCCACCAAGGCCGCTGATCATATTTCTGAGCGAACGGTCATTCACATCGAGTACCCTTTTCCAAAGGATGTCCCTAAGTGGATTCTTTTCCTTTCTCAGCTGGAAAACATAATTATCCAGCAGGGCGGCCAGGGTGTTATTTGCTGAGGTGATCGCATGAAAGTCTCCCGTAAAATGTAGGTTGATGTCCTCCATGGGGAGTACCTGTGCATGGCCGCCCCCGGCGGCGCCCCCTTTCATACCAAAACACGGACCCAGTGAAGGTTCACGCAATGCCACCACCGCATTCTTCCCAATTTTTTTCATTCCAAGCCCCAGACCCACTGAAGTCGTCGTTTTTCCAATTCCGGCCTTGGTAGGGGAGATAGCCGTCACCAGGATCAGTTTGCCCTTTTCCTCACCAGCCAGGGTGCTGGGGATCTTGGCTTTGTATTTTCCATAAGGGTTTAGGTCATCAGCAGCGATGCCGATTTCGGCTCCGATTTCCTGTATGGGTTTTAGGGTGGACTCCCTTGAGATCTCAATGTCTGTCTTCATGATCAGGCTTGGTTTTTAGGGTACCCAATTTAGGGTTTTCCTGAAAACTAAAAGCCAATAGAACACATGGTAAAAGGTTTTTATTCTTTGATTATTTTCAGATCGGCTCGCCCTGTCTCATTCCAGATCTGGAGAAAGTAAATACCGGGTTGAAGCTCTTCACCAACCATGAAATGGTCCTCAGCCTTTTTCTTTTCCAAGATCCTTCCCCTGGTATTGAGGAGCCTGTAATGAAACATGCCCTTGGTCTGTATTATGAAATCACCGGAAGAGGGATTGGGAAAAACATTCACATCGAGAATGAACCCATCATTCAAGGCATCCAGAACCGTTATGGTAACCGCCCTGCTTGTATCTACACAGCCGAATTGTGTGATCTGCACAGCATAGGTTCCGTTATTATCCGGAAAGAGGGTTGCGTTGGTATCCCCCGGCATAATGTGAAAAACACCGTTTGAATCCAGTCTTAACCATTGGAAACCAGCATTTTGAGCAAGTGCGGTTAGATTTTGACCATCGAGAGAGGTATCAACCGTGATCAGGCTGATATTCAATTGTATCATACTATCACATCCATTTGGAAAGTGGATATAGTCATAGTATGTCCCGGGACTTGTCCATACATGGTTTCCGCTGGGTGACACATACGGATTACAGCCGGTATCCACTCTGGCCATGCCCGCTGCCTGGCATTGTGACATTTTCTGGATGAAGAAATCCGTGAAACCTCCGGTTCCTGTCATCACATTCTGAACTGCCGGTCCCGGATCCATATCCGCAATGAACTGGTAAGTCCCGGTTGTGATGATATCTTCATTTTGATCCAGGGCGATGCCCAATCCCTCATCGGAGAAAACACCGCCCATTTGTTTGACCCAGGCGAATCCTCCGCTCCGATCAAACTTTGATACAAAAACATCGGATTCTCCCCTGGAGATCAAACCGGATTGAGGATTGCTGGGATCCAGAAATAGGGTATCCTGAAAACTTCCACTCGCATAAACATTCCCATATTGATCGTAAACAGCATCGTGGCACCAGTATGGTTTTCGGCCCTTGATCAACTTTACCCATTCATAATTACCGGATGAATCATATTGTGAAACAAACCCGTTGATCCCGGCAAAAGTGGAAGGTATCACTGTGTTGGATGTATCCGGATCAAAATCGGCTCCATACCCCGTGACACCTCCCAGAACTATTTTTCCTTTATGATAATCAATGGAGTGTTGCTGGCCCGTAAATCCGGTGGCTATGACGAATGCCCATTGTAAATCCCCATTTCCCAGGTATTTCGCAACATATACCCCAGGGCCGTTGGTAGTAACATTTGCAGTACCAGGTCCCGGATCGAAGTCAACGGTACCGGAAGTATACCCGGTGCAGTAGATCGCTCCCAATCCATCCGAACTGATGTCGATCCCTTCCTGAGAACTGAATGATCCCAGCCCATGAGCCCAGGAAAAATCACCGTTGGGGTTAAGCTTTAGGATGTAGATGTTTGAGAAGAAACCGGCCCCCAATTCAAAGACTCCGTTGCCGGGGTCAAAATCGACGGTGTCATTAAAACCACCAGTAAGAAAGATATTCCCCATATAATCGAGGTGAATGCCCTTGCAGGTTTCCGCACCGATTCCGCCAAATGTTTTGGACCATTGATAGGTACCTGCTGAATTCAGTTTGATCACAAAGGCATCCAGCGAACCATTTGATCGTCTGATATCCGTTCCTGGGCCGGGATCCATATCGAGGCTATCGCGGAAGAGGCCCGCTATGTATACGTTGTTCAGACTATCGATCTCAAGGTCCCAGGCTTCGGAAACATAATTCGACCCCAGTGGCCAATGCTTCACCCAAACCAAATTTCCCGAGGGACTGAGTTTCAGCAGAAAGGCATTTGTACCTCCTGTTCCGAGCAGTTGTATCCCAGGCCCGGGATCAAAATCAGCCGGGCCTTCAAACACACCTGCGGTGTATATGTTTCTGTTGGCATCTGTTTTTACCGCCTGGCTAAAGTCATCGTTGGCGCCACCGATTCCTCCGGCCCAATTGTAGGAGGGTGTTTGAGAAAAAACCGGGAATCCAATCAGCAAACAAAAAAAGAGTAGTATCCTATGTGTCAAGGTTAAAACTTTGGTCGGTCTAAATTACGAAGCTCACTATTCTCTTCCGGGCATTTGTGCCCAGATTTTAGCCCTGAGTAATGAAATGCCCCTTTTTACCTAAAAAGCAGGGTTTGTAAAAAAGCATCCTGAGAGGGAGGAATCGACCCAGAATCGCGCTAGGTATCGATTTTCTACAAAAAGTGGTAAAAAGTGGTAAAAAGTGGTATGATTTTCCATTTTTCTATCTAGTTTTGTTATTGTAGGTGAAAAAGCACAGTTACCTGCCAGGAGTAAGCACATTAAGTCATGGTTTATTTTTCGAGTGAATATGAGGTTAAGATCGACGCGAAGGGTCGGGTGGTATTGCCATCGCGAGTCAAGCAGAATCTACCCGTTGAATCCGGAAATAATATCGTGGTCTCAAGGGGATTCGAGAAATGTCTGGTGCTCAGGCCTCAATCCGAATTCTTCAAGATCCTTGATAGACTCAAAAAACTTAATCAATTCGATGCCAAGAGCAGGAACTTCCAGCGAAAAATGCTGAGTGGTTCTACTGATCTTGAACTCGACAACAACGGCCGTTTTCTCATACCAAGGAGTATGATGAATTATGCCGGCCTTGAAAACCAGGCCATTATTATCGGTATGGGGGATCGCCTCGAGATCTGGAACCCTGAGGAATATGATAAGTTCCTCAACAACGATCCAGAGGATTTCGCCAATATGGCCCAGGACATCTTTAAAGACGAAGAACCACTAGCAGAAGACTGATGTACCATATACCGGTAATGCTCGATGAAGCCCTGCATTGGCTGGATCCGAAACCGGCAGGGACCATTGTCGACGTTACTTTCGGGGGTGGAGGACATACCCGCGCCATAATCCAAAGAATGGAAGGTGAAGGAAAGGTCCTTGGATTTGACCAGGATCCCGACGCGGTTCCCAATTCGGAAGATATGGACCCTGCGATTTTCACATTGGTCAGATCTAATTTCCGATTCCTGAAAAAATACCTCGACTACCACAAGATCGAGAAGATCGATGGACTGCTTGCCGACCTTGGCGTGTCATCTCATCAATTTGATCGGAAAGATCGCGGATTCTCTTTTCGATACGGGGATAGTGAGCTGGATATGAGAATGAATAAGGTGGGAGAGAGATCCGCAAGGACAGTTCTTAATACATATCAAGAAAATGATCTGGCCGACATATTCTACCATTATGGTGAACTACGTGAAGCCAGAAGAATAGCCAGAAGAATTACCGAATCAAGAAGTGCATCTGAGATACAGACCGTCAGCCACCTCCAGGAGATCCTAGAGCCTTTGGCCCCGAGAAAAGCTCCGGCTAAGTTTTTCTCAAAGATTTATCAAGCCATCCGCATAGAAGTCAATGGAGAGCTGGAAGCCTTGAAAGAGCTCTTGACCCAAAGTGTGGAGGTTCTGAATAAAGGAGGCAGGCTGGTGGTCATCTCATATCACTCTCTTGAAGATCGCTTGGTGAAGAATTTTTTCCGCTCGGGAAATTTTCAGGGTGAACTCAAAAAAGACCTTTATGGAAATGTTCATAAGCCGCTGAGCGAACTGACACGTAAACCTCTCGTCCCAAGTGAGGAGGAGATCGAAAGAAACCCCAGAGCGAGAAGTGCAAAAATGAGAATCGCAGAACTGAACTAAAATGGCCGTCAATACCTATAAATCTCCCAAATCAGAAAAAGGATTCTCTATTTCCTCATTGCTTGATACGGTAATGGGGAAGGAGTCTTCCTTTGATTTGCGACTTCCCATGGAGTGGTTCCCCTACGCGGTGTTCACCATGGGGCTTGGCTTGGTTTACATAGGATTCAACCACATGTCAGAAAGGGCGACCAGGGAGTACAATCACTTGAAAAAGGAGGTTGAAGACCTTAGAACTGATTACACCACCCTCAAGGCCTCATATATGTTTTCATCAAAACAAAGTGAAGTGGCGAAGAGGGTCCAAAAGCAGGGCCTTACGGAGAGTAAAAACCCACCCTATAAAATTGTGATCAAGGAGTGAATGTCAAAAAGAACATATTGCTCCGTGCGAGAATCGCCTTCCTTATCGTAGCACTGTTTGCCGTAGGCATAGTGGTGCGCACGGTGATCCTGCAATGGGTGGAAGGAGATCAATGGAGGCAGTTGGCGGAAGAAACCATTTTCAAATACAGAAAGGTATCGGCGACAAGGGGAAACATCTTTGCTGATGAGGGAAGCCTTCTTGCGACCTCTCTTCCCTTTTACAAGCTGGCCTTTGATCCAACAGTATCCTCCGATGAGCTTTTTGGTGAGAAGATCGACTCGTTGAGCTTGCTGCTTTCGGGTTTTTTCAAAACATATTCGGCCACAGAGTACAAAAGGAGAATCACTGATGCCCGTTTGGGGGGGAAAAGATATTTGACCCTTTCCAGAAAAATGATCGATTACCAGGCCAAAAAAGAGATCTCTCAATGGCCGATTTTCAGGAATGGACAAATGAGGGGTGGAGTGATCTTTGAAAAAGCTGATCGCAGATTCAAGCCATTCAGCATTCTGGGAGAAAGGACAATCGGCTATGTCAATGAGAACAATAAGGGGGCCGGATTGGAATATAGCTTCAACAAGATCCTTGCAGGTCAGGATGGTGAGGCGCTCTTCAGAAAGATGTCCGGAGGAAGCTGGAAGCCTGTTTTCAGCGGTGAAGATGTAAAAGTCAGGCATGGATATGACATTCACACCACCATTAACATCAATATCCAGGATGTGGCCGAAGCATCATTGATGGCCCACCTTGAAGAGCACAGGGCTGATAGGGGATGCGTGATCCTGATGGAAGTTAAAACCGGTGAGATCAAGGCGATGGCCAATCTGGAAAGGCTTGAGAACGGTCGCTACGCAGAAACATATAACTACGCTGTTGGAAACCAGGGATTAACCGAGCCCGGTTCCACCATGAAGCTGGCCTCGATGATGGCCTTGCTCGAAGAGGGCGGATTTGATGTGGATGACAGCATCAATACAGGTGATGGTACCTATTATTTCTACGACAATGCCAGGCCTATGACGGATGTCAAGCCTGAGGGATATGGGGTGCTTTCTGCACGCCAGGGGTTTGAAAAGTCTTCAAACATTGCTGTTTCAAGGCTGATCAATGATGAATTCTCCAAAAAGCCAGAACGCTTCGTGGATTATCTCAATACTTTCGGACTATCCGAACCTCTCGGTTTCCAGATCATCGGTGAAGCCGTTCCTAAGATCAAAACCCCGGATGATCCCACCTGGAGTGGTCTGAGCTTGCCCTGGATGTCGATCGGATATGAGATTGAATTAGCCCCAATTCACACCCTGGCATTTTACAATGCGGTTGCCAACAATGGTAAAATGGTACAACCGATTATCGTCAAAGAGGTGAGGAAAGCCGACAAGGTTGTGAAGGAATATGAATCCAAAGTCCTTCGTGAAAAGGTCTGTTCTGAAAATACGCTTGCTGTATTGAGAAGTCTGTTGGAAGGGGTTGTTCTGAGGGGAACGGCAAGAAATATCAGGAATGCCAATTATTCCATTGCCGGTAAAACCGGAACTGCACAAAAACTGAAGAATGGTAGATACACCAGACAGTATTATACGTCGTTTGCCGGCTATTTCCCGGCCGGATTTCCAAAGTACTCATGCATAGTGGTCATCGATAATCCGAAAGGATTTCGCCAATACGCCACCGACGTGGCCGCTCCGGTTTTTAAGGAGATCGCTGATAAAATTTATGCCCTTGATCTCAATATGCATGAGGCCTTAGGTGAGGAAGTGAACTTCAAGCCGGGACATTTTCCATTGGTGCAGGCTGGCAACCATGAAGACCTGAATCTCGTCCTGAACAGGCTTGGAGTTTCAAATCATTACAGTGGAGAAGAGGATGTCGAATGGGTTCGCGCACGAGGTGTCAATTCTTCTATTCGCTGGAGATCGGTGGATTCAAATCCCGGACTGGTGCCTGATGTCAGAGGTATGACCCTGAGAGATGCGATTTTTCTCTTGGAAAGTCGAGGTCTGAAGGTGCGTTTCTCCGGAGATGGCCGGGTGCAGCGTCAAAGTCTGAACCCCGGGACCAAGGCATTGAAAGGAAGTTCGATCAAACTTGATTTAAAGGGATGAGCAAGACACTGAAAGACATATTGGTCAAGGTGAATGCTCAAAACATCGCTGGCGATAGGAATACCCGAATTCTTGGTATATCGCAGGATTCAAGAAAGATCAACAAGGGTTTTGCCTATATCGCTATCCGGGGACATGCCTCCGATGGTCATGATTACATCACATCGGCAATTGAAAATGGCGCCTCAGCAATAGTCTGCGAGCAACTGCCTGAGGATCAGCCTGGTGATATTGCTTTCGTTAAAGTTGGTGATTCCAGGGAGGCCACCGCCATCATCGCCTCCAATTTTTATGATAACCCCTCATCGAAACTATTGATGACCGGATTCACCGGAACAAATGGAAAAACCTCATGTGCTACGATGGCCTTTATCCTTTTTAGGGAGCTTGGCTACCAATGCGGGTTGATCTCGACTATCAAGATCCTGATCAACGAAGAGGAAATTCCAGCAAGATTGACAACACCGGACCCGATTGAGCTTAACGAGCTGCTATCGGAAATGGTCAGAAGGGGATGCACGCATTGTTTTATGGAGGCAAGCTCACATGCCTTGCATCAGAAACGAGTTTTTGGGATCGATTTCAAGGTTGCTGTTTTTACCAACATCACCCATGATCACCTGGACTATCACAAAACCTTCAAAAACTATATCCAGGCCAAAAAGATTCTTTTTGACGGGCTTGGAGATTCTTCATGGGCCTTGATCAATATTGATGATCGGAATTCCAGAGTGATGGTTCAGAACACTCAGGCATTGGTGAAAACATTTGGACTCAGGTCATCGGCGGATTTCAGGGCAAAAGTGCTGAGCAGTTCTTTCGAAGGGCTTGAGCTCGCAATAGACTCGCAAAATGTCTGGGTTCCCGTTGTGGGCAGGTTTAATGCCTATAATATACTTGCCGTTTATTTTTGTTTTGTGTTCTTATCTATGTATGCAATATGTGTGAAAATATCCATTATGAATCTATGTTATTTAAAGAGCTACACAAACAAGAAGACTATTGACCGCAACCCACCCTACCCTACTGGCTCCAATATTCCATCAGCAAGA
>JANQHS010000358.1 GCA_028282565.1 Cytophagales bacterium | reverse complement strand
GTGCTATATCCTTCCTTTCCGGGAATGAGTTGAGGAGAAAATTCACTCGCGGGGCTATTGGATATCTGACGGCTTTTTCCTGATTCAAAATCGAATTGGAACAAGTCTGTGTCCTTTCCGTTTCGGTCTGAAGAAAAGAGAAATCCACTGCCGTCGGGAAGAAAATACGGCTGATTGTCGTAACCTGGCCTATTTGTCAGGTTTTCAAGGCCCAAAACCTCAAAGGTCTTAACGTCAAAATCCCCGACCCAGATGTCCACTCCGGGCTGAGAAAAAACCTGTATCGGCAATAGTAACAGGAACAACAAGATCCTCATCGGGATCAAAGGATCAGAGGCTGAGTTCAGAGGTCAACAGCCAATTCCCGTTGTACTTTACGGCGGTATATATCAGATCGATCTCATAGCTCTCGTATGGGAATGGAACGATCACCTCTCGAAGTTCAAGCGGAGCATAATGATCGTGCTCATAGTCGATGATCTCTAGGTCATCATGCACCGCAGATGCCGGATCGAGACCTTTTTCATCCAGAAATTTCAGAATATCATCAAAATACTCCCTTTCGTTTCGCATCGAGAAACCAAACTCTTTCAAAAAATCCTGACGCTTATCTTCGCGTTCGATCATCGAAGCCAGTTCTTCCTCGATCTCTGAGTTGATTACATGAGTGAGATAATCATCATAATCCCTTGCAGCAAGCGATTGAAGAAAAGAGGCAGTGGCGTCCTCAATGGTTGCAAATCCTGAAATTTCGCTCGTTTCAATTTCAGCAGCTTCTTCGTTGGGCTCTTCGGTATTGGCTTCTTCGGTATTCTCGTTTCCGCTACCGCAGGAGAAAAGGAGAAAAGCAGGAATTAAAAGCAGGAACTTGGCGCTCATCATAGGTTTTTCAATTTTTTCAAAAATAGAATTTAATCTCTGTTTAGGAACTAAAATGAGCGATTACCCGAACCAAATTTGGAATTTTTCCGTTAACCCTTTCGATGAGCAAATCTTCTCATTGGATATCAAAACAATTTTTAGTTTCAGTCACTTTTAGGCCGGAAAAATCGGCTTAAAAGGTTATCTTTGCGCGTTAATTTGAAATTTGATCCAAAAATAAGTTCTTCTGCATGAGGCAATTAAAGATTTCAAAAACTATCACCAACAGGGAAAGCCAATCCCTGGAAAAGTACTTCCAAGAAATAAACAAAGTAGATCTGATCACTCCCGAAGAGGAGGTTTCATTAGCACAAAGGATTAAGGCCGGAGACCAAATGGCCCTCGAAAAGCTTACAAAGGCCAATCTGAGGTTTGTGGTGTCCGTAGCAAAGCAATATCAGAACAACAACATCTCTCTGAACGACCTGATCAATGAAGGCAACCTTGGTTTGGTTAAAGCCGCCCAGAGATTTGATGAAACAAGGGGGTTTAAGTTTATCTCCTACGCAGTTTGGTGGATACGTCAGTCGATTATTCAAGCCCTTGCAGAACAGTCCAGGCTCGTACGTCTTCCTCTGAACAAGATCAGCTCCCTTTCCAAGATCAACAAAGGCATTTCAGCCATGGAGCAGGAGTTTGAAAGAGAACCAACCGCTGAAGAACTCGCCGAAGTTCTTGAGCTGACCACCGAAGAAGTGAAATCCACCATGAGAGCCTCCTCAAGGTCTGTTTCGGTTGATGCTCCATTCGCAGAAGGAGAGTCCAATTCTCTCCTTGACGTACTTGAAAATACGGATACGGAAAAAACCGATGAAGGGCTTGAATACAGGGATTCACTTAGAATAGAAACAGAAAGAGCCCTTTCAACGCTGGACGAAAGAGAAAAGGAGGTGATCAAAATGTTCTTTGGAATCGGCATGGAAAGAAGCATGTCCTTGCTTGAGATTGGAGAAACCCTTGGCCTGACCAGGGAAAGGGTGAGACAAATCAAGGAAAAGGCCCTTAGAAAATTACGCTCTACATCAAGAAGTAAATCCTTGATCCCATATTTGGGAAGATAAGCTTCAATTAAGATAAATTACTGAAGATTAGTACTTTAAAGCCGGTTAATGCCGGCTTTTTTAGTGCATGGTGATCTCGTCAGCAAAGATCCAGCACACATCCCCCGGAGCCTTGTGCCATGATGGATTTATACCTCTATTGATCCCTACAACTTTGACAAATCTGCAATCGATATTTCTGTTGGTTTTGAATTCCTGGATCAAGCTCCCCTCCTCTCTCGGGTCTACATCTGTAAATCTCACTTCGACAAGATCCCAATTCAGGCTATCGCTGGAGGAAAAGAATTGAACCTGTTTTGGAAAAAAGATCCAGGAATTCCAATCCTGAAGAAAATTGACGGAGATTCCCCCAACCCTCATCTCTCGCCCCAAATCAACCACAGCCTCAAGATTAACTCCATGATAACCCTGCCAATCACCGGTTGCAAATTTTGGCTCTCCGGTAATACCATCGATCAATGCATCATCGCCTCCGGCCGAATACTGATTTGCATAGGGATATTGAATGCTGATACTCCTGCCTTCGGGTATCTTCACTATACGTGAATTCAGCACTCTGCTTTTCTCCTCTCCATAAACCGCATAAAAGGCCAGATCCGAAGTCTCAAAAATTTCAAAAGGCCGGTCATAAATGATCTTGGCGTCTCCGTTGATCGAATAATGAATTTCAACATCCTGCGAGAGATGCCCCAACTCGACAAGGGTACTTTTCTTGAAGGATCTCGCGTCTTTCTTGAGGTAAGGAACAGGAATGATCTCCTTTTCCGGCCTTGAATCAGGGTATTTCGTTCCGGCTCCCCAATCGGATGGTTCGGGGCCCATTTCAAACTCAAGTATGCCGCCATCCATTATTTCCTGATGAAGAATATAGTTCCTGTCCAATTGCAGGCCGTTCAATTTAGCAGATTGGACATAAACGTTTTCCTTGCTGTTCATCGATGCTCTGATCTCCATATATTTTCCCCTGTCTACTCTTATGGAAACATTGTCAAAAAGAGGTGAACCGATCTGGTAAATATTCGAACCCGGGCAAACAGGATAAAAACCCATTGAACTGAATACATACCAGGCAGACATTTGCCCGCAATCTTCATTTCCGGGCAATCCATCCGGTTTTTCGGAATACAGTTCATCAAGGATCTGACGAACGATCTTCTGCCCTTTCCATGGAGCGGAAGTGTAGTTGTAGAGATAGGCCATGTGCTGGCTC
>JANQHS010000343.1 GCA_028282565.1 Cytophagales bacterium | reverse complement strand
TGAATGACAAAGACCTCGGTTTTTACCAAGGTCTTGATCTCAATCAGAAAAACGAATAAGGCTACCAGCCCTTAACTTTCAGAAACTTGTAGATATCATCCTCACCCATGGCTCTGGCATAGGCTGAAGGTTTGTATTTGCCCGCAGCAAAGCAGCCATTGGCAGGCTCGGTCACCGGCACCTCCATGATGGTTGGAGGTCTTCCAAGTTTGCTCTGGTTAACATACCACCTTACCATTTCAATATTACCATTATCTATGGCGAAGTAAAGTGCGTTTTTCTTCTTGACATCCATCAAACAATCCTTCTGAGGAGAAAAGGCCTTTCCTTCAGCGCCAGGTGTATAACCTGCTCCCTTTTTGACGAAGTACTTGACCAAATCCATTTGGTCATACATGGTGGAGATCATCAAAGGGGTCATGCCGGTCAATTTTTGGCCGGTTTGTTTATCCTCTTCTACAGACTCAGCAGAAATATCCACCCCTTGGCTAACCAGATAATCCATGAGTTCAACATTCCCGGATTTGAGGGCCATGACCAGGGGAGTCCCATATACCGGATCAGGAATGCTCATATCCGCACCATTATCCACCAAGGCCTTCATCATGGTTGGTTTGATCCCGAATTCACCGTTGATGGTTTGGTGAAGGGCTGTTTGTCCCCGAGCATTGGTAGCATTGACATCAATTCCCGCGGCAACAAGTGCCTTGATCACCTCGGCTTCAGAGGAATTCCGGTCAGCAGGAAGACTTGCCAGCCAATCCGGGGTCTTATATCCCAATCCTTCAAGTGATCCCACTTCACCAGCCAACAGCTCATTTCTTTGTTCGGGCGGCATCCCAAACATGACAAACGTATTGATAAGGGTACCCTGGCCATAATTGTCTTTCGGTTGTTTGTGGGCGCCCTTTGCAAAAAGCATATCGATGCACGGGGCACAATTGGTTTGCCTTACTGTCACATCCATCGCTTTCGCATCGACCAATGATGGCTGCATGGTCTCAAGCATTCTGTTCCATTGGGCGATGTTGCCCTTGTTCGCCGCAAAGCCCTTGGCTTCTTCCGCAGCGATCTTAGCCCTGATCTCAGCTCCCGGATCATACTTGATCTTTCCGATCTTGTTGGGGTCAGCGCCAGCATCAAGAAGGATTTTGATAACATCAGTGGAATAATGACTACAGGCTAAAATCAGTGGCGGCGAGGTACCTGCGTTCGGGTCCGCTCCGTGTTCCAACAGGTAACCGGTGATCTCAGGCCAGAAAAAAGCATGATTCAATGCCATATTACCGTCTTCATCCGTGGCCTTTATGTCAGCACCATTGGTTACAGCTGTTTTTACCCCTTCCATATCGCCCTTTTTTGTTGCGACAATCAGATCGCTATCAGGATTTGCATAAAGAAGAGATAGGGATAAGCAGTAAAATGGGATAAGTAGTAGAAATGCCTTTCTTTTCATGAGTAAAATTCTTTAATAAGGCCAAACAAACGACCGCGAATTTATCTTTCAAAGTTTAAAATTTAGAAATTTATGCCTTAGAGCAATGGAAATAAAAAAATAAGATCATGATACTTACAACCACTCCGACCATCGAGGGAAGAACAATCAAGGAATACAAGGGACTGGTTTCCGGCGAGACCATCATTGGAGCGAACCTGGTTAAAGACCTTTTTGCGTCGATCACAGACATTGTTGGAGGAAGGGCTTCTTCCTATGAAGGGGTACTGAGAGAGGCAAAATCAACAGCATTGCAGGAATTATCGGCCAACGCGCAATCGATGGGTGCAAACGCTGTCATTGGCATCGACCTTGACTATGAGACATTGGGAAGCTCTCAGGGGATGCTTATGGTGGCGGCAAGTGGCACCGCCGTGGTACTTGAGTGAAAATGACCTGTCAACATTGCTGCGATGCCGATCACTTCTTTGATCTGAAGGTAGCGGAAAAAGATCTGAGTAAGTATCGAAAAAAGGGAGTAAAAGGGGCGACGAAAAAGCTAATTCAGGCGCTTTCCCAATTCAACAGAAAAGGGAGATCGCTACTTGATATTGGCGGAGGGATCGGTGCAATTCAATGGGATCATTTAGAAAATGGAGGGGGAAGGACCTCCGATGTGGATGCATCCTGGGCTTATCTAAATGCAGCCGAGAAATATTCCAGGTCGCAAGGTTGGGAAGAGCATACCACATTTCTTCAGGGGGATTTTGTTGATCAGGAGTCAAACCCCGGAAGGCATGATTTCGTTACTCTAGATAAGGTGGTTTGTTGCTATCCGGATTTTGAAAAGCTATTGACCAAAAGTTTGGAGCATTGCGAACAGGTGATCGCTTTGAGTTTTCCAAGAGGAGGTCCGATCGCCAAGCTCTTAAATCTTACAGCCATAGCCTGGATGAGAATTAAAGGAAGCTCTTTTAGACCCTACATACACCCTAAAAAAGAAATGGAAATGCTGATAACAAGCCATGGATTCTCCAAATTATCGGAGACAAGCTCCTTTCCGTGGATCATTCAGGCCTACGCCCGAAAAAATTGAAGCTTTTCCTGGCTATCCAGATCCCAAAGTATCTCTGACAATGAATAGATTTGCAAAAAAAATAAAGCATACATTGAAGCTCAAAACTTTCCTCGGAGCAATCCTGGCCTTAGTGTTCTTTGGGTGGAGCCCCGTATTCGGACAATGTGAACTGACCATCTCACCGACCACTCCTGATCCCGGATGTCTTTACGCCGTCGAAAACGTAGTCTGGACGGATCTGGTAAATAACACCGCCAATGCCAATACGCTCCAAAAGGTTTCGGGTGGAAGTTCCTGGAACGGAGGCGCTGCTTCCACCAATGCAGTGGATTCATTTGGGTATCTGGAGTTCATTGTCAACGAAACCAATACCGCCAGAATGATCGGGTTGAGCAACGTAAATACAGATGCCAATTACACCACGAT
>JANQHS010000307.1 GCA_028282565.1 Cytophagales bacterium | reverse complement strand
TCAAAGACCATAACCAGGTCGCTCATCACCCCGTTTCCTGCAAACCACAATGAGGTGCATAAAAATTGGGAGAGGATAATGACCGGTAGGACAGTCTTCAATTTCATCAGCTTCCCAAGGTAGCTGCTGCAGCCGGTTAGAAATCAGAAGCTGATGACATTTCCCAGACTTTTTGCAGGGAATCCTTCTTTCTCGATCTGTTCAATACTGAGAAGTATGCCTGTTTTGACCAAGGAAGCAAATGGACTTATGAGTGCTGAAGCCTGGTTGGTTAGCTTTCCATTTGGTCCGGTAATCTGGCCAATCAGTTCGACAGAATGCTCTCTTGCGGTTTTGGGATATTTGCTCATCACCAATTTCATGATCCATTTCAGGATAGCTGGGAACTCAATACCTGCTTTGTGCAGTTTGTTTACTTCGGAATATGCTGTTGAGACCACGACTTTTGGTTTCATTCGAATTGATCTGATCAGTGTGTCTCCTCCGATCACATCAAGAATGTAATCCATCTTCTCCTCCCTGAGGACGTCCTCAAAGTTCTCTCTTTTATAGTCTATAAGGTTTGAAATCCCGGCCTGTTTCAATTTCTCGAAATCCCTTGAGCTACAGTTTGCGAATATTCTTAGGCCCATGGCTTTGGAGAGGAGAATTGCCATAAATCCTACTCCTCCACCGGCACCGTGTATCAGGATCTTTTCCCCGGTCTCGGGTTGCAATTCCTGAAGGCAATCGTATGCTGTTGTCAGGTTGAGTGAGATCGAGCCCGCGGATCTCAGCTCCATGCTCTCCGGGATCTTTGCTATCCAATCGGAAGGAATTGAGATCTTTTCGGCCCATGTTCCGATATCACTGAATTTGCGATAAACAAAAACCTTGTCTCCCGCTTTCCAGGGAGAAGTGCCATCACCTGATTCCAGGATCGTCCCGGCCCCGTCTATTCCTCCGATCTGGGGGCTCGTGAATTTTAATCCTGGCATGCCCTTCATCAGGCTGAGGTCTGCGGGATTTATTCGGGCAGCGGCCATTTTCACGATGACCTGTCCTTTTTGCGGCTTGGGCTCTGGAAGCTCTCTCACTTTCATGTTGCTGAGATCCTTTCCTCTTCCTTCTCTTACAATGGCTTTCATAGCTTTTTTACAAATTACCCAATTAAAGTATGAAAAATACAAATAGTAATATATAAATTATATAGTATTGTAAATCATACCATAGTTGTAAATCAATAAGTTATGATTGAAAAAATGTCAAAAAAGCCAGATAATTGTCCGGTGACTTATTGTATGTCTATCATTGGTGGAAAGTGGAAGCCCATCATTATCTATCTGATCGCAAAAGGCGGAAACCGATTTGGAATACTTCAGCGCGAGATCGAAGGGATCAGCAAGCAGATGCTCAGCAAACAACTCAGGGAACTTGAAAGGGACGGGATACTAAGCCGCAAAATTTATCCTGAGATCCCGCCAAGGGTTGAATACTCAATCACCGAAATGGGTAAGAGTCTTTTCCCCATCATCAACAATATGCGGATCTGGGGAGAACGTCATATGGGTTCAGAGCCTAAACCAGCTGACTGATCTCAAACAAATGACCATCCGGGTCCTTGAAAAAGCACCTGATCTCCGGCCCCCAATCATAGGGTGGAGTTAAAAATTCAGCACCTTTCGCCTTTAGAGCATCATAAGATCTCTGACAATCCTCTACCCTGATCGTGAAGGAATGAGATACTTTGTCTGCTTTCCCGGGGGCGGTAAATGAAACATCCGGTTTATCCGCTGTGGGTTCACCTCCGGTGACGATCAGGATCCATTGACCGAGAAATTTCAATACAAGCGAAGTGCCGCCATATTCCCTGAACAATTCGGCTCCAAGCACATCCAGATAAAACTTTTTTGAGGCTTCCATGTCGGAAACCACCAATATGGTTGTCATTTCCATTCCAGGCTCCGGAAAGGTTTTGTTAGGGATCGTTTCCATCATTCTATGCTTTGTTTGTATTTGTGGATCAATTCTCGGGCTGGCACGTGAGTCCTTCCGGTGGCCTTTTCAAAATCACTCGGCGGATTGAAATACCCATCCCTGATTCCCGAATATATTCCTCCGATGACAGTTCCGAGGAAATTTCCAAGGGCCTGTTTTCTTTCTTCCAGATACTCCTCGACGGACATGGGCAGATATTCCAATGAGGTTCCGTAAACCTCGTTGATCAGATCGGCCAACTGCTTTTGTGTGATCGGCTCACCCACAAGATTATAGCTTTGTCCATGATGCTCTTCGCCTTGGGCCATCTTGGAATAGGCAACTGCAAGCTCTGATCTGCTGGTGTATGCGCAAAGGCCGTCAGCCGCTGAATTCCTGATCCCGCCTTCCTTGATATAATTGTCGACATACTCAAGGTCAGGTTCGATGTAGATCCCGTTTCTGCCAATAACCCAGTCCATACCCGAATTTTTGACATCCTCCTCGGATTGCCGATTGCTTGAAACGATCGGACTAAAGGCATTGCCTTCCTCTGCTCCTGTTATACTGGTATATACGATCTTTCGCAGTCCGTTCTTTTTTGCCCCTTCGATGATGTTTCGATGTTGCCCAATTCTTTTCGAAGGTTCATCATTCCCGGATAAAATGATGACAGCGTCCATTCCTTCCAGGCCGGAAACAAAATCCTCGGCTTGGGTATAATCTCCTTTGCGGATCTCCACACCAAGACCTGATGCTTTTTCGGGAGTTCTGGCAAGGCCCAATACATTTTCAGCGCCGATGTCATTTTTGAGTTGCTCGATAATGTGTGAGCCCAATTGACCGCTTGCACTGGTGACTGCGATTTTCATAGATCTTTTTTCGCGAATTTACAGGTATCTTTTCTTAACCCGCAGAGCCCTTAATGTGTTCCATCGACTCGGCTTTCCGGCCTTTTCCATTTCCACATGAACCTGGCCTGCATACTTGGCACTGAGGTTCCAGGTTCCGTTTTTATTTCTTTTTTGATCGATCCAATCCAACGCTTCCTGCATTCTTTGATCCCATGGCGTTTGGGAAAATTGAAAATAGTCCATTGCCCTGAGTACATCGTATTTCCACCGGCCGGGATACGGGAATTTGAGAAATGCCGGGTTGATGACCTCACCTGTATGATCGGACCTGAAAAGCCTGTGCATCAGGATGAATTCATTTCCCGAAGCAATTGCCTTCTGAACTTCCGTTTTTCTATACGTATAACCGTTCCTGAGATATTCAAAAAAGCCCTCAAGAGTAGATACGGTTGAATGCAAGGAACTGTGGATGGCCCCGGATCGATTGGACATACAATTGAAGCCTCCGTCTTCCATGATCTGCCCCAGAATAAAATCGATGACGGATTCAATTCTCTTTTCTTCGACACCGAAATAGCAGGCATAGTTCAGGAACATTCCGTTCACGCAAACATCACTGGCAAGGTTGGATCTGTTGGGGTTCACGCCACCGTCCCAGCCAATGTTCTTCTTGACAATGACATTGACGGATTCCCTCATCATCGGGTGGTCCGGTCGGACCCAAAGGTTGCGAAGGTCAAGAAGGGTATAGTGGGTTGAGATCCATTTTGGCTGGTAGAAACTATGACCCCAATGTCCATCCGATTTTCTTGGCTTGATAAACGCGGGACTCCAACCTTGCTCAGAGATTTGAAGTTGCAGGTTCTTGCGATCCTCATCGAGTAGGTCCTTGTATACCTGATAGCGGATCGAAATGTCTCCATCCAAAAGCCATTGTATGACTTCCGGATATTGCTGCTTAGGCTCCAAGCGCTTTGAAGGCTTCATAAACCAGGAAGGCCGGCCAGACTATGGATTTCAAAATCCCGAGTACACCCATCCAGAATCCGTTTGCCGTACTGATAAAATAGATCAAAGCACCGAGAAAGCCGAGTCCGTAGATACCTCCGCCACCATCTGCATTTTTCCTTAAACTATTTCCCATAGCGTTTTTATTTCGCGCTATGCTCCGGAATTGAACGGCTAATTCCTAAGATATAAACCAAGAAAAAAATTGATCCCGATCAGAAGGCCTTGATTGTTATTAACACGGCTTATAAGTTCATGGAATGCGACTTTCACCCTACCAGTTTTTGGAATTATCTGAGGAGAGATCGGGTTTATCCGTAAATTTGTTTTGGGTCGAACTTCCACCAAAGGATGACCTTAAGCCAAGATACTATTTGTGGAGGTATTCTTTAACACTTCTAAACATGATAAGAAAACCGCTTTTTTTTCTCCTTTCCATGATGTTTCAGTCATTTTCGTTCTCCCAATGGTTACCAGTTGGAGATGGACTTCAATCCACTCTTCCTGGCCAAATCACTGAGATATTGGATTTAGAAGTATTTCAGGATGAACTATATGCGGTTGGAAGATTTAATTTGGCAGGGGGCCAAGCATCAAACGGTCTTGCAAAATGGGATGGAAATAAATGGGAAAGCGTTCCGATAACAGGTAATCCAATTAAGCTTAAGGCTTTTGATAACAAGCTTCATATTTTGGGTCCAACAGGAAATTTGGGATCTATTGTTGATCACTATGTGACTACTTGGGATGGACAAAGTTGGGATGTACTTGATTCAAATAGGATCGTTCCCTTTTTTCCAAATCAAGGCCCTTTGGATATTGACACCTTTAGAAACAAACTTATTATTGGCGGGTATTCTTTTAGGCTAAACGATATTGGTCCATTCTATAATATTATTTACTGGGATAGCTCTGGGTATGATTCGTTTCCAAACAACTCAACATTTTATGCCTCTGTTAATGACATAGGTCACTACGGAGAAGAGTTGATACTCACCGGTAATTTTAACAGTGTAAATTCTATTCCACAAAAAGGATATATTCGGTTTGACGGTCAGAATTGGATTACACCAATCCCCCCCCCGTTTTTTCTTGGCTTTTCTTCGGACAATCCGTTTCAGGATCTACTATTGAATGGGGGTTATCAATTTGATGGCTCTATCTACAATCCCTTACCCTATGGAAGTGTCCATTTTAAAGAAGGAAAGGTTAGGGAGAACATATTTTTTTCAGCCTTAGAAAGACAAGTTGTAGTTATTGATTCTCTATATAATTATCAGACTTTTGGAGAGCCTGTTGATAGCCCAGGAGCCATTTATTGTATGGAATTCTTTAATGATAGCTTATTTATTGGAGGAAGTTTCACAAAGATTGATGGTAAGGATATTTCTGGCATCGCCAAAAGAGGTGATGACTTCCCGAATGGCATATTGGATTTATGGAAGTCCAATGAAAATAATGGCCTTTCGATTTTTCCCAACCCTTCTAAATCAGAAATTAATATAATTTTCCCTAGTTACTGGAATAATCAATCAAAAGAGGTGAGAATACGAAATTCGAATGGTCAGTTGGTTAATTATACTATTGCGACAAATGAAATATTTAGTTTGGACTTGGATTTTCTAACCCCTGGACTTTACCTTATAGAATGCAAAGCTCATGACCAAATAGTTACGACTAAATTTGTATTAACCAAATGACAAAATTCAAATGCATCCTTATAGTTGTTTTTTTTTCTTCGCATTCCATCGGTCAAAATAGATCAGAGGATTCTGAGGGAAATCCACAAGGAAAGTATTCAGGAGAATATATGCTTGCCGTTGCTCCTGGGCAGTTTAAGTGGATAGATAGTATTTTTAGGTAAAGGTATGGTTACTCCAAGCGTTAGAGTCATAGAATTCAATTTTATTCATTCTATTCTTTAAGTGATGAAGAAGATTCAACTTGTGGTTATTTTTTCTTTTGCTTATTTCAGCTTATTTGGACAATGGATTCCAGTTGGTGGTGGTGTATTCTCCAGCACCGAACCGGTTGCACAAAGAGGTGCGATTTGGGATATGGAGGTATTTCAGGGAGAATTATACATTGTAGGAGAATTTGATTCCGTAGGGGGCAAAGCAATGAAGAATTTTGCAAAGTGGGATGGTACTGAATGGCATGCAGTGCCAATTCAAGGCGTAGCGAATCATCTAACGGTTTATAAAGGAGAATTGATTCTTGCTGGTAATACAGGTTCAATAGGTCCCGTTCAAGATAGGTTTATTTCAAAGTGGGATGGGGTTTCTTGGGAGCCTTTGTCTGATTCCGTTTCAATAAGCACAATTTTTCCAGAAGTTACGCCAATCAGAGCTTTGAAAGTAATTAACGATGACTTGTTTATTGGAGGAGTAATTGATGGCTTTGGAAACACCAGTGTTGATGGGCTTCTGTACTGGGACGGAAGTACCTATAAGAAACATACACCCCTAAGTGAAAACAACAATTGTGTTGTGTTAGATATAGAAAGTTATTTAGGAAATATTATTGTTTCTGGAGCATGCTACTCTTTAATTGGTCAATCTACACCGGGTATTTCAAAGTATAATTCTGGCTCCTTTGACAGTATTCGGCACCAATTCTCTCCAAAAAACCTTATTTCTTATGATTCATTTTTGATTTCTGGATCTGAAATTCTTGATATCAATGGAGATATACCGCAGTACACGCCTCATACTGGTAGTATCACAAATGATTATGCACTAAACAATGACTTTCTTTTTACAATTTCACCGAACGGAAAATCGATTGTATACGCTGACCCCTTTTTGTCCTTTAATGCCTTGGGAGATACATTGCCAGATCCAGGCCAGATTTTATCAATTGAGATATTTCAGGGAGAACTCTATATTGCCGGTTTATTTCATTTTGTAGGCGAAAAGGATAAAACCAGCATTCTGCAGTTTAATGGAAATTTGCCGTCTGGAATTGCTGAAGAAGGTAATACAAGTTCCTTAATTGTCAGCCCAAACCCGTCTGATGGAATTTTTGAAATTGAGGGATTAAGTGATCAATTCCAGCATGTACAGATATTGGACATTAATGGAAGAGTTGTTCTTTATCAAAAAACGGCAATGGGTACTTCAATGGAATTTGACATTTCGCTTGAGTCACCAGGCCTCTATTTCCTTAAGTTAACAGGACAAAGAAGTGTTACGAAAAAAGTGATTGTAAAGTGAAAAGGATAATTCTAATTCTTGCTTATCTCTGCGCTCTGTCTTTTTGTTCATACGCTCAGAAAAAGGCAATCGAGGAAGAACCTGCAATTATTGATTATGAAGGAGAATATGAATGGTATGTCGCAGAAAAGCACCTAAAATGGGCAGATAAGATTTATGATTTGGCCAATGGATCGGGTCTACGAATTGGAGAATGGGCAAGCAATGGAAATGATCTAATTCTGTCTTATGAAATAGAATGTGTAGGATTCCCTTTTTTCCCTGAGCTGCCAACAGGAAATTGGCCACTCCAGCAAAATACTCTGGATAGGGTTTTTTTGGTCCCGGAACCAAATACGCTGAATGGAGATTATTACGAAGATGTTTTCGATTACTTGGGATATTTTCCTAATTCAAATCTTGGGGAATTAGATCTTTTAAGATTTAGGAAGCAACTTCTTGAAGAAATGAATAGCAATGGAAAATTGGTTGGCTCTGATCATTTTGAAACTTCTTCCTTTAAGGTAAATTGGGATCCAGCTCAATCTGGGCTGAGTGGTACTAGCCTTGTGTCAAGTTTGTTTCATGGAGATCAACCTAGAACTAGTTCAAATAGGGTCTATTTCCCACATAGCGCTTTAAAGCATACCATAAAATTCACTGTGGAAGTTCTATAAATTCTCCAGTTATTGATGAGGTTAGCTTTGTTGTAGACCATACATTTGAAAATAATGAATATCCGTGGGTAAACAGCAATTTTCAAACTGGTTCAATAAAGGAAATCTATGACATTGATTTGAGTATTTCTATACTGGAATTGATCGAAGATCGGAATAGCCCTTTTGAGGATGTACTGCTGTTGGATGATGGAAATACTGCATGGTATTCCAACTATGACCCAACCCAAAATCATCCTTACATAAACTTATACTGTTGGGAGGATGGAGCAGGGGTCTGTATTCATAATGGATTATGTTATAACAAGGTTCCGAGCCAGGATTACTTTCAGTATGGGTATAATTCAGGTGGTTGTGATAATGTTGATTTTGATGCTACAGGTATAAACTCAAATTACTTCCCATCTGACCAAGGTGAGGTTCCAACTTCTTATATCTCTTTTGTTCCTAATACTCTTGTATTTTACTCTGGAAGATGGATGGATTGTAGGAGATGGACAGCCACTACTGGCCACGGAATATCGCACAAATATTATGTAAATAGTGAATTTGATATTTCTGAAATTAATTCGTCCGAGAAGGTTTTTTATAACCCATCACACGTTACCATAGATATTAATCATGAATTGGTGTTTCCCAAAAATTATACTTTTAAGACTGCCATAAAACCAGATAAGGATTTATTTACCTACCCCTCTGCGCAAGAAATTCAAACTGCTCTGGCCGGTTTATCGCAATTTGATTTAAATTTTAATAGTGTTTCAGATGTCCCTTTCCATGCACGGCAATTCTCAACGTATGAAATAAACCCTGGTTCATCAATAAAAATTGAGGATTGTGTTCATATCTATGATGTAACCTTTGTAAATAGTTCTGGCACCAATGGCGTAATTGAGTTTAATTCTGATAATTTGATTTATCGCGATGTTTATCCTACACCACAGTCGGGTGGACCTCTTTATGTTGACCGTACCCAATCGATGACCTGTTCAGAGAGGACTAATATACCCTGTGCCTATACTTTTGAGGAGGATCATGAGATCAGTACCAATGAGACATGGACGGGTAAGACCTATGGTTTTTTCAAGCGCCTTATCGTTAAAAACGGAGCTACCCTGACTCTTGATAATACAACTTTGAAATTCGCCAATTCTGATGCAACGGGTTTTTATTCTGGAATTAGGATTGAGGCAGGAGGCAAGCTGATCGTTGATAACAATTCGGTTCTGACGAGCTACCTGGACTGCGGCTATTGGGATGGGATTGAAGTTCGGGGTAACAATTCAGCGGGCCAAACGGTCAGTTCTCAGGGATCGATTTTTACAGGTAATGGGAGCAAAATTTCGAATGCGAAAAAGGCAATTAAGACATTTGGAAGTAGTTTGAGGGGAGGGATAGTCAGGGTAATGGACACTGACTTTGAAAATAACCTTTTGGATATCGAACTGGGTTATATTCCCCAAGCTTCAGGCTCCTATATTGTTCTGAGCACCTTTAGTTCGAATGATTTGACATCTAGATTTGGAATACAAAAATCAAATTTTATTATTTCCCTACGACATCAAAACGCTCAGATCGCCGCGAACTATTTTAGTGGCGACAAGGTAGAAACAGGGATTTTAAACCTTGGAGGAGAGATTACGGTATACAACAATCAATTTGTTGATTTAAGCATGGCAGTGAAGGCTGAACGAACTGGAGGCTATAACCCTTCATCGATCATCACCTCGAATACGATCAATATTTCCAATTATGATGGTCATGGGATCTGGTCTGATTATGGTCAAGATGATCAGATCAGTGAAAACACGATTGACATTATGTCGACAACGAGTTTCAATTTTTTTGGGATAAGGCATTCGAATGGCACCGGTGGATCGATCTCATATAACGATATTGATGGAGGAGGTGGAGGAGGTTCCAATGCACGGGGCATTGTTGTGAATAATGGAACAAATCTTGATCATTTAAGGAACAATAATTTGGTGGGGGTAAAGATTGGGATGAAACTGGATGGTTCGGGATCAGATGTGAGGTGCAATGATTTTCAAAACTATGTAAGTGGAATACTGGTCGATGTGGGTAGAGACTGGGGAGATTTTGGCGGTCCATCTGAACCTGTTGGCAACAATTTTCTTGATGCTTGCGTGGCCGGGCAGTATGATGTACGGTTTGTGGGTAATTATACATCTCAGAAGTACTATTGGAAAAACGGTAACCCTGATTATCCAAATCCATCATGCACTGTTCCTGCAACGGGCTATCTGGTGAAGACGACAGGTGCTCCGGGATGCTCATCGGGTATGGGTTCGGGCCCTCAGATCTCATATCCCTCTGAGCCTGTGGTGAACTAAAGAGATCATTTTTCCTTCGACCTTGGGAGAAAGGTTAGCCGGTATCGGCTGAAGAATTCCGGTCGCCGAACAGGTCTTTGATCAGCAAGAAAAATGCAATGATCGAGACTATGATCATGGAGGAAACCCGGAAAATACCCATGATATCCTGTCTTCCCAAAACCCCGCCCAAGGGCTTCAGCAATCCAAGCAATATGATGCCGGTCAAAACCAGGGCCGCAATTTTAAACCCTCTCTTTCCAAGGCGCATTCCATAATTGGTCGAAAGGATGAATGCTCCTAAGATGGTAGGGATCAGTGCCGTCATTGAGGGATTATCAGAGGCTACATAGCCCCAAACTCCGAAAACGGCCAGAACAAGGCCATGGATAAGACTGAATTGTACTGCTTTCAAGATATCTGTTTTTCAGTTGAAGGGTGGTGAATGCCGAATTCCGGGAGATCGACTTTGTCTAGCAGTTGCTCTTCAAGAAGCATCGCCCAGGTGTTCATATACTCAACAACATCATTTTTCTGGTTATGTTTTAAGTACTTCCTACCCGAAGGCAAATGGTTCAAAACGCCCGGATCACGGAGTTGCTCTAGGTTTTGAAGGTCCTCAAGCATAAGGCCCGCATCGACCAGATCATTGATCAGATCGTCCATTGGAATGCCGGAACCCGGACAATAATCGTTTAGCTGCTCTGTCCAGTCACCTGACCCCAGCAAGGCCCTGCGATGTATTTCAGCTTTATCAAGCCTGGTTAGCTCCTGGGCTAAAAAACCGCAATTGCATGATCCCATGTGGCCCCATTGGTAGTCCGGACTTTTTTCAAGTTTTCTTGCCGCGTTTCTGATCGAGTCGATGAGTTTGGGCGTTGGTCTTGCCATTGTTGGAAATTTCTTTTCAAGATAACCACTGAGTGTCAATTCTTGTTCGGCCTATTTCAGCCTTTTTCATCTGGAATTTGGA
>JANQHS010000294.1 GCA_028282565.1 Cytophagales bacterium | reverse complement strand
GAAAAGCAACGAACAGAAAACACAGATCGGACAGAAGATGGTCGAAGAACATCAGGTAAAAAAAGTGAGAGCAAAGGGCCGCAGACACCAAAAGGGCAGTAATTCTCCAATTTGGAAATCGCTCCTTCATCCATAAAACAAGAAAGACAACGAACCCAAAAAAGAATGACAGGTTATACCACTTCAGCATGTCGAAGCGATGCCCCCATGTTTTCAATGCAGGGATCATTGAAACCGGATATCCCAGAGGGTACAAATACGGACCAACGGGAAAAGTAGAATGGTCCATTGCGAACTTGTTGATCTCGTAAAATTCTCCAAGCCGGCCCTCCATCATATATTCTGCCTGCTCCAGATATGTAGGCGCGTCTGATGCCCACCAGTTAAGATCATTGTGGATGACGGCGTTTCCGAAATAAGCGATCTCGAAGCCCAGGCATAGAATTAGCAGAGCATAATACCAATCCTTTTTCATGCTTACTTTAAGGTCCATCAGGATTGCTCAAAGGTGATGAGGATTAAGGATTTCTTCGACGAATGCGAATATTCGCCTTGCTTTCCTGTCCTTTTAGCAGTCTTCTAATATTCTTTTGATGGGTGAAGATCACCACCCCGAACATAAGGAAACCAAAAACGATCAGTGCAGGTTCTTCGGGATTGAACCTTGGAAGAAGAAGCAGTATCGGAAAGCAAAGAGTGCCGATCATTGAGCCGAGGGATACGAATCTCGAAGTCAAAAGCACAACAAGAAAGATCAACAAACAGAGCAAGGCTACTATTGGATGGATGGCCAGTACCATTCCAAAAAGAGTGGCTATTCCTTTACCTCCTCGAAACTGTGAGAATACGGGAAAGACGTGACCGACAACTGAAAACATACCACACAACAACTGATACAGTATGACATCGTCATAAGGGATCACATTCATCGAAACCATGATCCAGGGAAGTGTGGCAGCGGTGTAGCCTTTGACCAAATCCATAAGCATCACCAGCACGCCCCATTTTTTGCCTAATACCCTGAAAGTATTGGTCGCACCGGCATTTCCGGAGCCATAATCACGTATATCAATACCAAAAAATGCTTGTCCTACCCATACCGCACTCGGGATGGATCCGAAAAGGTATGCCAAAAGGCAACCTAGGATTATGAAAGCAAGAGTCTCCAACTATTCGGGTTTCCTGGGGTGCAAAACTAAGAAATTTAGCCTTTTGACGATTCAGGGCTCAAAACCATCGTCATCATCGTCTTCCCATTCGTCATCTTCCTCCTCGACAGGCGGTACCGGTTTTTTGTCTTTGGCTTTCTTGTCCTTCTTAGAGTCTTCCTTTTTGTCCTTCTTAGAATCCTCCTCTTTACCGGCCTCTTCCTTGCTATCCGCTTTCTCTTCCTCCTTCTTCACTTTCTTCTTTTCTTCCTCATAACCCGATCCTTCGTCTCCCCAATCATCTCCCCAGTCATCCTCTTCATCCTCGACAATTATGGGCTTCTTCTCTTCCTTCTCCTCCTCCTTTGGTTTGGAAATGATCACCGGCTTCTCTATATCTTCTTCGCCCCAGTCGTCACCACCCCATTCATCCTCGGCTTCATCTTCTACTATGATCGGTTTCTTTTTCTCTTCTTTTTCCTTCTTCTCCTCAAAGAATTCATCTTTCTCAACTACCTCATCATTGTCTATGGGCTCCTCCTTGGGTACTTCCGCGGGCTCCGCTTTCTTCTCTTCCTGTTTCGGCTTTGAAATGATCACCGGCTTTTCACCTTCATCTTCCTCACCCCAGTCATCACCACCCCATTCGTCTTCGGCTTCATCATCAACTATGATTGGTTTCGACTCTTTCTCATCTTCGCCACTATCAAAGAATTCCGGCTGATCTTCATCAACAGCATCCTCTTTGGTATTTTCTTCCTCTTCTAATTCACTCTGAACATCCTCATAAAGAGATTTCTTCTTCTCTGGTTCTGGCTCAGGCTCTTCTTTCGGTTTTGAAATAATAACAGGAGCCTCGTCCTCTTCATCATCAGACCAATCATCTCCCCAATCATCCTCTTCATCATCTTCAACGATGATCGGCTTGCTCTCCTCTGATTCCTCTTCCTTGGGCTTGGTGATGATGACAGGCTTTTCCTGTTCATCCTCGTCATAGCTAAACGGATCTTCTACTTCATCCTCAACTTTTTCTTCTTCCTTTGGTTTGGTGATAATAACGGGTTTCTCTTCCTCCTCTTCATCTTCAAAACTGAAGGGATCTTCTATCTCATCCTCTTCCTTTGCCTCCTCTTTCTGATTAGAAATGATCACAGGAGTATCATCTTCCTCTCCATCATCCCAGAAACCGTCATCATCTTCCTCTTCCTGGGCGTTGTTGTTAATAATCACCGGCTGGTCTTCATCTTCTTCACCCCAATCGTCAGCTCCCCAATCATCTTCCTCTTCCTCAACATCATAGTATATGGCTTTTTTGGATTGCTTCTCTTTTTTCTCTTTTGGTGCCTTTTCCTTTTTTTCCTTCTTCTTCTTTTCCTTTTTAGGTGGTGGAGCACCATAATAGTCATCTTCATATCCTCCATCATCGGTGCCCCAGCCATCATCTTCCTCATCAGCACCCCAGTCGTCTTCATCATCGGCGCCCCAGCCATCATCCTCCTGCTGAACTTCTGGTTGCGTATCTCCCTGGCCGGATTGGGCTCCACTTTGGCTGGCCGCTCCTGCAGCGCCGGCAGCTCCTGCTGCTCCACCGATGATCGCTGCACCACCGTCATCATCCGAGTCTTCATTTTCATCGGCACCCCAGCCATCATCTTCCTCGTCAGCACCCCAACCGTCTCCTCCGTCGTCCCATTCGTCATCACCACCCCAATCGTCATCATAATAATCATCTCCGTACTCATCATCAGACTTGCTGCGCTTTTCTTCCGCCATTATGCCTGACTCGAGTTCCGGCTGCTTGACCTTTAGGTCAAGATCATCCTCTGTGATCGGGTTGTTCAGATAGGTGTTATTGAAGTGGGTGATATATTCCAGCACCTCGTATTGCGAAGCCAGAGCCAGTTCAACATCACCTTCCTTGACCTGCCCATCTGTCTGCTTGCCGGTAATAATATCGTTATAAACATAATTGGAGGAAAAGGTTCTCATAATACCGTCGGCATATGAGAAGAAATACCAGCTGTCCTCGGATACCTCTACATAAAAGTTTGTGGTCGAGCCATTATAGCCTTTCCGGATCTCCAAATAGGTGTTGACCCTCGAATTAATATCATTTTTCATCACTGAGGCCAGGCCTATGGTGTCGTAGTTATAGAACGCGCTTTCATCCTTGTGCCAGGCAAGCTTGAGATCTGCAAACAATATTGCCTTAGACAATTTTGGGCTGGCCATGTACAAGGGCAGATATTCAAGGTATTGCGCTTCCTCAAAATTCTCGGCGCCCTGTTCACCCATGAATTGAGCGATGCGATTATACTGAACACCCTTATCTCCCTGAGCCTCGATAACGTAACCTACATACTCTATCGATTCCGAAAGGTCCCTGCCCATTTCATTGGTCGCTGAATTCGGGATTGGCATATCCAGAATTGTCATCGTCTGGAAGGTATAATTTGCGCTGTCTATATTGGCTCTTCCAAGACCATAGGACTGCATGGATAAATAATCATCTACCCCGGCAAAAGTGAATTCCCCTTCAAAAGAAATATTGGAAGAGGAGTCGTTATAGGTGAACAAATTGCCTTCTATGGTCCCCTCTTCGATCTTTTTTCTGTCACCCATGATAAACCGGCTCCTTTCAGGTTGTATTCCCAACAACCCCACCGATTTGAAAACATCATCGTCTTCATCGAATCTTTTGGCAGACAGAAAGGTGTAATAAAGCTCTTCTTCACCAGGATCATAGTGTATACCCGTGGTCAGGTACAATTCTTCTTCCTCGTCCTTGGGTTCCTCGATCTCAATAGTGATCGCCCCGGACGATCCGGAATAGACAAACGGTAGCCAATCATTGAATTCATCCGAATGCCTGAGGTCAAGACGTATCTCTCCATCAAATCTCAGATACTTTTCATTTGCATAGACATCCACATCCCCCTGGAAAAGGATCTTGGGAGCTATGTAAAATTGATCTTCCGAATAAATGGAGCTTAAGCCCATGGTGACCGTATCGATTTCTTTCAGCTTAAAGCCAACCTGTTCCTGATGTAAACCCTCAAAAATGATATCCATGGTATCACCAGAACCATTATCATATTTGTAAATCGCATCCGCATCGAATTCCTTGGCCGAGAAGATCTCTACACTGGCCTCTTCCAGATAATGGTAATCCCAATCATAATCCATTACGATTGCCGCATTCTCAAGGGGTTCAATGATACCATCCTCACTGATCTCCAAACTACCGTCGCCCGGAATGATCCTTGCATCAGCAACATAGATCTCCGGAACCCCACCGGCAAGCAATTGCCCTGACTCCACATCATAGATCGCTGAATCCGCGCTGAAAGCAAGGGAATCAAGCTCGGGATTGGTGGAATAGAAATAGGAGTCCTTGATATCGATCTCATCGGGTTTGGTCATGGTGAAGGTGTGATAATCCAGATCCCAAACCCCTTTGGGGAGCGATGTTTTCATTTGGATGATCGGCATCTCCATACTTGCGTTTCCAGCCACCTCCGGTTCCACGGTCACCTCATTCATCAGAAAGTCGAAATTCATCTTAACGTCGACAGCCATGAGCCCCGGCATCCTGCTATAGTCGGTTTCAATCTTAAACTTTGAATGGCGGCCCGTAAATTCCGTCTCGCGGAACAGATAATTCTTCGAAAAGGTCTTGGTCGCCCCGGTTTCAACGATACCATATCCCCGGAGGCCGCCTGGTGTGACTACGGCAGTGCCCTCCAGCATAGCAATGCCCTCATAGAATTCCAATTCCTTATTGTCCTTGGTCCTCACAAAAAGCTCCTGATCTTCAGCATGAAAACTTGCTGTAAAGGCACTGGTGGTTTTTGCATGAGGGAAGGAAACACCATCGAAGTCTCCCTGGGCCGTCTCGAACTCTCCGTTATTGATCCAAAGCGAATCCTGATAGAAAACAAATGTGTCGCTTTCAACCATTGCAGCCATGAAGGTCATAAAACCTGTCGCCTGAAGCCCACCGCGATCCAGTGAGATATCTTCATATATGGTGGCGGATTCGCTTTCATATATTTTGAAACCATCATCGGGAATTGTATAGTCAAAACCCAGGGAAAGGTCAGGCATCACGACCAGTTGGGTTTCTATTTCCGGTATCATGCCACCGGAATGAAATACCCCATCAAGATGGACTACATTCGGGTTATCACTTTCTACGGAATCGATTCGGAAGCTCGGGATCTCAAAATACACCTCTTTGTTATAGGCTCCGTCAAGAACATTCTTACTGTCAAAATAGACATAGGTTGGAGACGAAATATCTAGAATAGGATACTGAGGAAGGCTTTTTAGTCCGGATTTGTTATCAACTTCGTTAAGGTACAGTGTTCCGGCAGTGTTCTTGATCGATCCACCAAGGATCTGCTGAGATGAAGTCTGGCCGGTAGAATCATCGGAGATCGTGAAGTTGATCGAGTCAAGATGGTTGATGGCAAACAGAAAGCTACTGTAGCTAAACTCAAAATCTTTCCCGACAATCTCATAGTTTCCGGCGAACACCTTTCCGTCAAATCGAAAGTCCCGGTTTTCGTAAAGTTTCACCAAACCGCTGTCCGGCATGAAAAATACGCCCAGTCCCTTGCTGACGATCTCTCGATGGACCCCATTGATATAGAAGATCCCCGAATCCAGATCAATATGCGCATTCCGCCCTGTTGGCACTACGCTGAAGATCTCCATATTGTCATAATCGCCCTTTTGCCTTTTGGACCTCATCGTGTGGATCGTCTTCCTGTTGACACCTATTTCCCCGGTAAAAGCATCGAAATCAATGTATCCCTTTCCTGCAATCCCCTTCATCGCCCCATAAAAGATCTTGGGATCCCTTTTGTATCTGGAGGCCACATCTCTATAGTTAAATTTGTTTTGGTCTGTCTTTCTATGATAGTCATAGACCATGTTGACAGGATTAAAGCCATAGAGGCTTTTCATTCTATCATACTCTTGCTCATCAAAGTTCTCATCGGATCGGATCTTCAAAGGGGCCTCAGACCTTCCCTGCATGATGCCGAAATTGATCTGGTTATCACCGAGGGTATACCAAAGCTTGTCACCAATGATCTCGACCCTGTGGTAAGAATCAAGCATCGGTAAATACTTATTTGATCCGTTTTCCCAGTAAAGATTGATCGTCAGGTCATCCAATCCGTATTTCAAAAGCATTTCAGGATGAGTCAGGGAATCCTCATAGAGGTAGAAGGTAACCTTAGTCTTCCTGGCCTGAACAATGGAATCCTCCAAGTAATATCTCTTGGCAGAAGTCTTCATAATGAGCTCATTGTTGTACTTCACCCTCATCACACTTTCCATTCCATTCATGGCAGCGGAGTGAATGGTCTTACCTACCAGATTGAACCCACCTCTGAACTCTATCTCATCTCTGATGGTGTTGTATTTGTAGTTGCTGCCATAAGAATGGAATTTGGGGTATCGATTTCCACCTTTCCTCTTTGACATCGACTTAAAGGTGAACACCCCTTCGATGGGTTCATCAAAAAAATCTCCGAAATGAATTTTGGAGTTTTCCGAAGAAAAACCCGGCCTGGTGATGGAAAACTCATACGACCCCAACTCAGCATATACCTCAGGTCCAAATCCATGTTTTTCCCAGTCCATCGTTCCTCCTGACCCGGAATACCTTCTCTGAAATATCCCCAATTCTCCATCCGTTCCTTCCAGTACAGTAGTGTCATAGGGGGTTTCGATGGTAAAGCTTCCGCCTTCGATAATCACTTTAGGGCCGTTGTAGGAAACGGCCTCAACATCTTCCGATCCGAAATCCAGAATATTGACATCCTCTTCATCATAGTTGTCCAGGTTTTCATTGTCATCATAGTCATCCCAGAAATCATCGGTCTCATATTCTTCATCATCTCCCCAATAATCCCCATCATCGTAATCCTCCTCAAAGGTGGTGTCTTCCTCAACAGTTTCCTCCTCGTATTGGTCCAGTAGCATATCCGGAGCATAATCAGACATATCCTCCTCATAGCTTATGGAAATACTTCCCTCATCAAGGTACACCTTGGAATTCTTTCCATAGTACAAGGCATTGTACTTGAAAAGGTTGGTACATGTCTTGAAATATTGAAGAACATGAGCAGTGGAAGAGGAATTCTTCACGATCTGATCGGCAGCGCCGAGAAACTCTGTAACCCGATCCGGAGAAGTATGATCGCTGTTATTAACCCAATAGAGCGCCTTGGTAAAAGATGCCAGGAAAACCTTGACATCCATCCTTCTACGGTTCATCGTTTCCACGATTTCCTCTGCGGTCTTTTGCTGATCAGTTGTCAGGTCAAACCAGGAAGCCGAAAGGTCAAAGCCACTGGAATCAATGGCGCCGTTTTTGATCAGAAGATCATCGGCATAGTCCGGATAGTCCAACTCCTCAGTTTGCAAGGAATCACCAAATCCCTGCGAAAATGCAGGAATGGCAAAAAATGCCATCAAAAGTGACGCTATGATCGACCTCCGGAACACCTAGGTTCTATTAAACGACAAGCAGGCCCATTGGTTCCTTATCTTCTGATTTACAGGGCTTAAGCCAAGATCATTGAGATAAGAAATCATTTCCGGAATATCGCTTTCCAAAAATCCGCTTATGAGCAAAAGGCCATTTTGCCTTAAATAATTCAAATATACGGGAATATCGGCTAGCAAGGCGTTCTTTGTGATGTTTGCAACTGTGAAATCAAACGTTTGATTTTCAGCCTTTAATGCCTTTGAGTCGCCTAATCTTATCGAAATTCCATTGATTTTATTCAAAGCGGTATTTTCTGTGGAGTTTTCTACCGCATTTCTATCAATATCAATGCCGAGGACCATTTTTGCCCCCATTTTTTTGGCAAGAATGCCGATCACACCGGTACCACAGCCCATATCCAGAAAATCGGCTCCTTGCAAATTCCATTTTAGGACCTCCTCAAGACATAGGTGGGTGGTCTCATGATGCCCGGTTCCAAAGGACATTTTTGGCGAAATGATGATGTCATATGGGATATTTTCAGGCTTTTGATGAAATGAGGCACGAATGATCAGCTTATCCCCAATAGATACAGGATCGAAATTTGATTCCCAGATCTCATTCCAGTTTTTCTCCTCCAGCGATCCGATACTGAGGACCCTATCCTCAGCAAGTCCATGTTTCTGAAGGAGGTTTACAAGGAAATCTCGGGAAAATTGGCCTTGCTCAACATAAGCCCATACTTCATCACCATTTTCCCAAAAGTTGTCGAAATCCCGACCTGATAATTCCGCTATGATAGTCTCAACAAGAGCATCCGGAATTCGAAGTTTAATTTCAAGCAGCGCCAAAAGAATTATTGACAGCCGGCGATGGACTCAAGTTCAGTAAAATGCAACCTGAAATGAGCATATCCTCTTTCTTTTTCTTCAAAGAGTATGAAGTCAGCAAGAGCCGGACTCTCAACCCTATGCCAAAGGCCTGGCCTGTCGGCGAAAACCCTGCTATCTTCCCAAAAAACGAGAAGATCTGCAAATGCTTCAGATTCTTCCACATAGAAGGAGAATTGAGCCTGACTTTTTTCCTGGGTGATAAAGACATTGCCCATGATCCTGCAATGCAGATCCGCCTGAGCAAAGGAAAAATGGCTTAACAGGAGCAATGCCGATATAGACAGGAGCGATCTCAAAATGATTTGGCTATATCGACAAATGATCTTGACTTCAAAGAAGCGCCACCAATCAGGCCACCATCCACATCAGCACAGGAAAACAGCTCCGAGGCATTTTCAGCATTGCAGCTACCACCATACAAAATGCTGATGTTTGAGGACACATCATCGCCCCGTTCTGTAGCGATCATGTTCCGAATGAAAGCATGCACTTCCTGAGCCTGTTCCGGACTTGCCGTTCTACCGGTTCCTATGGCCCAGATGGGCTCGTATGCGATCAGCGTCTGCTTGAGTTGTTCATCGGAAAGATGAATTAAACCCTTTTGGATTTGATCGGAGACAAAAGCAAGATATTCACCGGAATCACGCTCCTCAAGCGGTTCGCCGCAGCAAAAAATCGGAGTCATACCGTTTTCAAGAATGGCGTCCACTTTTTGGCGCACCAATTCGTCATTCTCGTCGAAAATTGTTCTCCTTTCACTGTGACCAGCGATCACATATTCCACGCCCAATTCTTTCAGCATAGTTGGGGAGACTTCACCGGTAAAAGCACCCTTGGTTTCGAAATGGCAATTCTGAGCTCCTATTGAAACAGGACCCTCCGGATCCAACATGCGCTTCAAGGCATTGATATAAACTAGGGGAGGA
>JANQHS010000231.1 GCA_028282565.1 Cytophagales bacterium | reverse complement strand
TTGTAGCACTTTTCACCATGCTCACAGTAAGTTACAAGGTAGTGCAATCCGCAAGATTAAACCCCGTGGATGTTCTCAAGGATGAATAAAAGAATATTGCGTTGTTCGAATTATTTTGACGAGGTACCCACCGCAATATTGGATTGATCTATAACAAGGTTTTGTCGGTTGCCCTCTTCATCGTATAGGTCCATGCTTCCCCGGATCTCAACTTCCCAGGTAACAAATCCATCTCGATTGGTCCCGAATTCCCTTGAATTTAAAATGAACAAGGATCCTGAACCACCAATGCCCTTCCAAAGTCTATTCTGGTACCAGAGATCAAATTCCAAAAGGCGTGCATCAGGCGGGCCGTTTGAAATGGTTGTTTTCTTGCTGGATTGATATGTAAAGTTTCCAAGACACCCTGAAAGGGAATCGTAGGCAACATTGAGACAGGTATAATAGGTTCTTTGCAATGCATCGGTTATTTCCAGACAGATGTTCTCCATCCCTCCCGGATTGAATGGTTGAAACGCAATATTTGCCGTTGAGCCGCTGATCCCGGTTTCAAAATCCCAACGATAAGATACCGCAGTAAATCCTTCCACTATGGCTGAAGCCTGATATAAACCTGAGGGAAGGCGAGACAATTCAATTGAAATAGTTCCGGGCAAGGAAGGATTGATATCATATTGCTGTGTAGAAACGCAAGATCCCTGAAAATGGAATTCAGCATTCACGGTATAGTACTGGTCTACAAGAGGGTATTCATGCTCTACATTGATACCTGAGCCACGGCTACCATCTCCAAAATCCCAAACCACACTATCCACAGGACCGGTTATTGACCAGGGTTGAGCCGCAAACTGCACAGAATAGGATTCGAAGGTATCAAGCGTGGAGGAGAGAATCTCTCCTGGCGTCAAGGTACTTACGGGATCCTCAGGAATGGAGGCCGGATTTTGATCACGGAACCGGAAAGTAAGGGAAATGGAATCATTTGGATACTCCAGGTTTTCCATTCTGCCCTCAAACCAGCGCTGCATATAGGCGTCGGAATTCGAGGCCGTGCTCATGAAATAATCATTCTTTCCTGCCTCCAATAGGATATCCCGTCCCAAAAACCTTCCCGTCACAACAAAGCTCGAAGGGCCGTCGAGAGGCTGTGGTTCCTCCTGCTGTTGGCATGCGAAGAAAGCCAGCAGGATCAAAAGGATAATGCTGTATTTCTTCATTTTCTCCATAAGTAATAGGTTAGACCCAATCGCAGATAAACCTGATCGCCGGAACCATCGGATTCACGAATTGGGGTGAGGCCGATCCTGGCCTGCAGGTCCAGTCGAATTCTGCTTTGAAGGTTGAAACCGACACCCGTCAACAAAGAAAATTGTCCTTCATGAAATCCGGTCCTGTACCCCTTCTCGAGGCTTTCATTGCTCTGTACCTCCGCTACATCCTGCTCGCTACTCATCAGGTTCTGATGGGTATAGACCTGCATCAGGGCACTGTATTGAACTCCAAGGAGGATCATCCCTTTGGGTGATAACTTGTAATGCGCCATGACAGGCAAGGATAGATAGCTGACATTCCTTGGTGTCAGCTCATAGGATTGACGAGAATAACCATACAAATAGGTATTCTGATCAACGATCCTTGTTTCTGCACTTAGGGTCAGAAGTTCATATTGAAGTCCTATGGCTGCCTCCCATCTTCTATGGAATTGATATACCACTTCTGCCCCGGCATAGAACGGAAACAGATTTGGTTGGTCGCTTTCAAATCCGGTAGAGGAAGAGACCGGAATGCCTGCATATGCATTCAGTCCGATTTGCTTGAATCCATCTTCCTCAACCTCCATTTGATCGCCCGGATCATGCTCCAAGTCTATTGGAAACGCTTCAACCGGCAAACCCTCTATCTCCTCAATTGGAATAAAGAGATCCGGAGCGGTCAGCAGGGTTGATTGCTCCATGACCATTGCACCATCATCAATTGCGCCGTCATCCATCGGCTCTTCGGCATTTGCATCTGCTACTTCAGGGGATGCCGTCAATACCACAGGCACAAACGCAATATCAGGTTGCTTATCTTCTGCCCCCTCGGAAGAGAGCGGTGATTTGGAATTGGCGATATCTTCCGGAGCTGCATTGGGAGATGATGCAGGTTGCCGGGTGGGCTCACGGAAATTTTCAGCAGGATCAGGTTGGTCCATGGGCACCGAAGGAATTGAAGTTGTGGATGCCGTTCCCTGGGGATCTCCTTTCTTCTTGGCATATTCAAGTGCACTATTGTTGGATTCGCGTATTGCGTTCCCAACTCCGACAAACAACAGGCCTAATGCAAGAATTATTGCAAGACCCCTTCTTCGCCTTCTTCGCACAAGTATCTTTTCCATCCTCTCCCAGGAACCAGCCCTATAGCTTCCCTCATGTTGTTCGAGAGCGTCCCTTAAGATGGAATCATATTGTCCTGTGTTCATTTTAAACAGCTTTAGTATATTCCATTCGTTCTTCCTTGATCAATTGCATCATTTTGATCCTGGCATTGTTTACGTGCCATTTTGATGTTCCTACGGTTATATTCAATTGCTCGGCTATCTCCTTATGAGGAAAACCATCAATTGCATACAGACAAAAAACCTTGCGACTTACATCAGGTAATCTGTCGAGCAGAAGAAAAATATCTTCAGCATCCATTCTAAGATCTCCTTCATTCAGCGTAACCAAATGATCTTGCATTTCGGTTTCCTGGTTCGCTGGGTCGGACATTGCATTTTTCTCAATTTTGCTCTTTCTGAATTCATCGATGATGGTATTCACCGTGATCTTCCTAAGCCAGGACTTAAAAGGAGTCTCCTTTTTGTATTTTTTAATGTTGTTGAAAACCTTCAAAAAAGCCTGATTCAAAATTGATTCTGCATCGTCTTCGTTCTTATAATATCTACGGCAAATCGAAATCACATAACCATAGCAATTCTTATAAAGCTCTGATTGAGCTTTCCTGTTTTTCTTTATGCATTCCTCGATTAGTTTTTGATCTACCGTCATCCGACCGGTTTTCTAAGGCTGATCAAAGATCAGGATCTTCAAGACCCTCGATCTATCCTTTTCCTTTAAGGAGAGGAAATAAGAACCCGGTGGGATCTGGCTTGGAAAACGGACCAGGGTCCCATCACGGGTTCTTGCACTTTCAAACTCCCAAATCCTTCCGAGGGCATCGTACAGCTGCATCTCCCTTTCCGGGGTCAGCCGCCACCCTTCGATGATGAATTCCGAAACAGTGGGGTTAGGATAAACCCTGACCATTTCAAGGTCCTCAAGGGCTGAGATCAACCAGCCCTGATCTATCTTAAAATTTGCAGTATCGGTTTCTTTGGAGGTATTAAGACGAACCGCCTTTCTTACTGTGGGAATTCCGGGATAATCCACACCGAGCCAATACAGACCATAGGGTAAAGAGTTAAATTCAAACGCACCATTCTGATCGGGTTCAACAAAATCCACCAGTTCCCCAAGGCTGTCTTCCAACCCGACCAGTGCGTTTGGAAGAGGAAGATTGTTTTGGTCCATGACGCTCCCAATGATCCTTGCCGGGCCAGGGGCTGTTCCTCCGGGCTGAAGCAGATCGATATTCACTTGATCCTGGTTTTGGGTGAGAAAAAGAGTGGAACCATCATCCCAATAGAAGCCATTCTGCCAATAGGTGGGCGGGTTTTGGACCGAGTTTTCCAAAAACCCTTGTACAAGGTAGTTCCCAGGTTGCAGTCCGTAGAACGTGTAGTCACCGGAACTTGCCGGTATTGCCTGCTCTTCCAAAAATGCACCTCCGGCTGTTTCCCGATAAAGCCGAACCTCCATTGCGGATTGAGTCTGTCCGTTCAGCAATGCCATTCCTGAGATCCTAAGCCCGGTGCTATCCGGGTGCAGACTGACAGTATCACAAAATGTGAGGCTACAACCGAAACTGTCCTGATAGGACAGGCAAACAAAATAATCCCCGGGGGCTGCATACTGATGCAAGGGATTCGGTGTCTGTGAAGAACTCCCGTCCCCAAATTGCCAATCATATAAAGATCCGGGATTATTAGGTGGGCTTACAATGCTTTGAAACTGGACCTGGAGCCCCGTAGCCTGGTAAGCAAAACTGACATTGCATTGAAAAACAGTATCGCAGACCAAATAAGTACCGAAGATAGTGCCCGACTGCATGGGAACCGTATCCAAAAAAGTGATCTTGCTACCCTTGCAGTTAAATATGTTGACGATCAATCCTCCCCCAGGGGTTATGCTATCCAGTTGTGTACTGAATTCACCATTCTGATCTGTAGTTGTGTTAATTGTCAAGAAGTCCGAAGGCAAAAATACCTCTACAGACTTGTTGGCAATGGGTTGAAGTGTCAGGGTATCAAATACCGTCCCATTGAGCACTACATTGACCTGAGCCTGGGCAGAGACCCCCAAAAACAAAAAAATTAAGAACAGGTATATCGCTCTTATCATAGATTATTGAAAAATAAAGAAAAGGAGCCGCCAGTGGCGACTCCCTTACTGAAAACACTCTAGTTTATTCCCTAATTATTTTAAAGGTCATCGAATTACCATTTTGCATAACCTCCAAATAATATATACCGGATGGATAACCAGATAAATCCAAACCTAATCGAGAAACATTCATCCTAGCGTGCTCAAGCAGCTGACCATGAGATGTCGTAAGCTGGTATGATACTTCAGAGCTAGCATCAACTGGCAGTTCGATCTGCATGATGTCTTTCACAGGGTTGGGATAAACCTTCACCTGATCAAGGCGGATGATATCGTTCATATTGAGCAGCACGCCATTGGCAGAAACATTGAAGAGCAGGTTTACAGAGTTTGCACTGGCAGAGGTGGTGACGCTATATGCAATACTTGGAACACCCGCAATTTCCACACGAAGTAGATAGCTGCCATACGCAAGATCCGGGAAATCAAATGCACCTTGTGCATCGGTCATAAAGAATATCAATTCATTTCCATTCTGATCAAACAACTGTACCTGGGCATCTTCTATTGCGGTTCCCGGTGCGACAAGCCCAACGTCCTTTACGTTACCACCGATATTGGAAGGTCCTGAGGAAGGTCCGGTCGTTGGTTGCAGATCAATAGCGTTTTGGTATGAATTCGCACTCAGTGTAATGGTGTTTGATGCAGACCATGTTGTGCTATTGAAATGGTATGTTGGGAAATAAGTTCCGAAATCCGGATCGGTTGGATCAAGAAGGGCTATGACATGGTAATCTCCAGGGGCCACTCCGGTAAAAAGATAGAAGCCGGAATCAAGGCTGGTGGCATCCAAAGCCGTCCATGGACCCATTCCTGAAGAATCCGGCACCAGTAGAAATGCTGTTCCCTGTATTCCCGGATCGATGTTGCCATTTTTGCTGACCTGTCCACCAAGGCTATACTGCGGACTTGGATTACTGATGACCATGGTATCGCAGTAGTGAAATGTACAGCTCATATTTGATCCTGTGACACAGGCCCAATAGTACCCGGATGCAGCATAAGTATGCACAACAGTACTTCCTGAACCGGTGTTTCCGTCACCGAAATCCCATAAATAAGTCGCTCCCGGAATACTGCTTTGGGCGGTAAAAGTGACAACCGCACCATTGACACTTGCGGTATAAGAGCCATTACAGATTACCGAAGTGACGCCACAATTCAGAAAGTTGGAAACGATGGTATCCCACATTACTCCGGTTGCAGCGTGGTAATTGTAATACCAGCCCACACTGTCGCAGTCCAGGGCCATCACGGTCACCGTATCACCCTGGGTCACCCCAAGTGAGTCCATAAAAACCCCATTGACATCCGTGGAGGTCCAAACCCCCAATGGATCGGTATCTGAATATATATGAACGGGATTATTGGCGATAGGACTTCCGGCGCTATCGGTACAGGTACCAGTGACTACCTGTGGAACAACCTGACTAAATGCTGAAAAGGAAAAAAAGAGGAAAAGGATAGTTAGAGTTGAGTAGATCGTTTTGTTCATTGTTCGTTTTTTTAGAACAAACACGAAAAAAAACCTGCCGAGGTTGGGTCAGGGGGTGGATTTTT
>JANQHS010000224.1 GCA_028282565.1 Cytophagales bacterium | reverse complement strand
GGATGCGGTTAAAAAAGCACAAACCAAGCCCAAGAAGATATTTATTGACGTCTACACCGACTGGTGCGGATGGTGTAAAAAAATGGACAAGTCCACCTTTTCGAATGAGAAGATCGTGAAGATCCTGAACAACGACTATTACGCGGTCAAACTGAATGCCGAAAGCAAAAAGGCCATTGAAGTAAAAGGGGAAAGTACCACACCAAGAAAGGTGGCGAGAGAATACAATGTAAGCGCATATCCGACGACTGTTTATCTCGACGAAAATCAAAAACTGATCCAGGCGGTGCCCGGTTATCAAAATGCCGAAAACCTGGATATGATCCTGAACTATTTCGGCGGGGATTTTTACAAGAACACCAGTTGGAAGGAATTCCAAAGCTCCTATAAATAAGGAATTGGATCAGGGGAACACGCTCCCGGAAGAAACAATAATAGCATTGGCCACCCCCGAGGGAACCAGTGCTATTGCTGTTTTAAGACTAAGCGGCCCGGAGGCCATCGGCAAGGTCAATGAATCGTTCCCTTCTAAAGACTTGCTCGAGGTCCCTTCACATACCCTGCATTTTGGAAAGCTGCAATCGGAAAGTGAAACCATCGATGAGGTCCTGATATCCGTTTTCCGATCTCCAAATTCATATACCGGCGAAGATATCATCGAGATCTCCTGCCATGGTTCGCCATTTGTTGCCAGGCAGATCATCGACCATTTTGTGTCAAGGGGCGTCCGCTTCGCAGCGCCCGGAGAGTTCACAAAGAGAGCTTTTCTGAATGGCAAACTTGACCTGAGCCAGGCCGAAGGTGTGGCTGACCTCATCCATTCGGATTCGGAGGCCTCCCATACAGCTGCGATAAATCAATTAAAAGGTGGCATAAGAACAGAAATATCCGGATTAAGGGATGAGCTATTGGAGATCTCAGCGCTGCTCGAGTTGGAACTCGACTTCAGCGAAGAGGATGTGGAGTTTGCCGACAGATCCCAACTCAGGGAGATCGCCGAAAAAATTGATCAGAAGATCTCATCGCTGCTATCCTCTTTCCAATACGGAAACGCGATCAAAGACGGGATCAATATTGTGATCGCCGGTCCTCCCAATGTGGGAAAATCGACCCTACTGAATTCCCTACTCAAGGAGGAAAGGGCTATCGTTTCGAATATTCCGGGCACCACCAGGGATTTTATCGAAGACACCATCCATATCGGAGGCATTAAATTCCGTTTTACCGATACAGCCGGCATCCGGGAGACCGATGATCATGTAGAGTCCATCGGCGTGGAGAAAACCCATGAAAAGATCAGGGTTGCCTCCCTGGCCCTCTACCTGTTCGATGCTTCCCAGTCCTTTGAAGCCGACCTTATCGCGGAGGAAGTGCACAGGCTTGAAGGTGCGCAGAACATCTTTATCCTGGGAAACAAGATCGACGAAAGCAATGCGGACCTACCCAGGGAGATCGGTGGCTATTATGTGCTTGGGATCTCCGCAAAGGAAGGACTGGGACTGGAAGATCTCAAACAGGACATCAGCAACTGGATCCAAAAGGA
>JANQHS010000222.1 GCA_028282565.1 Cytophagales bacterium | reverse complement strand
GCTACCAAACCCGAATACCTGGTCATGGTTTCTTCCGTAGGATTGTTGCTTTGTATGATGCTGCTGTACCTGTTTACCAAGACCAATTGCCAGTTTTTCAATTGGTTCCAGAGGGTTCTGGAGATCACAAAGCATATCAAGCCTCAGTCAAATGGAAGCAAGCCGGTAGCTGTTGTGACCTTCATTGAAACCATCATGTTACTTTGGTTCTTCTACATAGTGCTCTTATTGGTTTATGATAAGGATATAGCCGGTGACAAACATCCACTGACCTATTTTGTCGCGTTTGGATCTTTGTTTTGGTCGATCTATTTGTTCCTCAGCCTCATACGCATTCAAAAATTCGATTATGCCATTCGATACGCCATTCCGACCGTAATCATCTTCTGGAATTTCATTGAGGTCATGGGTCGATGGAATTTGTTTAAGGAGATCTGGGTACATCCATTCGAGCACGGCCTGGAAGTAGGAATCATTTTTTTGTTGCTAATTTTATTCATCGGGATTTACATCCGCGAACACTATATACTTCACAGAAAGCAGCTTGAATGAAAATCGCCAGGTACCTGATCAGGGGCATACTCATCCTTTTAATCCTTCCCCTGTCCTACCTGTTCTTCAGCCTTGTGATCACCTTTATACCGGTTTCTTCGAAACCTTCCGATTGCCGGCAGAAGCATAGTATTTACATTGCTTCTTCCAATATGATCCATTCGGATTTTATTCTGCCGGTAGAATTACTCTCAACCGAGCTGAGGAAAGACCTTGTCCTTGAGCCTGAGGATCGATTCATCGCTTTTGGCTGGGGCGATAAGAATTTTTACGTCAATACCCCTACCTGGGGAGACCTTACCGCCACCAATGTGTTCCTTGCGCTTTTCACTGCCGGACCTTCGGCAGTCCATGTTATCCGGCTCCCGGAACAAGAGGATTATTGGCTGGAGATCAAATTATGTGACAGCCAATTGGAATATATCAATCAATATATCAATCGAAAATTTCAGAAAGAGGGAGGATCATCAAAGATCCATTTCGCCTCAATGAGCTATACGGATAAAGATGATTTTTACTTTGGAAATGGCTCTCTAAGCCTATTTTTCACCTGCAACAGTTGGGTGAATGAAGGCCTGAAGTTCATCGGTAAACCGGCCTGCCTCTGGACACCCTATAGTTTTTGGATGGTCTCAAAATATAAGTAACGGCCTATGAAGGAACAGCATAAGATCGGATCAGGAGTCGTTTTAGGCCCTGTGGAAGTGATGATCACAGAGCTTCAAAACAAAGAAGGAGGTCAAAAATGAAAAGATACCTGGCCTTGTTGAGGGGAATCAATGTCAGCGGGCAAAAGCTGATCAAAATGGTCGATCTCAGGAAGATCCTTGAGGCTTCGGGCCTAAATGAGGTAGAAACCTATGTACAAAGCGGAAATGTGTTCTTCTCCTCCGAGATCATCGATAGGTCCGTACTCCAAGATCTGATCAGGGACTCCATCAAAAAGGAATATGGTTTTGATGTTCCCGTACTGATAAAAACCCCGGCGGAAATCGAGGCCATACTCAACAATAACCCCCATATCCAAGATGGTAAGGATCCGGACCGGAACTATATCACCTTGCTTTTTTCCATCCCGGAGAACCAAAGGATCGAAGAGTTGAAGAAAGTCCGATTTGAACCGGAAGAATACATCATTGATAAAGACGTCATCTTTTTTTTCTCACCCAATGGCTACGGAAGGGCAAAGATGAACAACAATTACTTTGAGAATAAGCTGGATGTCATGGCCACAACAAGAAATTGGAAAAGCATGAATAAATTTCACGAGTTATTAAACAAAGCTTAGATGAGTGAAATCCCTGCAGAGAACCTCGAAAAATATGATGCCCTGGTCGCCAAGTTCCTGGACATCCAAAGAAAGGGGAAGAAAGTGCCTTATACCTCATTGAACGGAAATATGTTCAGTTATCTAGGCCCCGATGGCACACTGGCACTGAGATTAAACCAGGCCGACCGTGAAAGATTCATTGAGGCTTATAACACCTCACTGGATGTACAACATGGCAGTGTGATGAAGGAGTATGTTCGGGTTCCGCTTGAGATCCAGCTGGATCTTGAAAAGTGTGGTTTCTATTTTCAGCGCAGTCTGGATTATGCGATGACCTTAAGACCCAAATAAGATTTGAATACAACCATCGAATCCCTGCTCGGAAAAATAAAAGAGCTTCAGGAAAGATCCTCGGATCTGGAATTCTCACAAAAAGACCGCGATGAAGCCCTTGGACAGGTTCATGCCTATGCCACAGAATTCCTGGATGCCATTCATCATACCAATGCCTATTCGCAAGCCCCCTCAAATCCGGAGCTTATGCGACTTGATGGTAAGAAGAAAGATCTGAACGAACTCTTGAGGATATACAAAGAAGAGGTCGCCAGGAAAGGCATCAATCCGGCTTCAGGGGGACATTTAGGCTATATTCCGGGTGGAGGTATCTATGCCTCTGCCCTTGGTGATTACCTTGCAGATGTCACGAACGAATTCTCGGGGATGCATTTTGCTTCGCCTGGTGCTGCACAGATGGAAGACTCGGTGATCGATTGGCTGAAGGACCTCTTTGGTTTCCCTGGATCCGCCGTTGGGAATCTTACCTCAGGAGGTTCGATCGCAAACCTCATTGCCCTGGTGGCTGCCCGCGATCAACATGAGATCAAGGGTGAAAAGATCATGAAGTCGGTCATCTACCTCAGCGCGCAGGCTCATCACAGTATTCAGAAGGCTTTGAGGATCATTGGCTTATCCGATGCCATACTAAGGGAAGTCAAGCTCGATGGAGGCTTCAGAATGGATCCAAAAAGCCTGGCAAAGCTGATCCGATCCGACATTGAGGAAGGATTTCATCCTTTCATGGTGATCAGCGCTGCGGGAAGTACCGATACCGGAGCTGTTGATCCCATGGACAGCATAGGAAGGATCTGTAAGAACCATGGACTCTGGTTTCACGTCGATGCGGCTTATGGAGGCTTTTTCATTTTGATCGATTCCAAAAGGGAAATGTTCAAAGGAATCGAAATGGCGGATTCTCTTGTTGTTGATCCGCATAAGGGCCTGTTCATGCCTTATGGAATTGGTGTGGTTCTGGTGAAGGATAAAAAGGCTGTTATGCAATCCCATCATTATGTGGCCAACTACATGCAGGATGCGGTGAAGGAAGATGAGGTCGTCAATGCCGCAGATGTTTCCCCCGAGCTCACCAAGCATTTCCGGGGATTAAGGGCCTGGTTACCCTTGCAATATCATGGTATAGAACCCTTCAAAGCCTGTTTGGAAGAGAAGATCATGCTTACCGAATATTTTCGTCAAAGATTGATAGAAATGGGGTTTAGGGTTGGGCCCGAACCAGACCTTTCCGTCAGCTATTTCTATTTTCCTTCCGGAGGGGATGAGAATCAATTCAATCAGGATCTGCTTGATCTGATCCACAAGGATGGCCGCGTCTTTCTCAGCTCTACACTGATCGAGGGGCAATTTCTGATCAGAATTGCCATTCTTGCATTCAGGACAAAATTAGACACTGTAAACAGGGCCCTTGAAATGATCTCCCAAGCCTTGGAAAAACTTCGATAAATTCGGGCCCCAAACAGTCCGTACCTGAATACTGTTTAGCATTTACCATTTTGGAAAGGAGCATTTTACAAAGGTTTATCATCTCACTTGCGGCGATTGGTTTTTTGCTTTCGATCGACCATTCGGCTCAGGCTCAGTTCAAGCGAAAAGATTCGGTCTACGCTTTCAACTATTGGGTTGACGTACCTGTCACCATCGCAGGTCATGCATTCAATATTTGGGGTCAGAACTACCTTTTCAACCTTCCGAAACTCACCTATGAGGACTATAAGGATCTCACTCCTGAGGACGTGAAGATCCCCTTCGACCGTGTAGCCGCCAGGCAGGATCCCGAATTTGCAGATCGGGCTCATGATCTATCGGACTATGGATTGAGGGTCGGCCCCGCGATCCCCCTGATCATCATGGCCGCAGACAAAACCTTGAGGAAGAGTTTCCTTAATCTCACCCTGATGTACCTGGAAACCCATGCCATCCAGGCAACATTATACCTGATGGCCACAATACCGATCAGGAGGTACCGGCCTTTTGTTTACAACCCTGAAGAGTCAACCGAGCGAAAGGAAGGCGTGAAGTCTACGGACTCATTTTTTAGCGGACATGTTTCCACGGTGACCGCAAGCACTTTTTTTATCGGCAAGGTCCTGAGCGACTTTCACCCGGGCTTGCAAAGGAAATGGCCCATCGTATATGGAATAGCTACTGTGCCAGCGATCTGGACGGCATATTTTCGACTGAAAGCCGGAAAGCATTTTCCAACCGATCTGATCACAGGCTATTTCATTGGTGCAGTCGTAGGCATCGGCGTTCCGCAATTACATAAGGGAAAATTCTTCCACAACATGGCCATCTCTCCGATGATCCCCAGAGGTGGCGGAACAGGTGTTCATTTTGCCCTGAGATTCTGAACGGAAATTTTAGCCAGATTTTTTCGTTTGACCTTTATGGTGATGCCAAATCAAAAGATCCGTTGGGCATTCTATCTGGAGATATTCTCACTTGCTGTGCTGGTCTATTTTTCCGTGATGGGATTGTTCTATCTGGACCATGAAACCCAGGCTTTCACCCAATTCATGGATCTCAGGTTCATGCCCATTGTAACGATCTACTTCCTTCCGCCCTTCCTCATAAGCCTTGCCTTGCTGGTTTTTATGAACAAAAGAGCTCCCTCCTTCAAAAACCTGATCGTCGCCAGTGCAATTGGAATTCCCTCCGGGCTCGCCTTGGTGCTTATCGCTTTTTCCATTTTTTAGCCAATTGGTCCTTTCGTACGATCCTTGTCCTCTCCTGGCAACAGGAAAGGCATGGAGCCGTTGTTGCAGAAAACTCAAAGAACAGGTCTCTTTCATAAATTAGCCATGCAAAAGACTGAGTATGGACAATCTATCGACGGTCATCCTTGGGGTTTCCCTGATGATCATTATGTGGGGAATGGGACTTTC
>JANQHS010000209.1 GCA_028282565.1 Cytophagales bacterium | reverse complement strand
GTTTTGGATGAGGAGCCACCAAAGATCCGGCTGTTCCTTGAAGATACTACCTTTGTTGACGGTGCTATGGTAAGCCAGGATCCTCTTTTGATCGCCTTTCTTGAAGACGAAAGTGGGATCAATATCACCGGAACCGGAATTGGCAGGGGATTGAGCTCTGAAACCTCGGCCCTTCCGGGCGAAAAGATCCCGATGAATGATTATTATCAGGGCTACCCCAATACCTATAAAAGGGGCGAGGTGAATTACCCATTTTATGGATTTAGGGAAGGGAATCATACATTATCCTTCAAGGCCTGGGATACACATAACAACTCATCGACCGAGACAATAAGTTTTGTTGTGGCCGGAGATGAGAAGATCGCATTGTCCTATCTGTATAATTATCCCAACCCATTCATGGAAAGGACCTTTATTGGTTTTGATCATAACCGGGCCGGAGATGACCTTGACATAGAATTGGAGATCATGGGGCCAAATGGTCAATTGATTCAAAAAAGAAAACTTACAATTCAGGAAAGTCCTTCTATTGTTTCAGGAGAAGCATATCCGGACTTGACATGGGCTCCTTCTGAGGGAGCGAACAGACCTGTTTCCGGGGGCGTATTCTTTTTCCGCCTAAAGGTCACATCGAGGGAGGATGGCACTGAGTTTAAGGATGTTAAGCGGATGGTTTTCATTCAGTAATCCGCTGGAAAAGATTTATATTTGTGAACTTATTTGAAGAAATGAAAGGTTTTTTGAGGATTTCTACTTTGATTTTTGTCCTTTTTCAAGGGGTGAATTCCTACGTTTTTGCGCAAGGTGGTGGAAGCCAGATCAACAATCAGATCAAATATTCTACCGCTGTCCCGTTTTTGACTATCGCTCCCGACGCCAGATCCGCAGGTATGGGGGATGTAGGTACGGCTACAAGTCCTGATGCTGCTTCCCTTTATTGGAACCCGGCAAAGCTCGCTTTTATCGAGCATGACTTCGGCGGGTCGATCTCCTATACTCCCTGGTTAAGAGAACTTGTTAATGATATGTCCCTTTCATATCTGTCCATGTTTTCTCATATCCGTGAAGAGGACGCCGTCGGACTTTCATTAAGGTATTTCGACCTTGGGGATATTCAGTTTACCGATGAGCAGGGAAACAATCTCCAGCTTTTCAACCCGAGGGAATTCTCGATCAATGGAGTTTATTCCAGGGTGTTATCCCAGAAGATCAGTGTGGCTCTCGGATTGAGGTATATTCATTCGAATCTGACAGGCGATTTCAATTCTACGAATGGAAATGCCTCCAAGCCAGGAAATACGGCAGCCGCGGATTTGGGCTTTTATTACAAAAACCAATATAGTATCAGCGGAATGCCGAGCAGATTTGCTTTTGGTGCCGTACTACAGAACCTAGGCCCAAAGATCTCCTACTCTAACAACAACCAATCGTACTTCATTCCGACAACATTAAGAATTGGAGGGTCGCTCGCAAGTGATCTGGATGTTTATAATTCTCTTGGAATCAACCTCGATATTTCCAAACTTTTGGTTCCGCCATTCTCCGATCCTTCCGAAGACATTTCTGTTCTTGAAGGTATTGGGCAATCCTTTTCGGAAGGCACCATTCAAGACCTGATGATCGGGGGAGGTCTGGAGTATAATTATAATGACCTGTTTTTTGCTCGTGGAGGTTACTATTATGAAAGCCCGGAAAACGGTGCGAGGCAGTACCTGACTGTGGGTGTTGGCATTGCCTATCAGGTCTTTGGACTGGAGATCGCCTATTTGATCCCTACGACCGGTGCTCAGAACCATCCGCTGAACAATACCCTGAGATTCACACTTGCCTTGAACTTTGAAAGGTCCAAGGATGTGGATTCGGTCAAGGAATAATCAGGATTCCCCTTCCGCAGCTAATTTCTCTTTTGAGGGAAAGAACTTCTTTTGAAAAATGAGGATCAGTGCGACTCCGCAGAATATCGAGGCGTCCGCAATATTGAAGATCGGCCATAACGAATAATACTGCCCGCCAAGCAGAGGGATCCAGTTTGGCAATACACCTTCCCAAATGTCGATATAAAACATATCCACCACCTGTCCATGAAACCAGGCGTAAGGAGAGCCATAAGGTGCATTTTCCAGAAGTACTCCATAAAAAGTAGAATCAAGGACATTCCCGATGGCGCCTCCGAGTATCAATGCCATACTCCACAATAGGCCAGGGTGTACATTTCTGTCATACAGGTATTTTAGATAATAGGCTATGGCAAATACGGCGACTATTCTGAATAGTGTCAGGAAAAGCTTGCCATTGTCTGAGCCCAACTCCAACCCGAAAGCCATTCCGGGATTCAGTGTGTAGTGGATCTTGAACCACTCACCAAAAACCTTGATTTGGCCGGCCAATCCCAAATCCATGTTGTAGTGGACCATGAGTTTGACCAGTTGATCCAATATGATGACTCCAATGGTCAGGATAAAATACTTGCCTACGCCTTTCATGAACCTATAACTTTCTCCAATCCCAATTTTAATTTGATATGGTCGATCTCCATTTCTTCCGCTCCCTGACCATCTGACCCTCTGGTGATCTCAACAGCCTGGATCTCCCTGGCAATATAGGGTCCGAAAGAATCAAAGGTTGACATGAGCAATTCATCCGTGCCATCCCAAAACAATATGATCTTATCCTGTACACCAAGGCCTGAAGATTTTCTCAGGTTTTGAACACGGTTGACTATATCCCTGGCAAGGCCCTCCTTTTTCAGATCTTCATCGATCTCAATATCCAGCGCCACAGTAATGCCGGAATCACTTGCTACCGACCAGCCGGGGATATCATGGTTTTCGATGATCACATCCTCAGTGGAAAGCTGAATGTCGGCACCTTCTACGTTCACCATTAATTCGCCTGCCTTCTCAAACTCCCCTATTGCCTTTTCATCCAACTGACTGATCAATGCTGAAAGCGGCTTCATCAGGGGGCCATAGGTCTTGCCAAGCGATCTGAAATTGGCCTTTGCCCGTTTTGAGATGATCCCTGAGCCTTCCTCCATGATCTCAATATGTTTGACATTCACCTCGGTCTTGATCAGATCCTCAATATCCTGAATGTACTTTTTGAGGTCAGGATCGAAAGGTGGGACCAGAAGTTTCAGAAGCGGCTGACGGACTTTGATCTTTTCCTTTTTTCTTATGGAATGGACCAGAGAGGAGATCTTCTGTGCCCAATCCATTTTCTTTTCCAGTCCCTGATCAATGAGTTCAGGTCTTTCTAAGGGAAAAGCTGCAAGATGCACGGAGTTCTCTTTCTCTTTCTTGCTCACTTCATTGAGCCCCCGGAAAAACCGCTCCGTTAAGAACGGCGCTACAGGTGCGGTGAGCTTGATGACCTCCATCAAAGCGGTGTATAAGGTCTGGTATGCAGCTTTTTTGTCTTCGGTGAATTCACCAACCCAGAACCTTTTCCGACTTAGACGTACGTACCAGTTGCTCAGGTCATTGATGGTAAACTCCTGGATTGCTCTTGCGGCCTTGGTGGGTTCATAATCTTCGTATGCGGCGGTGACTGACCTGATAAGGCTATTGAGTTTGGAAAGGAGCCATCGGTCAAGTTCCGAGCGCTTTTCCATAGGGATATCTTCCCCTGAATAATCAAACCCGTCGATATTTGCATAGAGGGCAAAAAATTGATAGGTATTGACCAATGTCCCAAAAAACTTTCTTTGAACTTCCTGGATGCCGGATTCATCAAATTTCAGGTTCTCCCAGGGCGGGGCATTTTCGATCATATACCATCTGGTTGCATCGGCACCGTAGTTCTCAATGGTCTTGAAGGGGTCGACCGCGTTTCCGAGTCTTTTGGACATTTTATTTCCATCCTTATCCAGGACCAGTCCGTTGGCGATGACGTTTTTGAAGGCTACGCTGTCGTAGACCAATGTTGCAATGGCATGAAGCGTAAAAAACCAGCCTCGTGTTTGATCAACCCCTTCCGCAATAAAGTCAGCAGGGTAATTAGCCCTGAAGATGGTTTCATTTTCAAAGGGATAATGCCATTGGGCGTAGGGCATGGCCCCCGAGTCAAACCAAACATCTACGAGGTCTGATTCGCGATACATGGGTTTTCCTGAGTCTGATACCAGGATAATCTTGTCCACATATGGGCGATGAAGGTCGATGTCCTCTTCAACTGCCTTGTCCATCAGTCCGGCTTTGACGGCTTTTTTTGATTCTTCGATCAGCTCGTCAACTGAACCGATACATTTTAATTCCTCTCCGTCCTCTGTTTTCCACACCGGGAGCGGGGTTCCCCAATATCTTGATCGTGAGAGATTCCAGTCGACCAGGTTTTCCAACCAGTTGCCGAAACGACCTTCGCCGGTGGACGCGGGTTTCCAGTTGATGGTTTTGTTCAATTCTACAAGCCGGTCTTTCAGGGCCGTGGTTTTGATGAACCATGAGTCCAAAGGATAATAAAGTACAGGCTTGTCAGTCCTCCAGCAATGTGGATAAGAGTGTTCATATTTCTCAACCTTAAAGGCCTTGTTTTCCTTTTTTAGTTTGATCGAGATCAGTACATCCGTGCTTTTGTAATCCGGATCCTTCAGTGTTTCGGGATCTTCGTATTCCGCTCTGACATAGCGGCCCGCAAAATCTGTTACCTCAGGTAAAAACCTTCCTTTCTTGTTTACCAACGGTGTTTGCTTGCCATCCTCTCCCTCCACCAAAACAGCCGGCACACCGTTTTTCTGAGCTACACGAAAGTCATCAGCTCCGAATACGGAGGCTGTATGTACGATTCCGGTTCCTTCGTCTGTGGCCACAAAGTCCCCGATGATCACTCTGAAAGCATTCTCTTCAAGGGTTTCATTTGTGACATAGGGTAAGAGCTGCTCATATCTGGTTCCCTCAAGTTCCCTGCCTTCAAATTTGTGCACCTCGATCCAAGGAATGATCTTATCCCCCGGCTCATAATCCTCCAGTATGGCCTCGGCTCCCTTTTCATCAAAATACTTCGACACAAGCTCACTTGCCAGGATCACGGACACGGGTTGATGTGTATAGGGATTATAGGTTTTCACTTTCGAATAGGAGATTTTCTCTCCCACAGCCAGAGCGCAGTTCGAGGGAAGTGTCCATGGAGTAGTTGTCCAGGCCAGGAAGAAGACCTCCTCGTTTTCATCCTCATAGAATTTTTCGCCTATACCCTCTCGCTTTGCCTTGAATTGGGCAACTATGCTGGTGTCCTTGACCATTTT
>JANQHS010000200.1 GCA_028282565.1 Cytophagales bacterium | reverse complement strand
GCATCTTTAATATAGCCCAGACGTACATCGTCTCCGTTCATGATCCCCAGGCCTGCTTCATCCATTTCTCCTGTTAAGCCGCGTAATTCGGTCGCTGTTTGTTTTCCCAGCTGTTTGAGGATGGTGGTGTCGTCTGTTTCAATGATGATCTCTGGCTTGATCACAGCGCCGTTCTCATTCAAGGCGATCCAATCATTGTTCGCCAATGTTATTTCCGGAACCCCTGTTGCATTGCTTGATGTAAATTCTTGCTTGGAATAGATCAGGATCACTCCGATCACTTCCAATATCAGGGCTATGAATATCCTTTTTCGATACCATTCGGGGATCTTGATCCAATCCGGAATGCTGGCGATCCCGATCACCGCGGTCGAGAAGAAGATCACCAAAAAGCCATATTTTAATATTTCGAAGAACATGGTTTATATATTTCGGCTAACTACAAGACTAAAATACGAGGCCATGCCGAAGTTAGCCATTGCCCGGCTTGGTTTCCTTTGAATCATTCTCCTTTTCGATGAGTGATTTCGAATAGGCCATGATGATCTGGTATTTGGGAAATAGATGTTCGTCAATCCTGGATTGAAGTGCTTTCTCATCCTCCTTGTTATGATAGAAGACGACTTCACTCCTGATCTCCCGGAGTTCAACCAGCATCAGTTTATAGGTATTCTTTTTTGTTTCAACCTGAAACAGGGTATCAAGCGCAGTGATCGCGGTTGTCAGAGCTCCAAGTACCAATAATAGGTTGAATATCCAACTCGAAACGGGATCAGGATCGGGTTTCCAACCTGAAGCAATGGTAATGATACTCGCTATAATGATGAGTCCAATCCTGATGGTGTAAAAGGCATTTCTATATTTATCCGATTTCTTTTCTACCCGGTCTATATCTCTTTGAATTTGCAGGTAAAAGGGGTGGCTGATCGATTTGTCTTTCATTTGATCCGTTTTTGATTCCGTTTATCCACTATTGGCTGCGATTCTTTTCTTCTCCACCTTGCGGTTCTCTACCAATTCATCTACAAGTTTGTTTCGGTATCTCCCTTGTGATATGATAGGGTTCTCATTCATGATTAATAAAACTCCGGAACATTTCATTAAACTCCTTAGGCCTTTCCCAAAACATCGCATGGCTTGAAATAGCATTTACCTGTGCCTTGGGAGCATTGATTTTAAGCCAGTCCTTGGCATAATCATACCAGGAATCTCTGACCATAAACAAGGTAGGAACATTTAGCTTTCTTGCTTCTTCATTATAATCGCTGACCATTCCATCTATGTACAGACTCAACGCAACATGAGGGGGTGTCATCAGCATCTCTTCCCGCATCCATGCTCTTGTCTCATTGTCGATGGAGTCATTGAGCATCCAATCAATAGTGCCGTTCGGTTCTGAAGGCCCGGTAATCATTTCTTTTAGGCTGCTTCGGTAATCGTCAAAGCTCCCATACACCCATTCTTTCTCTGCGTCACCTATCCACTTAGGCGGTTCATCAATAAAGACCAGCTTATTTATGCGGTCTGTGCCATAAGCCTTTAGGTATTCGTATATGGTGAGGCAGCCACTGGACCAGCCGACCAGCACAATGTCTTTCAACTCTTTTTGCAATATCAATTCTCTCAGGTCGGCTGCATGATGCTTGTATGTGTTTTTGTATTCACTCTTATCCGACCTGCCCTGTCCCCGAGGGTCATAGGTCACAACATGGTAGCTTTCTTCAAAAGAGTCTTTTTGTTTTTCGAAGAAACGATGGGTCATTGTCCAACCCGGTATGAATATTAGCGTTTGTCCCTTGCCTGATTCTTGCACAAATAGTCTGGCTCCGTCCTCCAGGCTGAAAAAATTCCCTTGACCAAAAACGGGAAGCGTAAAGCAAGAAAGCAGCAAGAGATTAAAAAGTCTCATAGATCTTCTTGGGGATAGATTCCTTGTAATTGATTTGCAGATAATTATGGCCCTCCACGAGCTCAGCAAAACCCTCCGGAGTAATCTCTGACTTTTCGGGTCCGATCAGGGTCGCAACATCTCCTACTTTGACGGTGGTTTTTGCCCCAAGCGAAACATTGGTATGACTTGCATTCACATTGACCACGGGATGCAGCTTGTCTCCGATTAAAACAAATGCCCCATTTTCCGCTCCGCTATTGTAACCATCTGCCCATCCGACGGGAAGTGTGGCGATCCATTCATCTTTCTCGATCTTGTAGAATCGGGAAAAACCGATGGTATCACCTGCCCTTAGTTTCTCCACTCGGATGACCGGAGCTTTCAATCGATATGTGACTTCCAAGGGAAATTGACTGGAAGCTTCCATTTTGGCTTCGGGAAAAGTGCCGTGTAGTAATATCCCGGGACGCACCGCTTCCTGATATGATTCCGGCAGATCCAAAAGAGAATAGGAAGGAGCCAGATGCTTTAGCCCTGTTGGAACTCCTTTTTCTTTGAATTCATTGGTAATATTCTCAAAACGCTGAATTTGCAGTTCAGCAAAGTCTTTTGGGGTTGTAAGCGTGGAGAAGGTCTGAGTGATGCTCAGCTTGCCATTCTTTGCGATTTCTTGCGCGATGCCCGTGGCCTCCTGGTATGGAATGCCCATTCTTCCCAAGCCTGTATCGACATAGATAGCGACTTCTATCTGCTTGTTTGTTTCCATGGCAAGAGTTATCACCTTTTGAAGTGAAGCTTGGGAAAAAACACTTAAGGTAATCTCTTTGTCAACCAGCGCATTCGCAAGTTCACTATCAAAATCCCCCATCAGCAAAATGGGTTTTGACACCCCCTCATTTCTCATCGCGATCCCCCGATCATCTTTCACAATAGCCATACCTGCGATGTGAGGAGAATTATCCAGGATCTTTGCGACTTGAACATCGCCCAATCCGTAGGCGTTGTTTTTCAACACAGCTACGACCGGTTTTCCCCCGGCCATTTTGCTGATCTGCGAAGCGTTGTTCAGGTATGCAGCCTTGGACAATTCTATCCAGGGCTTGCTGAAGTAGGGTTCGGTTTTTGAAAAGAGGCTATGACCAATTACATGAGGGCTGACCGTGATTGCTGCCAATCCTGTCAAAGATCTGTATATGAATTGTCTTCTATCCTGTTTCATAATATTGTGTCGCTGCCCGGGACTAACTATCTCGGGCTATTTCATTTTCTTGGCGATGAGATATAGATTGTCAGATACCGACTGGAAGATCAATGTGTCATTTCTAATAGACAGATCCCATTGACTGTCTCCTGATTCTCCTTCGCCCTCAATAAGCAGTGTTTTTTTCTCAGCCTGGTAATTCCATTGACCATGCTCCAGTTTTTTTAAGTCTCCATCATAGCTCTCGAAGGTTCCATTGCTTTTTAAATGCATCCAGTTTTCATTCAGGTCAAAGGAGTTATTGTCTTCAACTACACTTAGAATTTGCCATTTTCCAATGAAAAACTCGGTTGGCTGACCGCAGGAGTAAAGGAGAATAAGGCTTGAAAATATGGTAGTGACAGTTCTGAATTTCATATTCTTTGTGACAGCTATTTCCTGCTGTCTGTAGGCTAGGCATAAACTCCAGTTTCAGGAACCTATTTAGAAGAAAACTAGGAATTTTTTGCATTACATACCATAGGATTCAGCTTAGGCGGTCATCCTGAATGGATAGCGGTTTTAACCGGCTGTCTTCTCGCTAAGCATGGGTCGGAAGGAGCGGGGACCTTACTGGGCTCAAGCCCTCTCATATCGATTTCCCTGCCCCTGCATAGATAAGGTCCAATAATGAGATCCTCATCTGGTGATATCCAAGCTGCTGGTATTGGAGATTATTTATTCTCCCGGCAAGAGCTTAGAAGACAAAAATATCCTCATTGGTGATAAAGGTAGAATCGTTCAATGTGGACAAGAAGTTAATGATTTTGCTTTTTTCGCTCTCCGTAAGTGATATTCCCCTGGAAGGTCCACCGGTCAATAGAGTATCAAGCGTAGGGCTGTCAATGACCCCATCCGAATAATGATCCAATACAGATTCCAAACTGAAAAATCTTCCATCATGCATATATGGAAAGGTATATTTTAGATTTCTCAAGGATGGAACCCGGAATTTGTACAGATCTTCATCTCTTTCGGTGATCAGGTTTCTACCCAGATCCCTGGGATTTCCAATCGGCAATCCGTTGTTCCTAAATGAATTATCTGTTTGAAGAACTCCGGAGTGGCAGGAGGAACATTTTTCTTCAAATATGGCGAGTCCCTCCATTTCCTGATCTGATAAAGATTCCTGGCCCAGTAAGTAGCGATCATATTTGCTATTCGAGCTGATACAGACCAACTGAAATTGGGACAACGCTTTTAAGAAATGATCTGTCTCAATTGAATCTGTTCCAAAAACCTTTTTGAAAAGTCGGGGATAATTCTCGTCGTTTCTGAGTTTCTCCAATACCCGGGGAACATCTTCATCCATTTCCACAGGATTGGTAATTGGAAATATGGGAAACAGATCCAAGTGAAATATGCCACCATCCCAGCCAAACGAGTTGAGATATGCAAGGTTCTGGATCGGCTGACTATTTCTCATTGTCTGCCGATTGTCGATACCATGCGCCAGGGAATGACCGTGCTGTGTGAATGCTGAGGAAGTTATATGACAATGCGCACAGGATATACTGCCATCCCTGGATAGTTTTCCATCCATGAACAACATCTTTCCCAATTCGAAGCCTTCCTTGCTAATGGGATTTTTCTCAAAGTCATACACCGGTTCGGGAAAATGGGAGGGCAACTCAAATACGAAAGGTTTTTCGGGTTCAGGGTTATCATTCTCCTCGGGTGAACAGGCCCCAAGTATTACAATTGCCAGACCATAAAGAAGGATTGGAATTGACCGGAAATTGAAGTCGCCAGCAATTGCTGACGACTTTTTATGAAAGATAAAATCAGTTGTGAACATGGTGGACAGTAAACATATGTTGCATATTGTCCGCAATGTCTCCGGTCCTCGAGGGAGAATGTTCCTGGTAGAACTCCGCAAATGAATGATTCACGGATCCGTCCATTACTTTTAATGCATCAACTGCTATATGAACTTCGGGTTCTTCGTTTTTTCTGACCTGAATGGTGTTGCCACCGTGCATATGAAGGTGAATATGCCTGGTATTATTGGGAGTCGGAGTATCATATCCACCAAATCCACCTACATGGATGTTATATATATCATTCCAATAGGTATACTGGGTTGTGTCGAAATACCACTGGTCCAAACTATCCTGAACCCAGGCTCCTTCGGTAGAATCAGGAACCGCCTCGGCAACGCCTTCGAATTTCATGAAGATATATCCCGAATTCCAGCTCCAGTACATCTCAGCACCGGTTTCCGGATCTCCGATATCCAGGTCCCCCTTGCGCTCAGATGGATCCATAGTGCTTCTGGTACTATCCACTCCAAGCATAAATTCTATCGCGGTATAATCTCCCGCCGGAATATCTTGCAAGGTGATGGTCCGATCTTCCTTTACCAAATAATAACCTTCTTCAGCTCCAACCGGCACAGCATAGTCGCTTCCATCTTCTTTGATCAGCTTGATATTGCTTACATAGTATTGAAACATGGTTACTTTAAATGTCTCGCCACTTGCGTTGGTATAGCTGGAATTCATTACCAGATCATCTGACCCCGCAAAAGCATCAAAATCCAACCTAAGACTTCCTTTGGGTGTAGGAGCCGGTGTATCTGTACCGTCATCATTGTTGCATGCGATAAGCATTGACATGCCGATCATCGCGATAAATATATTTTTTATGATCTGCCGGGAACCGATCACCAGCCCGATCAAACTGTTGTTTTTGAAATTCATGTTGATTTTTTATAGGTTTTCTAAATAGGAATTAGGGGTATGTATACTGCATACACCCTGGCCATACTACCTTAGGCAGCGGCTCACTTCGTCAGGCACAGCCTGACAAAACACTAGATCAAATTGAATTTCGGCGGCCTGAAAATATCGGCCATGAAAGAGGATTTGTAAAACTCAGTGACATAATCAAAACTTAGCTTGCCTCGATAATGGTCGCTGACGGATAAGAAATGGTATGAGGTTCTGGAATAACAATAGGGCACTTCCAGTTGCTCCTTTTTATCACTTGGCGCTTGCTTTTCCTCCTGGTCCTCTGTCTTCTCAAATTGCTGTTCCAGGTAGCATTTCCCATAGCAAGTCGACATGGGCTCTTCCTTATTGATGCAAAGTACCTCTGCAATGAAATCCTGATTGATCTTATAATCGACCAGGATCCCAATCTTTGCCAGACCGGGCAGCATCATCGCGATGATCATCAATATGGAAAGAGCTTTGCTCAAACAGGCTCATTTTCATATAAAGTTAGTGAATAGTGTCGGTTTCTTCATGAAACATATCAACCCGCTATGGCAATTACAGGGTATTGAGGGTTAAGGTGGTATCTATGATCTGCAAGGTTGTGGTCGGTGCTCTTTATTCTATGATGATCTTTCCTGTAGCGGCGGTTTGATCTGTAGTCTGCAACTGGAAAAAGTAGATACCATTAGCGAGCTCGTTTCTGTCGATCCTGACCTGATTGCCTCTAATGTTGTCGACCGTCCTGACAAGTCTGCCCCACTGGTCCGCTAAAGTCAGTGTATATGTGCGGCCTTGAGCGTTGTTAAACTCCATGATGACAAAGTCCTTCATGGGGTTTGGAAAAAGCTTTAGATCGATGTCAATAAGCTCTTCTACGCCAGTGAAGAGGGACTCAATTGCAGAGGAACTAAGCTCACAGCTGTACACCTTAACATCATCGATTTTACCGCTGAAAAATCTTTCTTGCCTGTTTCTCCATGCCCCTATGACCAGTTCCGGATTGGGAAATGTCAGACTTCCGCTTCCCGTAGGGGTCCCGGTGTACACCAGATTGCCATTGACATAGATCATGGCAGATAAGGCATTTCTAACCAAGACAATATGATACCACTGATTGAGATTTGGGGCGGTTTGTAACAGTACTCCTCCATGCCCCCCTGCATTCCCATACAGGTGGCCACCTCTAAAAACCACCGAAAAGGCTCCGTAGTTCAGGGCAATGTCATCCTGGTCGAGTACCTTGCGGTCCGAGGCGGTGTCATAGACCATGCACCAAACAGAAACCGTTCTGTCCTGATAGTCAAAGGAGGTTTTTGTGTCGATGAAGTCATCAAATCCGTCAAATTCGTAGGCCGAATTGGGGTTGCCGAAGCGGTCCGTGGTCATGGTCGCACCGTGGACAGTCGCGTCATGTCCATTTCCACTGGAATCAGCCGCATTGCCCTTAAAAGGATAGTAGGCCTCCAGGCATTGGGCGTTCAGTAAGTTGCTCACCAGGATTGCTGTCAAAAAAGTAAGTAATGATTTCATGAGAGACGGTATTTAAGTTTTGGCATTTAATACAATGGACAGTTAGATCATGTTACAGCTCTTTGGCCCTGGTCTCAACCGGCGGGACCAGGGCATCCGGTAGAAGAAAACTAGGAATTCTTTAGATCAAATGCTATTGCTAGCTGCCTGCAAATACTGTCCCGAAGATCCCAACAGCGAGTTCGGCCCAGATCATGAAGAGAACCAGGAATAGCACAACGACAAGTGTAATTCTAATTCCTTTGGTCTTTACCTTTCTCAGGATGAATTCTAGGGTCAGTCCTGTTCCACCGAGTAGGATGCCTGCCACGAGAAAATCGAGTACCTTCCAATTGACTTCGTCGGTGAAGTTCATGGCTACAAGAGGGACGAGCAGCAGGGCGCTTACAGTAGCTGCTATGGTGGCAATTCTTTTGTTTTGCTTTCTGATGATATTGGGTTCCATATGCGTTAGTTGATAAATATTTCCAATGATTGCCGGACGAAAGAGCAGTATGACGTCCTTAATAAAGAGTCGGTTCGCCTTGGCATGTCCGTATTTCTCAGAATGTGTATGAAAACGCTCCATAAGATCGCCTTCAATTTCTTCGCGGAATTCGGGATGGCAATACCAATGAAAGAATGCCCAGGCGAGTCGTGAGGGTTTATTTGCTTCCTTCTCCATCTAGGATAGTTTGAATGATAACTTTGGTATGGCTTCCCAAAGAGAATTTCTTTGAGTTCTTGTTTGCTCGAGAAGTCTTTGACCACTTGCGGTTATTTCATAAAGGCGCTTTCGCTTTCCGCCCCGGGCTTTGGTGGTATCTCCAAAATCAGACTTCAAGAGCCCCTTTTCTTCAAGCCTTTTTAGAACTGTCTGAACCGCCCCTAAGCTGATATCCCGACCGATCCGTTCGCCTATCTCCTCTATGATGCTGACGCTGTATGCTC
>JANQHS010000193.1 GCA_028282565.1 Cytophagales bacterium | reverse complement strand
TTTATCGATTCCCTGATCGACAACCTGAGATTGGACCGCATAGAAATCGACTATTTGAGCTTTTCAGGAGAGGATTTTAAGAATGTCGACAACAGGCTTGTCAGCCTGAGGCTGGTTCGAAAAGGGCTCTCGCATGCAACCATGTTCGGACCCGAGGGGGACATCCTGCTTCCTGCAGATGTTCTATACAAAAAAAATGTCCTGGTACTTAGGGGGCGTTTTAGACCCCCAACAACTCAAAACCTCGATATGCTTCGAATGGGGCTCAAGGCGTTCAGGAAGGAACCAGATGTCGAGAAGGAAAATATGTTCCTGATGACAGAACTGACCCTGAATAATCTTTTCAGAAAAAAGGGCTCTCAGATAGATGAAAAAGACTTTATGGATCGTGCGGATATTCTTTGTGCGGCAGGCCAAACCGTGATGGTCTCGAATTTCTCGGAGTATTTCAGGTTGATCCATTTTCTCACCAAGATCACCCAGGGAAGAAAGATCGGGATCATTCTTGGAGTTCATAATATGATCAATATTTTCAATGAGAAGTATTATGAATTTCTTCCCGGTGGCATTCTCGAAGCGTTTGGAAGGCTTTTTGGAAATAATGTCAAGATGTACCTATACCCTTCCACCCGGATACTGGAAGAAGAGGTGACCAGGTTTGAGAACATGCCGGTACCGGACCATATCAGACCGCTAAAAGACTTCCTGATCGCCAATAACCGTGTGGAGGTACTCCCCTACAATGACGACAAGTATCTGGCGATCAATTCAGAAGAGGTTTTAAGGATGATCAAAAATGCCGTGCCCGGATGGGATGAATTTGTTCCGGGGATTGTTGCCAAGATCATCAAGGAGAAGTCTCTTTTTGGTTATAATGCTGAGAAAGAGCAAAAAAACGAAAAGGTAAAGGTCTAGATTGGGTCTGAGCAAGAACCAAAAAAAGATCCTTGAGTGGATCATACCCCTTGGAATTTTTGGGCTTTTGTATGTTTCGGGTCTACTTCCCGAGGTGCAGGGTGCCCTTCAATCCTTGATCGTAAGATCCGGGGCTGTAGACCAAAGGGTCGAAGTCCGTGAAGACCTTGGAAGCCTCTCCTTTGATTTTACGCTTGAAGATCAAAATGGCAACAGTATTTCATCCACTGATTTTCAGGGAAAGACGGTATTCATCAATTTATGGGCAACCTGGTGCGGCCCCTGCATAGCGGAAATGCCGGATATTGAGGATCTCTACCAAGAGATCGGAAATGACCCTGATGTCATGTTCGTCATGCTTAACCTTGACCAAAACCGAGAAAAGGCTGTGGAGTTTATTGAGAGGAAGGAATACCAAATGCCGATTTATTATAAGGCCTCCGCTCTACCACCTGAATTGAACGTCAGGAGCATTCCCACCACTTTTGTGATCGATCCTGAAGGAAAGGTCATCTTCAGGCATTCAGGTATTGCCGCTTACAATAATGATTCCTTCATTTCTTTTCTGAAGTCAAACAAACAGGTTAAAAATTCTTAATTTTTGACAACCATGTGCGGCAGATATTCACTTTCGATCAACAAAAAAATGCTTGAGGGTCACTTCAATGCAAAGCTCCTGGAGAGTTTCAAGCCCAGATTCAATGCAGCCCCATCCCAAAATCTCCCCGTGGTTACCAATCTTGATCCGAAGCAAATCCAATTCTTTCAATGGGGCCTGGTTCCCTTTTGGGCTAAAGATGAAATGATCGGCAGCAAACTGATCAATGCGCGCTCTGAGACCCTGCTGGAAAAGCCTTCCTTTCGGGATAGCACCAGGAAACGCCGATGTCTGATCCCGGCCGATGGATTTTATGAGTGGAAAAGGTCAGGCAAGACCAAAACCCCGTTTAGAATCCATCTCAAGGATGAATCAGTCTATTCTATGGCAGGACTTTGGGATAGCTGGGAGATCAGTGATGACCATTACCTGAATTCCTTTACCATCATCACTACTGAGGCCAATGAAAAGGTCGGCGAAATCCACGATCGAATGCCCGTGATACTTTCGAAGGATGCCGAAAAAGCCTGGATTTCCAATGATCTGGGTCAGGACGATATAGAATCATTGCTTATGCCTTATCCGGCAGAAGAAATGGACTATTATACTGTATCTACGGAGCTAAACAGGGTTGAAAATGATTTTCCTGAATTGGCCATTCCTTCGGGGCATGAAAAACCCGGGCAATCACTTCCGCTATTTCAATGACCTCAGCAAGCAAATCAGCAGGGGCCTTTCTTCTTTTCATTGCTTTTTCATTATCCACGGCCTATGGGCAGGATATTTATATGGGAGCGGGATATACGGTATCCTATTGGCCATTAATGGGACTCAACAATATCCTCAATCACTATGAAAGCACCAGGTCATACGATGACCCCACACAGAATCCTGAGCAGGAAACCACAAACGCAACGGGCTCAATCAACCTACTATCCGGTTTCACTGTGGCGGGAGGATATTTGTACAAACCCGAAATGAATTTGGAATTCAAATACATGAACCGAAGAAACAGTCGTTGGAGCTCTCAGGTAGTCGATGCCGGAGGAGGTTCATTTAGTCGGTCGATCACGGTCGTTACGAATTCTTATGGCATCGGGGTAAGCAAACTACTGCCTTCAAAAAAGCGGGATTATATATTGGGAGCCACTGTAAACCTCACTAACCTGCAAGTGGACGTGTCCGAAGAAAACAAAACAAAAGAAGGGGTGGTCAATTCAAACATGCTCGGTGGCATGGTCTTCATGAAATTCATCTATCATTTCAAAGCAGGAAGCCCTCTGGCTCTTTCCTTCAACCCATATATTCAGTTCAATCTTACCGATACGGATTTCTCAAGTTTGAACAGGCTTTTGAATCCCAATACCTATACCCAATTATCTTCCGCAGAGCAAAGAGGAGCAAGACTTGCTATGGGGATAGAGATCCAGCTGGTCTATTTTATTTATACCAAGTTCAATAAGGGTGAGTAAGGAAAAGGAGATTTACAGAGAGGGAAAGTCATATAGCCGAGAAGAACTGGAAAGCCTCTACCGGGAACACGGTCATTCAAAATCTGCATTGATCAAGATCCTGAGGTTCTGGTACGAGGAAGAAGAGAACCTCGAAGTTCAGACCAGCGGCAGTACCGGGCCACCAAAAAAAATTGCCCTTTCACGGGACCAGATCCTGTTTTCAGCAGAGCGCTCAAACCTCGCATTGGGTATCAGCAAAACGGATTCTATTATGGTCTGTTTGCCATTGACCAGGGTTGGCGGCATTATGCAGGTTATCAGAGCCCTCGTTTCTGATTCCAGGATCATTTTCCTCAACCCTTCCCAAAGCCCCTTTACAAGAATATTTTGCGAATTCAGGGAGATATCCTTCGAGCATACTTCGATCACCCCAAGCCAGATCAATGATCTTCAGGCTTATTTCAAACTCGGTCGAATCAATAATTCAGAAAAACCCAAACAGATCAAGTCTGTTTTGATCGGTGGCGCTCCTATAAATCCGGCACAAAACTCCATACTTGAAAAACTTGATGTTCCCGCCTGGGAAAGTTTCGGAATGACTGAAACAGCAAGTCACATAGCTCTGAGAAAAATAGGAAGGAAATCAGAGGATCATTTTACCTTATTAAAGGATGCCGAAATGAAGTCGGATCATGAAGGTCGACTTCAAATCCTGTCCAGGGCTACAGGAAACCAGTGGCTCCTAACCAATGACGTGGTCGAAATTGTTGGGAAAGGAAAATTCGAGTGGCTTGGAAGGTCGGATTTTGTGATCAATTCGGGCGGAATTAAGGTGCACCCGGAATACCTTGAAGATCAGATCAGAGAATTGGATCATGAAATACTCAGAGGAAAGAATTTTCATATCTCATGGATCCCAGATGAGAATTATGGTCAAAGCCCGGTTTTGGTAATTGAAGGTTTTGAGATCATAGAAAATGGATCCAATAAACTTTTGAATTTTATCAAATCAAATTTTTGTAAGTATTTGAATACTACGAAAATTTTCAATTTATCTACTTTTCCCACAAGTTCGGGAGGCAAAATAGATAGGCTAAAGCTAGCTGAGTTGATCAGCTCTTCTTAAGGGCTTTCATTTCCTTTCTGAGATCTTCAAGGACTTCAAGTATGCGGTTCTCTCCCTGAGCTTCACCTCCACCCTTTTCAAGATCATGTGGTCCCGGCCAATCATCGGAGACAAACAAGACCACTTTCCAGAACTCCTGAATATCATCAAACGGGATTACATAAGGATCATAAGCCGGGTTATCGGAGATCAATTTCAAGGACTTATCCGAATGCTTTTTGATCCTTTTGTAAACAATGCCTTCTGATCTTGTGAGAAGAACCATACGATCTCCATCCTTGACCTCAGCAAAATCCGGCACAAACTTTCCAATGAGAATACTACCCGGTGTGACGGGCATCATGGAGTCACCCGAAACTTCGAAAGCCCTGTAAGTACCTGTGGGCAGATTTGGCAGGTGAAATTTCGGCATATCCTTAAGGAATTCCGGATCTGAAAAACCGTTGGTATAACCCGCAGCGGCCTTTTGTGGTATGAAGTCGATGTTCTCATTTTCCTCAGAATCCACCGTAATGGCAAGAACCTTGAGTTTGGCGCCCCCGAAATCAGCATCGCTTTCCTGTATTTGGCCGGTAAGAGGGTTGATCCCCTTTTTTGCCCGGATCTTTTTCGAAATGAAATCATCAACACTTACCCCAAATACCTTGGAGATATTCTTGAGGTTTTGAACAGGAGGCTCCGCCCGGCCCTCTTCATAGGCACCAACCAGGGATCTCTTGATCCCAAGGAGGTTGGCGAGTTGGTCCTGGGTTAGCCCCTGTTCTTTACGAAGTTCCCTGAGGTTTTCGCTGATCAACGTCATGGTTATTTCTTTAGAAGCATTTGAATAAGAGTGCTGATATGCGGCCGGGAATGAGTGCTGAACCTTCCACCTTTGGACTGGGAATAAAACCCCGGTTGGTCTGACCGGGATTTCATCGCATAAGTGACGTCCCATTTCCTTTCCGCCTTATGCAGAAACAATCCCAGCCGCTTATCACCTAATTCTGTTTTGATTTTTTTGCTTTTCATACCCATCCAAATATACTATTATTTTTAGTAAACATACTCATAATATTAGCAATATATTTTAACGTAAAACTTGGCTTCAGGATCAGCTTCCAAATGGAACAGAATCTATGCACTAACTAACCGAGAGCTGTTAAGAACTTCTTTCCAATGGATTGGGGCTACACAGATCGAATCAACCTAAAAGGATTAAGGCGTCTGGAGGAAGATTCACTAATGTCAGTCAGCCATAAGAGAACTTCTAGTCATCAGGTGAACAGGCGGCATAGTCACCGGCGAGATTTCAAGGGGCTGGGAGAAACTCTTTATTTGCTTTCCAAAGCTTCAATGCGAGATCTTAGCTCTTGGTTTTCTTTTCTCAATTCCTGAATAGCCTTGATGGCTATAACTCCGAAACCGGAATAATCAAGCGTATAGACATCATTCAATCCTCCTTCGGATTCTGCAGGATCATCGGATTTGGTTTGGACAACCAGACTTGGGAAAATCTGCTCGACATCCTGAGCGATAAAACCCATGTACTTAGTATCATCAGAAGGGTTTTGATGATTGAAACGATAATTCACCGGCTCAAGCTGATCGATCTTATCCAAAACACTTGGCAGCTCCTGAATATCGCTTTTGAACCTGCGATCGGAAAGAGCCGTGTAAACACCGGATACAGAGTTAAAAAGTCCCATTTGGGTATTATTGAAATAAAGGTATAGTGAGTTGCTAGACCAACAGTAGAGATGCCATCTGTCTGCATCTCCGGCGTTGGAAATCGAAAGTCCATTTGTAATTCCCGTGGGATGATTAACATGCAGAGAAGTTGCTGGCGTAGTGGTATTCACACCAACAAACCCATTCATCATAATCCCTGCATAGGCCTGCCCGCCGAAAGCAGCATAGGTAGTTGGGGCCGTTTCACTGGCACCGTTGGAAGCCACAACTCCCCATCCACCGGCGCCATTACCAAATTGATGCCCCCAAACTCCAACATTGGTGGAGCCAGTGGGGTTTGATTCAATTCCTCCAATACGCGTTCGAGTATAAACGGTACCCGTATTATCTCCGCCGGTAGAACTTGATGCAAGAATACTCCATCCAAAATTTGAGGAATGATATACCTCCATGGCCCCATTTCCATTCCCGGGACTTGGTGCCCGCACTTCCAGTCTTGTAGATGGATTATTATTCCCTATTCCAACATTACCCTCAATGAGCATTCCGTTTGTCGGAGCGGTGCTTGTACCGGAATAGTTGGTTCCAACTACGGCTGCACCTTCCACATCCAGTAGATTCACGGGAGCCGTGACCCCCAATCCAACATTTCCACCTATGAATATTCCGGAGTATGGTGTTGCAGAATGCCCCGCCAGAGCTACGTAGCGATCAGGCGCAAGTTCACTAGCTCCATTGGAAGCTAAAAGACCCCATCCACCTGAGCCATTTCCAAATTGGTGCCCCCAAACGCCTGCATTGGTATTGCCCGTTGGGTTATTTTCTATACCGGCAATTCGGGTTCGAGTGAAGACAGTTCCGGTATTATCGCCATTGTCAGAATTGGAGGAAACGATTCCCCAACCAGCCACCTGGGTCTGATAAGCCTCAATAACACCATTTCCCGCTCCCGGGCTTGGTGCTCTTACTTCCAAACGGGTCGAAGGATTATTGTTACCAATTCCAACATTGCCCTCGATGAGCATTCCATTTGTCGGAGCTGTGTTTGTACCGGAATAATTAGCACCAACTACAGCTCCACCTTCTACATCCAGTAGGTTTATAGGCGCGGCAACACCCAGACCGACATTTCCGCCCATAAATATTCCGGCATAGGGATTGGCTGAATGTCCCGCGAGAGCAACATAGCGGTCCGGGGCAGTCTCACTTGCTCCATTCGAGGCGAGAACCCCCCAACCACCTGCTCCTAAACCGGTTTGATGTCCCCATACTCCAACATTGCTCGTACCTGTGGGGTTGTTCTCAAGACCAGCAATTCTGGCAACGGCAAAGGCCGTCCCGGTACCATCTCCACCCGATGAGGCAACCGAAAACACACCCCATCCAAAACTTGCAGGATGGTAAAATTCTCCAACTCCATTTCCGGCACCCGGACTACCACCCTGGACCTCAAACCTTGCTGTCGGTGTTGAAGTTCCAATTCCAACATTAACCGAATTCCCTAAAACCATGGAATTGCTTTGGCCTACTATGGCACCCGATCCGATCGCAATTGCATTCACAAAGTTTGTATTGCTCGCATCTGCATTTTCGCCGATGAAAACATTTCCCAGTCCATTGATATTTGTAAATCCGGCACGATAGCCAATGGCCACATTATCCGTTCCGATAGTATTGGAAAACAATGCATCCCAGCCAAAGGCGGAGTTCCGTAAACCGGATGTGTTTGAAAATAATGCGGTCAGACCTACACCGGTATTGGCAGATCCGGTCGTATTGGCGGTCAGAGCGCGGTCTCCAACCGCGGTATTGTTATTTCCCGAAGTATTTGACGATAAGGTGTTTGTACCGACTGCGGTATTCCTTTCGCCGGTATTCACAGTGAGGGCTCCATAACCTACGGCGGTATTGTTTATGCCGCTTGTATTGGCGCCAAGAGCACGAAACCCTATAGCTACAGAGGTAATCGCAGTATTGTTCAATCCGGCCTGAACACCATATGTAGTGACCCCGGCAGCAGTCAGCCTTCCGGCCTGCACATTATTGACCCTTAAAGTCAGGGGAACATTATCCGTAGAACCAATGAAGTTTGTTCCGTCAAGAGTTCCGGCATTGCCCGTGGTACTCCAAACATTCGAGGCAAGGGCCAAAGTCTGGAAAGCAGTTCCATCCCAAATAAACAAGGCATTCGAAACGGTATCAAAAACGACCATCCCATGATCCAGTGCTCCGAGGGTCATGGCCGTTCGGTCAACCCTGGGGAGCAAGAGACCCTTGTCCGGAGAAGTAAGATCCAAAAGAGCTGTTGAACGGGGATTGGTGGTTCCAATTCCTACATTGTCCTGCGCAAAAAGATTGGTTTGAAAAACAAAAAAACAGGAAAGAATAGTGCTGAAACAAACGATTTTCCTCATCATGATTAGGATTTGCTGGCCAAATCTAAGCAAGCCTTGCCAAAGGCTATATATTCGGAAAACCTATTAAAAGGTTACTCTTAATCCTAAGAAATACCTTAGCGGCCCATGCGAAGTCATGGAGACCGCCCTGTCGACGATAAAGAACCCCTGCCGAGTCTTACTCTCCCGGTTCTTCGGCAGATCTGTTCACCTCAACTCCTGCTTCACTCTCCAGGATCATCTGAATTTGGGTTTTCAAAGCATCCAATTGAGCCTGAACATCGCCCTGATTGTTTTTCAGACCCGAGATCTCAGCCTTTTGAAAATCGATGATCTTCTGCTGATTCATGATAATCTGGTGCAATTCCTGAACAGAACTGGTCAGCACTGGTGTCAGTTTGGAATAATCAACCATCATGGGCTCCTCATCCACACCCAAACTGGAATCTCCACTGACGGCTTCCGGGAAAATATCATCCAATTCCTGAGCTATGAATCCGACCCTGTCTATATCAGGACTTGACTTGAAAACATAATTCTTGGGCTTCATCTTCAGCACCATATCCAACCCGCCTTCAAACTCCGAAATATTGGTTTTCAACCTGCGATCGGAGGATGTCAGATAGGAGACCGAACCCGATCCGTTTCCGGCGATCCTGCCTTGCACCAATCCGCTCGTTCTTTCAAAATACACATAATCGTTCGCCGAGGAGGTATTCTCCAAACGGATGGCTATACCATCGGCGGTTGTTCCGGTATTGGTATTGTGGAAGAAAGCCACCCTATTACCACTTCTGTTATCCTGAACATGCAAAGGCTGAGCAGGTGTGGTCACATCTCCCATTCCGACAAAACCCTGGACCAAAAGTCCGTTTGTCGGAGCAGCTGTGGATCCTGAACGGGAAGCTCCAATCACCGCCGATCCTTCCACATCCAATCTATTCTGCGGTGAAAGAGTACCCAAACCAACAGGGCTGCCGAAATAGTTTCTGCTTTCACCAGAAGTATAAATCCCATACTCCTCCCCCGAAGCCGCAGTCATTGCCACCCTTACACCATAAGTGGTTCCCGTGGTGTAGTTCTGGTCAACATAAAGACCATAGGTTTCGGTAGCCGTCTCGATCTCAACCTGCGCGTTTGATAAAGGAAGGTTGGTTCCTAATCCAAGAGTGCTCTCGATGTAGTTCCTTTCCTCACCTGTTGTATATATTCCGTAGTCTCCGGATCCGGCATTTGCATTATTGAGATAAGCACCATAAGTAGTTCCCGTACCACTTCCGTCCAAAACGGTGTAGAAGCCATAGGCATTTCCACTTCCATCCTGATCAACATCCGATCTAAACCCATAAACCGCGCTTGCATTTCCAGAAGCCTGGATCATATTCGCGAAATACCCATATCTGATCCCGGTTCCCTGGGCAGACATGTTGACCAAACTACCATATGAGGATCCGGTACCAAAAGGATCAATAATGAAACGCTGACCATATATAGGACTTGCATCTCCAGTGGTGCCATCCAGATTCAGATAGTAGCCATATTTAAACCCGGTTCCCGTGTTTGCAGAATTAACAAAGAGTCCGTACTGAGTAGAGGTCCCTGTATAAGTCTGATTCACATATGCGCCTCCAAGAAAATTCGACTCAACATGCATTCTATATCCGGTACTTGGAGTAACGGTGCCTATACCTACATTTCCGCCTGTTTCGATGTTCACAATGGTACTTGTCCCAATGGTGCCTCTTCCTATCTTAAAAGCATCCCCATCACCATCGTCTATCCCCATAGACCATTGGTCAACACCGGACAGAGCAAATGTCAATGTTGGGTCCCCATCCGCTGCATTGTTATTGATGGTGATGCCTTCCGCTGCTGCTGCAGATTGGACGTATAATCGGTCAAGAGGATTGGTATTCCCAATTCCCAAATTCCCAGTCAAATAATTCCTTTCCTCATTGGTCATATAAATACCGTAATCTCCTGTCCCGCCATTGCCATTGCTTCCATAGAAAGCATAGGTATTGGCCGTACCTGAGCCATAAAGATTGGCATAGTAACCATAGGCATTTCCTCCCCCATCCTGGTCAATATCATTTCTCGTACCGTATATCGAACTGTTGTTGGCAGCATTGACCTGCATCAGGTTATACATTCCATACCTGATACCACTTCCAACAGCGGTAAATATCTGGTAAAGGCCTCTCACCTGTCCTGTTCCATTAGGCCGGATCAGGTTGTAGATACCATAATTTGTGGCCGTATTGGTGACCGATACGTCGAAGTCATTATACAATCCGTAAAGGGTGCCGTTTCCTGTGACATCATTGAAGATCCCGTATTTGGAAGATGCATGAGTTCCAGCCGTAAAAGATCTAATTCCATAATTGATACCGGTATTCCCGGTCGCATAAGCATCCACACCAATGTTTCTAGCAGCATTGTTAGACGCAACCCCCGCAAGTCCTCTGTTATAATTTGCGGTTCCTGATCCACCTGCATTGCCTAGGACACCTGTTTGAGTAGCAGTTCCGGAACCTCCCACCCTGGCTTCAATTGCCGCTACAGCATTCGGGGAGGCGATATCATCATAAACACTTACCCTCAGGGCCTTGGTACCAGCGAGGGTTGCGTTCAAGCCAGTGACTTCATTGGCAATGATTGAGGTGGTCGCAAGGCTGGTATTATCATACACCGCCAGCCTATTCACAGGTGTTGGTGTTCCAATGCCCACATCGCCTGCCGGTGATATGACCATGCTTGTATTTAGCGTGGTAGATCCCAGTCCTGTTGTTTGAAACAAGATCCCGGTTCCGTGATCGGTTGAATTAAAATCCTCTCCTGCTCTGAAAAGGATCCGCCCTGAAGAGGCGTAAGAACTGCCATCATACCCGCCCGCCGAAAGGCCGAATAAATAATCGTTGTTTTCTACAGCCGCAGGGAGAGCTTCGGTTCCCCTGGCTTTGAGTCCCCTGAAATTTGCGGGAGCATTGTTTGGGGTATATCTCCATGCGTTTATGGAGTTTTCATTGACCTGAGTGACGATCTGAAGCTTTCCATTGTCGATAGAGTCCGTTCCAATGATCACCGCTCCGGAATTGCTGTTGTTGATATTCGTACCATCCATGTTGTTCCAGAGGATACTATCCGATAAATTCACATAACCGACATCCCCATCGTTGTTGATCGTCAGCAGATTGCGCCCATTTCCAGCATAATCACCCAAACGAATAGTGCCACCAGAGATATGCAGCGCCTCCTGGGGAGAGGAGTTTCCAATTCCGACATTCCCTGAAAAGTAGTTGTAATCCTCCCCAGCTGTGAAGATGCCATACTCGGTCCCTGAGCCTGAGCCGCTTTGGGTAACAAACACACCGTACTGTGTTGAAGTACTTGAGTTGGCCATAAGCACATACTGGCCATAATTATTGCCCGTTCCCGAACTAGAGATCTGAACATAGTCCCCGTACATATTCCCATTTGAACTTCCATTAAGGATAGAATAATTTCCATAAGAATCACCAGATCCAAGGTGTTGCACCACATTTCTTTCTCCATAGATAGCTGATGCATTTGTTCCGCTACCCCGAACATCGTTATAAACACCATAGCGCGCTCCGGTGCCTGAGGATAGAACCGTGTTGTAAAGACCATAGACTATCCCCGTTGCTCCACTCGGGCTCATGAAGTTATGCGTACCGGTCAGGGAAGATCCGCTGCCGGAGGTGCCTAGAAGATTCACATAGTTTCCATATTTATCACCCGTTCCCGCATTACTGATATTGGTAAATAGTCCGTATTTCGGAGAAGCACCGTTATAAATATTTTCTATCCTCAGACCTCCCAATCTTCCGTTGTTCTGCAATGTCGTAGAATAATTGGCATTGAGGGAGCTGGTATTAATTCCAATTCCTCCGCTAATGGTCTTATTCCAGATATCTGTTCCGTCGGTATTCCAAATTGCTGTATCCGCAGCCGATAAGAGCTGATTACCATCCCAGAAAAGACTCCCACCCACATTGTACAGGCGATTGTTGGTAACGCCAGGAGCTGACCCAAGATCTGACAATCCCATGAATCCATTAAAGAGTCCATCTCCATCAACGTGCAGTTGAACAAGGGGACTGGTGACATCACCTATACCTACATTCCCTGCATCATCGATAACGACTGAGAACTCCCCGGCTGGACTGTTAAAAATGTAAAATTTGTCATCCAGACCATTTCCCGCTGAAGAACCATCGATCCCAATCGC
>JANQHS010000133.1 GCA_028282565.1 Cytophagales bacterium | reverse complement strand
ATGGAGCCCTTCATCTCGATAGGTGGGTTGTTAAAAGAGAAGGGACATGAGCCGATTTGCATATTCCCGGAACAATTTCGGCTTCTTGCTGAAGAATCCGGTTTAAGCTTTCGATCCCTGGGAGCCGAATACCTGGATCTCCTGGAAAGCAAAGAGGGCAAAAGGGCTCTTGGAGGAGCCGGAAACCCATTCCAGAGAATTGTAGCCTATATCAAGCTTGGTCTGAAGTCTCTTCCGATCAACAAAAAGATCTTTGTTCTTCAATCCCGGATCATCGAGGAGCTTGATCCGGACATGATCCTTTATAATGGCAAGTCGACTTATCCCGTCATCTGGGGATTAGGGAAGAAAAACCGCATTGCTCTGGTCAGTCCCGTACCGTACATGCACTATGTCGAAGGCCACGCCCACATCGCTTTCAGTGGGAATTATGGGAACTTCTTGAATCAGTTGACCTTCTGGCTTGCCTACGCAGGTCTAAAAATGACCATCGTTAAATCCCTGCCTTGGATAAACCTCGAAGGAAAGATCAAAGGGAAAGAAATCGGAAAAGCCTTAAAGACAAACAGAGCCTTTTATGCTATTTCAAATCATTTGTTCCCGAGACCGGATTCCTGGCCTGAGAATATTCAGGTATTTGGTTATCAGGAGCGCGAATATCAGAATTCCTACAGTCCACCAAGCGAATTATCAGAGTTTCTGTCCAGCCATGAGAAGATCCTTTTTGTAACATTCGGCAGCATGACCAACCCCGACCCTCAAGGGAAAACCCAAACTATTCTCCGGGTCCTATCTGAAAGAAATATTCCGGCCATCATGAATACCTCCGTTGGAGGGTTGGAAAAACCGAGTGAATTTGATCATGAGCGTTTCTTTTTTATCGAAGGCATTCCTTACAACTATATTTTTCCAAGAATGTATGCGGTCGTACATCATGGAGGAGCGGGAACAACACATCTCGCGATAAAGCATGGCTGCGCATCGATGATCATTCCACATATCCTGGATCAGTTTGTTTGGAACAAAATCATCAATGAGAAGGGAGTTGGTCCAAAAGGGATGAAGATAACGGCTTTAAGCGCGGATTCTCTGAAACCGAAAATCGATGATTTATGGAACAACCAAGCATATAAGCTAAATGCCGAGCAACTGGGAGTTCAAATCAAGAATGAAAATCATCAAAGGGAGTTATTAAACTTTGTTTTGAACCCTTGATCCGCTGTGATCGATCCGAACAAAACATATTTTGATGTGTTTTTTAAAGAAAAAAGATGATCTCATTATTCAAACCCAATCCAGCCAAAAGGCTTGACAAGCAATACCGGGCTCTGCAAAAAGAAGCCATGGAACTCCAGAGGAAAGGTGACATACAAGGTTTTGCCCTGAAGTCCGAAGAGGCAGAAAAGGTGGCCAAACAAATTGAAACCCTCAACCGGGAAAAATAACTCTTCATAAATTCCCATTGTGGAAAGGGTTCTCTTAACTGGCTCTACCGGTTATATCGGCCGAAGGCTTTTGCCGATATTGATCGGAAAAGGCTATCATGTGACTTGCCTTGTCAGAAACAGAGCAAGATTTGATTTTGAGGATTTCTCCCCTGAATCCCTAGAAAAGATCGAGGTAATTGAGGGAGACCTGCTCGACCCTGGCTCTCTTCAGAGCACAAAAAACGGATTTCGATACGCTTTTTTCCTGGCGCATTCCATGGCCTCATCGGCGAAGGACTTTGACCAGCTTGAAAGCCATATGGCCAGGAATTTTGCGGTTTTTGCGAAAGAAAACAACTGCGAACAGATCATATATCTCGGGGGTATTTCCAACGATAAAGATCTTTCAAAGCACTTGCTTTCCAGAATGGAGGTGGAAACCCAATTGGCCAAAACAGGTATTTCTGTTACGGTACTTCGTGCGGCGATCATCATCGGTTCGGGAAGTGCCTCTTTCGAGATCATCCGGGACCTTGTAGAAAAGCTTCCGGTTATGGTAGCTCCCAAATGGCTCAATACCCGCTGTCAGCCTATAGCAGTCAGGGATGTCCTGGAATACCTGGCCAGAGTGCTTGCCAAACGGGAAAACTATGGTAGAACCTATGATATCGGTGGGCCGGAAATACTGACTTACAAGGAAATGCTATTGGGTTATGCCAAGGTGAGAGAGCTAAAACGGTTTATCCTCACTCTTCCGGTACTCACACCAAGACTCTCTTCTCTATGGCTATACTTCGTGACCTCCACCTCCTATAAGCTCGCCAGGTCCTTGGTGGACTCCATGCGAAACGAGGTGGTCTGTGATCGGGAAAATACCCTGGAGCCCCAAGGTCAAAAGTTATTGAGCTATCAAGAAGCTTTAGAGGCAGCTCTTTCAAAGGTACAGTCAGATGAAGTGGAGTCGAGTTGGACGGACACGGTGATCTCACCGGAAATGAACAAAGCGCTTTTTGCCAAAGAAAAAGTCCCTGAATATGGTTGTTACACAGATTACAGGGAAATCGAATTTGACAACAGCCCCGAAAGGGTCCTGGAAAATATCTGGAGTATTGGTGGAAAGCGGGGCTGGTACTATGGCAACTGGCTTTGGGAGATCAGGGGTTTTCTTGACAAAATGGTCGGGGGTGTAGGGTTAAGAAGAGGGCGACGCAACCAAAACGAAATTAAAGCAGGCGACTCGATAGATTTTTGGCGGGTACTTGAGGCCAATAAAGTATCAAAAAGATTGCTGCTTTTTGCTGAAATGAAACTCCCGGGTGAAGCCTGGCTCGAATTTGAACTGGCTAAAAACCCAAGCGGAAAAAATGTCCTTAAACAAAAAGCTACATTCAGGCCCAAAGGATTGGCCGGCAGACTATATTGGTATTCTGTTCTTCCATTCCACGCATTCATTTTCCAGGGCATGGCCGAAAGCATAACAAAATCAAATGCAGCAACCACGGCATAGAAAGCGGTTTTTTTTTCTCCTCATCCTACTGAATTTTTCGTATTGCGGCTCTCCCGAACAAAGTGATATGCAAAGAATTGATATTCAAGGGCATCGCGGATGCCGGGGCCTCATGCCCGAGAACTCAATTCCAGGTTTCCTCAAAGCCCTGGATCTGGGGGTGACTACACTTGAAATGGATGTGGTGATCTCCGGTGACAGCCAGGTTGTTGTTTCTCATGAACCCTTTATCAGAGACCTGATCTGCGAAAATGATGGAGATCAAAAGAACCTGTTCCAAATGGCCTATGAAGAGATCTCCCAATATGACTGCGGGTCTAAACCAATCGACCGTTTTCCGGATCAAGAGAAAATTTCGGTATCAAAACCCTTGCTTTTTGAGGTTTTTGAAAAGGTTCAAAACAGAATACACAAGCACGGCCTTCCACAGGTATTTTACAATATTGAGATCAAATCCACACCCGAGGGAGACGGTCTTTATCATCCGGCGCCTTCAGATTTCGTGCGACTTGTCCTGGAATTGATCCGGGATTTTAATCTACAAGATCATGTGGTCATCCAATCTTTTGACAAAAGGTCGATAGCCGAGTCGAAAAGACAGAACCCGGCCATTCCCGTTGCGCTCCTTGTCGAGGACAACCCTGACTGGAATGAGGAATTAAGATCCCTTGATTTTTCACCCGAGATCTATTCCTGCTACCATGCCTTACTGGACCAAGAGACCGTGGATAATATCCAACAATTCGGCATCAAGGTCATTCCCTGGACGGTGAATGATGAAGAAAAAATGAAAGAGTTGATGTCCTGGGGTGTCGATGGGATCATCACGGATTATCCCGATAAGTTGATCGACCTGGTGAATACTTCAGAATAGGTTGAGCTGCAGGTTTTTCTCCAAGACCATAGGCTTACCAGCAAAAAAATAAGACTTCAACACAAACTGCTTCGAATCCTTAAAGGTGGATAACTCAACTCTGTCCGACCTGTAATTCGTGACCTGGTATTTCCTGGCACCGACGGTAGATACGGTTCCGATCACCTCGTTTTGAAGGGTCCTGATCTCTGTGATGCTGTCATCGAAGAGGTTTTTGGAGAGAGAAACCTTGAGCCTCATCCAGGGAGATTCCCTGGACTTTTTTGATTTTCTTTTCTTAGGATAGGCCGTTTTCGCCTGGTTCATCCTGCTGCAAAAATAAAAAATCCACCAAAAACCAAGCTCAGAG
>JANQHS010000112.1 GCA_028282565.1 Cytophagales bacterium | reverse complement strand
GTTTTGGCGTACAAAACCCATAGCCGGAAGGTAGTCTTGATCGGTATACTCGGTTACCCAACCATAATACATCTTATTGGTCGACCTGCCGGCAAAGATCCGCCCGGCATAACCATTGGTCCCGCTTTGTTCATCGAAGGATGAGGTCAACAGATATTGAATATCCCATTCGCTGGTAGGCCGGATCTGGCCATCCAGGGTTATGGTCGTGTTATTGTTAGACTCCAGATCCAATTCCTGAGATTGCTCATCATACCGATGTGTGACCATAATGCCGACATTGTTTTCGAGACCATAGTTTTTTAAGTAGCGCCCGACAGCAAAATTTGAAACCTGTGAGGTGTTCGTCCCGCCTTGCCGAACCAACAAACCCGCGATCGCCTGCCTTTCGGTTCTTTGGGTAAAGCGGCTTCCAACCACGATAGGAGCTGGCTTTGCATTGAAGCTGCCCTGTAACCCTATGGTCCGACTAAAGAACGGGCGAATGGACTGCTGCAGGCCACCTGCCCAGATGCCTGAATTTTCAAGAAAAAACTGCCTTCTCTCGGGGAAAAAGATGTTAAAGCGCTCGAGGTTGTTGACAGCCAGATCCAGATCAGCCTGGGCGAAATCGGTATTGATCGTCAGATCAAAAACCGTTCTGGGATTGATGGCCCATTTCAGGTCTCCTCCGGCTTTGAAGTCCCCCTCTGAAGAACTCACATCTCCTTCCTTGATCTGATCATATTGGTACAGTGCATAGGGTTCTATCCGGACATTGGCCGAAGGCGGAGGAACCTCTATTCCGGTGAGACGAGCAGCATAGGTCATGCGATAGGGCGTGAACGATTGGGGAATGGCCGGATAAGAAGAAACCTCGACCTCACGCCGGGCATAGCGAACCAATGTCACTCCCCACTCGACTTCCTTCCCGTTTTCGGGGAGGTCATATCGCAGGGATTTGAATGGAATTGACATTTCCACCGTATACCCATCACCGGACCTTTGGGTTCTTACCTTCCAAAGCGTATTCCAACCCACGTCAAAATTGTTTCCATTGAAATTCTGAAGATCGCGTTGGTTTCCATAGGGAGTGGTCTGAAATGCCTGGGCGTATTGCTTGAGGTTTTGAGGGTCAAGCGATACTCCGAAGATGTCATTTTCTCCCCAGACAAAATCCCTCCGTAGATCCTGGACCCTAATTCCCTTGAGCCCCATTGAATCTTTGCACCAGGCACCTAGATAGAGGTATTTGTCATCGTATAGGAATTTAACTTCGGTTAAGTACCCCACATCGCCTCCCTGCCTGGGCTCCCGTCGAAAGAAATCCTGTACCGCCTCTCCCTTTTCCCAATCCTTTTCGTCAAGACGACCATCGAGAGAAATTGAACCGGAGACCCTGTTTACCACAATAGACGGAGCTACTTCGGGCGGTGGAAAATTCTCATCTTCCTGGGCAAGGGAGACGTTAAGAGATAATTGGAACAGGCATACGATGAGCAGCCAATACTTTGGCATTCAAGGATCTTTCTGTTTCATAACCAAGGCCTAAAATCTTTCCCGAAGTCTCTCCTATTCCCTTTCCATTACTCGATCTGATTCAAACATTTGCGCGTATTCGACGAAGGAAGCTCTGTCCATTTTCCTTTTCTTCCACTCATCCATGATGAGGGTCTGATTGATCGAAAAAGTCGCTTCCTGAATTTTTCTCCTAAAACGCAGGCTTGCTTCATGGCCAGTGCCAGAGATCCCATTAAGCCACTTATGATATCCCCCAACCGGATTGAACCAATAGGTGGCAGAAATGAGTTGATTTCTCCCCACTTGATCCTCCATAATTTTGTTCGAAACCCCTGCGATATAATCCGACCATACCAGTCGATAAGCCGCATTGATCATCTGCCGCTCCAAAAGACTGTCGTTTGTAGCCGCATCGGACCCCTGAAGTTCGGGAAGAACAGCAAGGGCCTCCTCGATCACCTTATCCTGAGGTCGATCCCATATTTCCTGTTGACCGTCCCGATTTGCTTCGATCAGGGATAACATCAGGTCAGCAGGCTTCCGAAGCAAAACGTATTGGTTCACAACCCCGGGAATAGCCACTGCAAACAGCAACCAGAGCCCTACCATTTTTAAGGCCTGATCCGCCTGACCTTTTCCAAAATAGATCACCAGAAAAACCAAAACCAGCCAAAAAAACAGGTAAGAAGCGTAGATCATCCAAAGAGCAAAAACGCCTGTTGTTTGGGATGATTTGAGGAAAAGCAATTCAGGTATCCATACCAAGAGCGAAAGAAGTAGCAGCATAGCAACTCCGATGATCATAAGCCTCCTCAAAAGCCAAAGGCCCGTATAGGGTTGCTGGATCCTTAACAATGGAAGAATGCCAACATCCTGTTCCAGTCCTTTGACCTGATATGTTAAAACGATGAGCAACAGGGGCATCAGATAAATCCATACGAAGGAAAAATCCAGCGCTCCTAGCTGCACGAATTCCGGATTGGCGATCTCGGCTGCAAGGTCATCATCGAAAGCCGTACTCCACATGCTGACCCGCTTGTAATAGCCAAAATGCTCAGACTGACCGATGTTATAGACCATCAACGGGTCAGGGTTTTGGATCAACTGGTGTTTTGCATACCACATGGACCAAAAAGGAGTGCTGATCTTAACCCAGGGCCGCTCTTCAGGCCCTTCCGTCCCTGATTCAAACCAATCAAATACTTCCTGATGGGATTCCGCCCGGCTCTCTTCTATGGCTTGAACCTGTGCTACGCGTTCATGATAGCTGCTAAATCCATTATAGATCCCAAAGGAGGCAGCGAACAGGAACAACAGCACAGCAATCGGACGGGCAAGGCCCCTGCTAAAGTGAAGCCATTCGAAATAAATAAGTTTCTTCATTGGGAGATCGGATTAGCGTTTCTTGAAAAAAAAGCAAGCATGAACAGGCTAAGGATCAACCATAAACCCAGACTTATCCAGTCGGGCCAATAGAAGGAGGACACCTTGGAATACAATGGTGTTTTATAGTGGAAATCCTCGATCTGATTGAAGAACTCCTGTTCTGCCTTCCATCCCCAATCCCCGGTCCTGCTTCCTCCAAAAGCATGCTCATCATTCAAGGCTTTGATAAAGACCCTTCGATAAGCTTCGGCCTCCTGTTGAAAATGCAGGTGACTCCATTGGTCGGTTCCACTTATGCCCATGCTCAAACTTTGAAGACTTCCGAAAGGATTCAAAAAGCCTGCATATTGCATGCTCGTCTTTTGTTTTTGCATCACCCCAAACAGGGCCCCAAAGTGCTTATCCCACACTTTATTGCCATATTCTTCATCGGCCTGCATGACCAATCCATCATAATTGATCGGAAGGCTGTCCACCGAGGTTACGCCATAAACCTTCAGCACGCTGTCCTTCAAGGCTTTCTCTCTTTCGTCCGAAGGGTTATGTCCGTCGATGCCCTTGCTTCGATCCTCACGCATAGCATCGGTAAACTCCTGTCTTGAAGGCAGTGGATACTGTTCCTGCACAAACCAGCTGGTTATTTTGGGAAGAAAAATCAGCCAGACCACCCAAATCGCCAACATAGTCGTAAGCGCGGAAGATCTTCCGGACCACTTCAAAGAGAACAGTCCGGTAATGCTGCCTATGATCAGGTAGAAGCTGCCATAGGCCAATACAATCAGGCCGGTCCTGAGGAGCAGATCTCCGCTGATCGATTCATTGAACGTCAACAATTGGATGATCAGGGTGATGAGTAAAACCAATACGGCAAAAACCCAAACGGAAATCACTTTTCCGAAGATCAGTCTGAAGTAAGAAATGCCCTGCACCATCAGCAGTCTTACCCTACCCTGTTCATGTTCTCCCTTGATACCATAAAAGGTTAGAAAAATGATCAGGATCGGAATCACGATCTGCAACAGTATCGAGGCCTTTAGCGGACCGAAGTATGAAATAAATACGGATTGGGATTGGCTGCTGTGTACGATCTCATTCTGAACATGGCCTTCGAGCCGAAGTACCCTGCCGGCTGTGAGATTCACACCTTCATCCAATGCGCTCAGCGCGGTGAGGGGCTTAAAGGCATAAGAACCAAAATGGGCTGCTCCATGAGGATTTGATGCCCCCATATTCTCCCATTGATCACGAACTTCTTGCTTCGAACCATCGATCCTGGCCTGACGCTTGGCCACATCCTGAACCCCGAAATAGCTGACGGCGGCAAGGATCAGGACGAGGAAAATGATCAGCCACCTGAACTGACCTGTCCGCAACCAACCTTTCCATTCGTTTAGAATAATCCTGATCATGATCTAATTTTTCATGTATTGGAGGTACATATCTTCCAGGTTGTTCGCGGATACCTCGAATGCATTGAGTTCTTCAACCAGGGAACCATGCTTCAAGATGCCGATACGGTCTGCTGTTTCGCGAACCCTAAAGAGGTCATGAGAGGCCATAAGAATGGTAGCCCCCTCTCCTGCCAATTGCTTCAAAATGCCGGTAAGTTCATTGCTGGCTGCCGGGTCCAGCCCACTTGCCGGTTCATCCAACAACAGCACCTTGGCTTTCTTGGCATAGGCGATGGCAATTCCGACCTTCTGACGCATTCCTTTTGAATACTCCGAAACCTTCTGGCCATGGAATTCTGACGGAAGCCCGCATTTGGAAAGTATTTCAACCAAGGATGCCTTGGATTGATCGATACCAGCCAGATCACAGAAATATTCCAGATTCTCCAGGCCGCTTAGAAATGGGTACAGGCTTACATTCTCCGGAATGTATGCTACCCTTTCACTGATCTTTCTCCTGTTGAAATAGGGCGAAAGGCCATCCAGCTTAACATCACCACCTGTTGGCTCAAGAAAGCCCAGCAGTAGGTTAATGGTCGTGGTCTTTCCGGCACCGTTGGCTCCCAAAAGGGCATAGATCTGACCGGCCTTAACCTCAAGTGACAGGTTCTCTAATGCGGAGTTGGTCTTATATCTTTTGTTGACTTTGGATAATTGTATCATAAGAAGTTTTTAAATGTCTACTCTTAGAATAATTCGTTTTTCCCCGGCACTCTTGATCTCAGGAGATCTGTGAACAATACCCTTGGCATTCGATCCCGGAACCTGCCCCTTCAAGATCCCCACATCAAAGCTCTCCAGTCGTTGGATCTGGGTTGGATCTTTTACGATGAGTTGATTCCTTTTTCCCAATCCCTTTCTGTTCACGGCCTTCTCAGGAAGCCATTCCGTACCTTTTCCATAATAGGTCACGAACATCCTGAGACTATCTCCATCTGTATGGAACTTTGTACAGGCGTTATTATCGATCACCTTCAGGAATACGGTACCCGACCTATTGGGAGAAAGTCCCAAAAAGTCTTTGGTCAGATGATAAACATCCTCCCAAAAGGGATCCCCGGAAACTCCATGATGATGATCCCAACCGGTTCTATTTTCCTGCAGCTTGGACGCGAGATCTTCCTCCTGAGCGAAAAAAGAGATGTTTGGTAACTCATGCTTAAGGCATTGTTCCAGGTACTCCGAAATATCATGGTTCACTTCCCTTTTCCAGCAATAGAGGTTGACCCCTTTTTCCAGCACTCTGCTTCTTTCAGACCAGGACGTGCTGATCAGTTGTATGGGAGCCTGACTTTGGGAGGAAGTGAAAGGGAGGGTTTTCAGCAAATTCATATCGGCCAATTGTCTTGAAATCCTACTCCTAACTCCATAGTAGAGATCTCCAGTTCTGTGACCAGGCATTCATTCAAATCTTCCATGATCTGCGCCTTGTTCATATCCTGACCGATAAAAACCAACTCATTCATGCGATCTCCCCATTGCTTATCCCATTTTCCCTGGATCAATTCCTGATTGTCCATGTAGTCCTGACTCATGGCCCTTTGCTTCAGGGGAACGCTGGCCCACCATCGGCCGTAGATCTCGGCCTTCAATGAGCCACCTGCCTGACTCCAGAGGATCGCGTTCTCCGGTCTGGAGGCGATCCAGAAGATCCCCTTACTTCTGATAACAGATGTTGGAAACTTGGAACCCACATAATCCAGGAAGCGCTGTGGGTGAAAGGGTCTTTGATTTCGAAAAACGAAGGAGCTGATCCCATACTCCTCGGTCTCGGGACTATGCCCTATTCCCTTCTGCGCAAGCTCCAGTTCCTTTTGCCAACCCGCTGATTGTTCCGCCTCTTCATAATCAAATAAACCGGTATTCAGGATTTGCTTGGGATCGATGTTGCTATAGCTGGTTTGAATGATCTTGGCTGTTGGATTGAGTTTTTTCAGAAGCTTCTCCAAAAGCTCCAGTTGATCCTTTTTCACCAGATCGGTTTTGTTCAGGAGGATCACGTTTGCAAATTCAACCTGATCCGTAAGAAGGTTGACAATGGAGCGCTGGTCTTCCGGATCATCGGTCATCTCTCTATCCAATATGGTATCTGCACTTCCGAAATCCTTGAAGAAATTAAAGGCATCGACTACTGTGACCATGGTATCCAGGCGGCTGAACTTGCTCAGGTCAAACAGATCGTCATCAAACGCAAAAGAGAAGGTCTGGGCTACCGGAATGGGCTCGGAGATCCCTGTACTCTCGATCAGCAGGTAGTCGAATTTGTTCATCTTGGCAAGCTTCTCGACCTCGATGATCAGATCTTCCCTGAGGGTGCAACAAATGCAACCATTGCTCATTTCAACAAGCTTCTCATCGGTCCGGGAAAGATTTGCCCCATCGGCGACCAGCTTTTCGTCGATGTTGACCTCGCTCATGTCATTTACGATCACCGCGACCTTTAAGCCTTCCCGATTGTGGAGCACATGGTTCAGTAGCGTTGTTTTTCCCGAGCCTAAAAAGCCACTGAGTACAGTCACGGGAAGCTTTTTGTTTTTGCTAAACAGGTTCATTCTATTTTGATTTAATTTTTTCTAAGAGGAGATCCGCTCTTTTATCAAGCTTTTCTGCCCTGACCTTCATGTCCAGTTGTACCTCCAGTACCATTTCAGGAGTCAGATGGACTTCTGGTTCATGATGATGATGATCATGTTCTTCATGACCCTCATGGGAATGTTCATGCCCCGGCACTTCCACGATCATCGCCTTCCAGGATTCAAGATCCCTTTTTAAGGCTGTCAGGGAATCCTGGATATTCATTCCCGAAAGCTCATCCGTACCGGATAGAGCCTCCTCAATTCTTTGGATTTTATTGCTCACCTTCTCCCCTGCTTCCAATCCTGATTCATGGGCCTCAATGCTTTGCTTGATGATCAATTCATCCTGAGAACCATTGCAATTGAATAGCATCAACGACAAAAACAAGTAGAGTGACAAAGAGCTATGATGCAATCGCATGTCGTTTGAGTCTTAGATTTTGGAAATGGGCATAGATGATCACAAGAGCTCCTGATAAGGAAAGGCTAAGCGATGCCCAGCCCTCTGTTACCGCCTCTCCATTAACCAATAAGAGAAAACCCGCCACAAATAGAACAGGTACAAAATGCTGCCTATGAGATAAATAGCCTCCAAGGAATGATGTGATCCCGATAAGCAATGCAAATGCAATGATGGTCAGCTCCATCCATTCCTGATCAACAAGCCTCAATGCCGTATCGAATCCGAATAGGAGTAAAAGCGGAATTGAAATGCAATGTAACATGCAGATCACCGAAGTACACATCCCAACTTTATCCAGTGAGATGGCAAAGCGTTTTTTTAAATTCTGCGCCATGAAAACACAAATGGTTTAATCAAGAAGATTGAATTAGACCTTTGGGAGTTATATCCTCTACCAAAGACCAAGAGGAGGTCGATAGAATACGTCGTAGTCAATGCTCACCCGCTCAGAAAGGGAATCCTGAGAGGAAAGAAAAGACCCGGATAAAGCTAATCGACCAAGAAAGCACTAGGCGCTTGGGGGGCCTCGGAGAAAACTGAAATACTGAAAAGTGGCAGTATTGCTTGTGAAATAGCGGGGCTCTGAAAGAGTGAAACCAAAGTCATAGGCCAGAAAGAACGGAGCTTCGGTAAGTGGCGTTTCACCAAAATAAAGCTCGCACATGGAGCAATCCGGGGCAAGAATGATATGCTCGGATTCATGATGATGACCTTCATTTTCATGATGATGGTGCTGGACCGAATGATATCCGAATAACAGCGGAAGTATCAGAAAATACGCTGTTAATAACCTTGACCCTATGAGAATTTCACGCCTCACCTATGCCAAGGTATGTCCAATTCAAAAAAAAAGCAACCATCCCTACATGGACGGAACTGGCAAGGTGATCTATACAATCACCTATGCCATACCTAAACCCGACTTAAAAATTTGCTTGGAAAAATGAGATCAATGAATGATAGTAACCTTGCGTTGGATCTCACTTCCACGGGATCTGATCATATAAATACCATTCGGAAATCCTGATACATCGATCTCATGCTTTTCCCCCGACAATTCAAATGAGTACATCAGCTTTCCTCTAAGATCATAGACATCAAAAGCAGTTGCCCCGCTCAGTGTCTCCGAAGAAATGCTCAGCTTGGCATCCGCGGGATTGGGATAAACCGCTAGATCCCTTGAAGCTTTCTCATCCAGCCCGACAAAGAATGCCAGAACACAGTCGGAAGTATCAATGCAACCACTGAGCTGAATGGAAACCGCGTAATTCCCACTTGAGGAGATGGTATAGGTTTGCGAAACCGCTCCGGCTATGGCAGCAAAGCCGGCATCACAATCCAGCCATTGATAGGTGGCTCCGCTTTGAAAGGCTGTCAGATTGTTCCCGATCACTGTGACGGAATCATCGATCACCGGAATGGTCACATTCACCGTG
>JANQHS010000028.1 GCA_028282565.1 Cytophagales bacterium | reverse complement strand
ATAACCCAAACCACCAAAAAGGAACTTCCCCATTCCGATGCCGAAGACCCCACCCAGGAAGGTCATCCAAAGAGGGAAAATTGGGGGTAGGGTCAGTCCCAGCAGCAAACCGGTAATGACAGCGGACCAATCATTAACCGTTGTTTCCTTCTTTGAGATCCTGCACAGAACATGCTCTGTAAATACACATGACAAAACCGCAGTGATCAGTACCAATGCTGCGTTCAGTCCAAAAGCATATACCGAGAAGAATGATGTTGGCAGCAGGGCATACACCACGTTCCGCATAATGACTTCCACGCTTCTGTCCTTGACCAAATGAGGTGAGGTGCTGATATGAAGTGTTTTTTTGAACATCAGGCTGCCTTTCTTTTTCGGATGATGGATTTTGAAAGACGGAAGTACTGTACCAGGGGTATATGGGACGGACATACATAGGAGCAGGATCCGCACTCGAAGCAATCCATAAGATTAAACTCTTCCGCCATCAGTTCATACTGCTCAAATTTTGCCAGCAGGCCCAATTTGGAAGGATTCAAAGACAATGGGCAGGCATCGACACAGGCAGCGCATTTAATACAGGGGTATACCTTCTTGGGTCTTGAGACCTGCTCTTCGGTAAAGACCACAATTCCGGAAGTGCCCTTGACCACTGAAATATCAAGGTTGGAAACCGCCATGCCCATCATCGGGCCGCCCATATATACCTCTGCGATCGGTCCGTTCACCCCAACTTCGTCGAGGATAAATCTCAACGGCGTGCCTATGGGGATAAGGTAATTCCCTTTTTTCTTGATACCTGGTCCGGTGATTGTGATCACCCGCTCCTGGATTCCCCGACCATGAGGTAAAAGGCGGCCGATTTCCGCCGTAGTCGCAACGTTGACCACGACGGCATTGACATCGATCGGAAGTCCTCCGGACGGAACCTCTTTGTTTAAAAGAGAGGTGATCAGCATTTTCTCAGCACCCTGCGGGTATTTGACTGGAACGACCTCCACGCTGACGGGCTCTTGAGGATCGAGTTTATCGCTAAGAAAATCCGCAGCATCCTGCTTGTTGGCCTCAATGCCGATGATGGCTCTTTTTGCCCCCGTCGCTTTTAGAAGATATTTGATTCCAAGGAAAATATCATCGGGTTGTTCCAACATGACCCGATGATCGGTGGTCAGGTATGGTTCGCATTCGATGCCGTTGATGATCAATTCATCGCAATGTTTTCCCTCGGGTATTTTGAGCTTGGCATGGGTTGGGAAAGCTGCCCCGCCCAAACCAACGATTCCGGCATTTTGGATCCCGTTCAGAATTTGCGCTGGCGTTGAGTTCTCCAGATCGATCGCTTCCCCTTCAAGAACTTCCTGTGTCGATGAAGGAAATGGTTCGATGTATAACCCTGGAGCCATTTTCCCGGATATGGTCGGGACATTTGCGACCTTTTTTACTTTTCCGCTTACAGGCGCATGGAGAGGAACGGACATATAACCATCAGCTTCGGCCAGTAGCTGTCCTCGAGTGATTTCCTGACCTTCTCTGATAATGACCCTTGGAGGCTTTCCAAGATGTTGAGAAACCGGAAGGATGATCAGGGGAGCAAACTGAAATTGCCTGATAGGAAGAGCATTTGTCTCATCTTTGTTTTCTGGTGGGTGAACCCCATGCTTAAAAGAATGTCGGCGAAAATTCAGCACGCTTTCTAATTATACTTCTCCGCTCTTTTGATCCACTTATCAATGTCCTTTTCCGACTTGTCAGAAGGCAATCCCGGATGGATGACACGAGCTGTGCACTTTTCCGCTGCCATCACAAGATCCTTATATGGTCCTCCTTTTGGATCCTTGATGTATGCTTTCTTGTCCTCGTTGTATGCGAAAATTTGAGGGTTAAGATTGATGCATTCGTCGCAGGAAGTGCATTCATCTGATTCAAGCCAGGGTTTCATTCCTCCCCCGGATGTGGGAGCTGGATCCTCACTTTTTTCTAAAACCGGTTCCGTTTTGGATTCCTTTGCTGGCTCGGTGTTTATTTCCGGTTTTATGCCACCCGATCCTCCGGCGATCTTCATAAGCTTTTGAGCCATTTTGTTGACCACCTCCGACCTGATTTTACTTTCAAGGTCCTTATCCTGCGTCTCTATGGTTTTTTCTTCCGAAAGATCTCTTAACATGATCCAGAAGTCGCGTCTTTCCTCGCAGGAATCCACGATGGTTTTGGCAACCAGAACCCTCGTCAGTTGATTCTTTTTATCCACCGCCCATATGTATGGAAAAAGCCCTTCTCTCTCATCCTTATTCATTTCAAGAAAGTCTGTCAACAAGACCATCTTGTCGTTCCATGTATTTCTGGGTGCGTTTCTGAAGTGTTTGCGGAAGCGGGCTTCGGTGATCGCAAAATCAGCAAAGGTCATGGGAACTTCCATTGTTTTCTCATGCCCGTTTTCCAAGTACTTCAGCTCATAGCTAGGCCATACCTTGTCTTTGGCAGGATTCCCGCTAAGATCAAGAGCTTCATGGACTTTCACTCCTTCATCCGGGTTGTATTTGAAGATGGGATAAGCCCTGGACTCCACAGCCAGTTTTGCCTGATGAACCCCAAGATCATCTCCCACCCCGTGCTCAGGTTGGCAGGTGGTATAAAGGTTGAACAGGGCAGGCCTTCTGGTGATCAAACCATCGATAAAACCTTCGATCATCTGGCTCGTATTGGCCATGGTTCCTTGCATGACGTAGGTATTTCTATGGGCCATGGCGATCAATCCGATCTCTTTTCGAGGTTCGGGCTTTCCTTTCCAGACCTTGCCGTATTGTGCCATATCCGAGACCTGTCCAATGAATCCGGAAGTACAGGCCTGACCACCCGTGTTTGAATAAACCTGGGTGTCGACCACAATGACCTTGATGGGTTTTCCTGAAGCCATCATCCTAGATAGGTTTTGAAAGCCGATGTCATACATGGCTCCATCACCTCCCAGTGCAACTACCGGGGGGCAAAGCTTCCATTCTTCATCTGAAAACTGGTTCCAGTTGAAATAAGTAAAGAAGTCTTTTTGCTCGCCAGGGTTGTATTTGCCCTGGAGTTCCAATTCGGCCTTTCGAATGGTTTTGAAGCCTTCGGCCATTTTGGCCATATGACCTTCGAAAATGCCCATTGCCATGGAAGTGGAGTCCTGGAAGAGATGGTTCGCCCAGGGGAAAGGATAGGGGTTATAGGGCCAGGTGCTTCCCCATACCGAGGTGCAGCCTGTGGCGTTGGTCATGCCCATGGAGGATCTTCCTTTTCCTGTATTTCCCTGAGTGTATTTCCATTTCAGTCTCTTGAGATCGGCCACAAGCCGGGTGGTTTCTTTGAGCCAATCCTGGTCGATCGGCTCTTTTCCTTTTTCTGCCTCGAGTTTTCCGGCGATCCCGGAGATGGTCAGGTCGGTGTCGCCTGACTCCTTCAGGATCTTTGAAATGGCATCGGTATCCGAGATGTTCACTGTGCCGATCAGTCTGGAGCGCATATGGTCTTCGAGCTTTTTGATTAGCTCATCGATATGCGCAACATGCTTTTTGACCCTCGGCTGCATCAGAGATTCCACTGTGGATACAAAAAGGTGGATGACTGTTTTTTCCGAGCATCCAAGACAGGCTCCGTCTCCGCTGGCAAAATTCAGATAGGCTTCCTTGTTCAAAAGAATGGTTTCCAACGGGCCGATCTTTTCTTCTAGATCATCGATCCGGTTGTATTTATCAGGTGTAGTGGGCAGGTCAGACCATAGATCCCATTCCTTGCGAAGCTTGGCTATCGAAGCATCGGTCTGAGTTACGGAAACGAGCGCATCGTCATCGCAGACAGCAATGCATTCGTTACAGCCTTTGCAGGTATTTGGATTGACGGTGATGCTGAACAATCCACCACTTCCCTCTTCGGATTTTTCATGAAGATCGTAGTATGGACGGGTAAGTGCGAATTCGAAATCTCCCAATTCATCTCTGAACCATCCGAACTCCTTTTCAAGATCTTCTCGATCCTTGGACTCATTGATCATTTCGTCAATAGCATCTTGCATCAGGTTGTTGACCGTAGCACCATTGTCCGAAGCGTTAAAATGTGATCTGATCTTCCCATCCAATGTTCTGACGGCCTTTGGAAGGAGTTTTACCCCATCATGACTCTTTTTGACCCTCTTGACGATGGTATCAAGAACGTCGCTGACCTCGCTGACCAATCCCGGTATGGCGGTATCCGGGCAAGCGGTGTAGCAGTTGCCACAGGCGGTGCAATTGTTCGGTATCCATTTGGGATGTTCAAAACGTATGCCGGTCATATCCCGGAACAGGGAAGAGGCTGCTGGCATGACACTCAATCCTATAAATGGATCTGTCAGATTATCATTGCCCATTCCCTGGGCATAGAAATTCCCTGTTTGTTCCCAAAAGCGGTGGATATCACTGAGCTTGGATGTACTCTGTGGTATGTTCTTCACCATGTCAGGGATCGGGACCCCTACGGAACCATTGGCTTTCCCATTCTTGTTTGCCTGAACCTCTTTTTTGGTGATCTCATGGACCTCGGTAAATCCTCTTTTGACCACGCGCATATTGTCATCGACAACCCTTTGTCCCTTTGCTCCGAACTTATGTTGTAATTGATCTTCTATAGCCCTCAGAAGCTCTTTTTCGTCAAGACCAGCCGTTTCCATGAGCGGGGAGGCTGCGAAAAAAGCTCCCTGGAAAGCGATCCCCTGCATTCGAAGCTGGAGCTCGGGATCGGTTGCCTCCTCCCGGGCAATCCTGAAGCCATCGATGTAGAATACATGGATATCGTTATCCACAATGATCTTCTGGTAGGCTCTTGGGATATCGGCCCAAACCTCATCGGGTGAATTCTTATCGCTCTGTATGATAAAGCACCCTCCTTTCTTCAATCCAGCCAGTGCGTTGGTATGCTTGAAAACATTAGGGTCAGGGGAGAGGACCACATCCACGAAAATGTATTCACAATTGATCCGGATAGGTTCAGGTGCCGCTGACAGGTAATAAGTGGTTGGTTGCCCTTTTTTCTCAGATCCGTATTTGGGATTTGCCTTGATGTCAAATCCCAAGAGATCATAGAGCGTCATGGCCAGGTTTTTTCCGGTGGTGATCATTCCCCAGCCACCAATAGAATGGAACCTGACGGTGGTAGCCCCTTTTGGCATCAGGTTAGGATTTTCTGATCCATGTACCGCCAGATCCTTTACATGTGGATAGGCATCCCGGATGGACTCCTGATAAGCGCGCTGTTTGGGGTTAAAGGAGTTCTCCCGGATAAAGTCGATTGAGAGGTAGAAGTGTTTCTTTTTCTTTCCGTCGGGAAGCATGTTCTCAACGGCCCCAATGATCCCTTCGGGTTGCAGATCCCTGCTTCCCAGTCCAAAAGAACCCGAATAGATAGGCGGAACTTCCTTGGGTTGATATGATTCAATTTGGGGGTAGGGTTTGTCATTTTTGCTCAATCCGTTTTCCAGGCATTTTGATATGACGGCCCGCAGTTCTCTTACTATGGGAAGATCTTCTGCCAATGGCTGGTCCAATCTTTCCAGGACCACGACGCCTTTCTTTCCTTTGAGGATCTTACTCAGCTTATCAGCAGGAAATGGCCTGAACATCACCAGATCAACCACTCCGATCTTAAGTTTTCTGGTTTCCCGAAGATAATCCACAACCACCTCTGAGCTTGGAACCACAGAACCCTGCCCAAGGATCAAGTAATCCGCATCTTCCGCCCGATAACTCATGACACGTTCATATTTTCTTCCGGTCAGAGCTGCATATTCTGCAAAGGCCTGGTCTGTCAGTTCCTGAATATGATCGAAGAAAAAGGGTCTTTGAGCCGCAACACTTTGCATGTATGAATCCTGGTTCTGCACTATCCCGGCCATGACCGGGTTGTCAACATCCCAAAGCTCCGGGATCCTTCTGCGCTGCTCACCATAGATGATCCGTTGAGCCGGGGTAGGGGTGTCTATGATGTCATCGGGTCTTCCAAGAAACTCTCTGATCAGCTCCCTTTCGGGTATGTAAAGGCTTTCGATCAAATGAGTCGTCAGAAATCCGTCCTGGGCAATGATACCTGGCGTCAGGGCCAGTTCTGCAATTTTATGGGCCAGCACGTTCAGGTCAGCGACATGCTGGGCGTTCTTGGCAAACAATTGAAAAAATCCCGTATCATCGACGGCATGGTAATCATCATGGCCTGCGTGGACATTGAGGGTGGATTTGGTCATTGCTCTCGCGCCTATATTGAGTACATAGGTCAGCCTTTTTCCCACAGCTGCATAAAGGGATTCATGCATATAGGCGATCCCCTGTCCTGAAGAGAAGTTTGCTGCTCTTTGCCCGGTCATTGATAAACCGGCCGTGACAGCCGCCGCCGCATGCTCGCCCTCCGGTTCGATGAAGATCAGGGGCTTGTCAGAAATGTTCAGGTGACCTTTTGCGGCTTCTTCTGCCCAGAATTCTCCCATCTGAGTCGAGGGGGTGATAGGGTAGGCACCGGCTGCATCGGAAGACTCTCTTTCGCACATGATCGCCGCCGTGTTTCCGTCCAAAGCTGCCCTGGTTCCGGGGTACTTTATGTCATTCGCTTTTTTCTTCATAAGAAGTAGGGATTTTTGTTGAGAACCGCTTCCTGTAGCTGCCTGATAAGGAACCGGTATGCTTAAAAACTTGCAGATGGCCTATTTCCATCAGCTCGTCGACCTTGAATAGGTGGATCATGAGGCCCCGGTGACCAATGACCTGGTTTGTTTTGCAAGATCGATGAATTCAGAAACCGTGGACATGTCCATATAGTCCTCATCGGATTCCGGTTTCTTATACATCCTGCTCAGGTCCAATTCATTGAATTTTGGATCAAGATCCTGGCATTGACTGACCAGTTCTTTCAGTTTCATGCTGAAATCCGCCGGCTTCTGATTTTTTACGAGGTAACCGACCAGAAAGGACTTTGTGGATTCAAAAAGGTGGTTGCAAATAGTATAGGGCACAAGGTCTTCTTCGGGTTTGCACCATTCTTCATGGGCTGTGTCGTAAAGTTCTTCGGCCTGTGCCAGGGTGGTTTGAAAATTTGGATCGTTCATCTCTTTGATTTTTACATAAAAGAAGATCGCAGGCTGTTTCTGCAATGATCCAAACTATTCTACCCCACACGCCGGGGACATGAGCCGGGTCAAAACGGGGAATGATTTAGGTCAGGTGACTTTCCTGTGAAAGGCGGACTGACCAACCTTCATTGAGTGGTTTCGAGGAATTCTTTTAAGCGGGAAAGGAAATACTGCCAGCCTCCGGTACAGTTTTCACGAGAGAACTCGGGTATCTCACTTGGAAAGGTTTCCAACCCATAGTTTTTGACAGTCACTTTGGAAGATGCTCCCTGATCCTCAATTTCAAAGATCACTTTTCCCTTGCCGGGATATTCTTTGTAGCTCCAGTCATAGGTTATGCTTTTTCCCGGAGTCACCTCTAAAATCTCCCACTGATGGGTAAAACTTCTTTCACCAGGGCTTACCACAAATTCCGTCCTGAAACCCAACTCTGCTTTGAATGAAGGGATGTCTTCAAAGAACCACTGGATCATATCTGCCTGAACTGTCAAGGACTTCCAAACTTCACTTGCAGGGGCTGAAATAACTTTGCTGACCTCTATGGGTTGTTTTTCCATCATGCTTGAAGTTATTCCATTTGATGCGCATTGTCCAAATGATCATTCATCCTGAATGAAGATGGCAGGGTTGATGGAAGAGGCCTGATAGACCTTGCGGCCAACAGTAAAGGCACCGATCAGAAAAAGGATCCCAATGGAAACCAAAATGACCCAGGCGCCCACATCCGTGTGATAGCTCCAGATACTGGAAAGTAGAAGCTCGGATAAAAAAACTCCCGCAGAAGCGCCTAGAACTGATGAAATGATCAAAATGATCAGAAATTCACGACTTATTCTTAGGGTGATCTGAGCGCTGGATGCTCCCATGATTTTACGAACTCCTATTTCTTTTTGCCTTTTTTTTAGGTTCAGGGTGACCAGGCTAAATTGTCCAATCGATGAAAGAATGACCGCGATCACGGCCAGGAAGAGGAAAAGGATTTTGATATTATTGTTGACCTCGGCCGATTGTATCCCCCGATCCTTCATATAACTCACCCTGGATAATTCATCCGGGTAGTAGGATCTCCAAAAATCATCCATTTCATTTTTCACCTGCGAAAGGCCTTCCAGATTAGCTCTTGCCGTGATAAACCGGTAGTCTTTCGGCAAGGAATAGCGAAGCAACATGGGTTCTACCGGATCCCATAGCGCTCCGGACAAAAGCATATCCTGAACCACACCAACAACAAAAAGCTCAATTGTATCCTTGAGAAGAAGTCGTTTTCCGATTGGATCTTCCCATTCCAGTAAGCTCACAAGTTCTTCATTGACGATCACTGAACGTTCGGCATCCGAGATGCTGTTCTCCACAAAGTTTCTTCCAACCAAAATTTTCGCTCCGATTGAACTCAGGTAATTATGTCCTATATCCATCAGTTCGACATCATATTCATCGGTACCTACAGTGATCGGGTCAGTATACCATGAGGCGCTTATGCTATGGCGGGAACCGCTGATTTCCGTCACCCTGGGGTTTTGATCCAAGATGGTCCTGAAGGCTTCATAGCCTGCCTCATCGTGAACGAAGGCGTAGATCACCGACTCCTTGTCAAATCCGAGATCATAGTTTTCCTGGTAACGGGCATTTTGAAGGAAAACGAATCCACAAACGAGAGATACCAGGGATATGGTGAATTGCAAGGTAAGTAGGATCCGGGTCATGGGGTTGGTCCCGCTGAATTTCACAGTTCCTCTGAATATGGCGCTGGGCTGAAAACTGCTGATGTAAAATGCCGGGTAAGATCCCGCCACAATTGTTGTGAAGATCAACAGCAAAAACAGGAATACTACGAGCTCAAGATCCTGAAATGGATTCAGGCGGATATCGAGAAAGGCCCACATCGAACTATACTCAGGAACAAGCCAGGCACCGATCAATAAGCCGATCAAAATGGAAACAAAGCAGAGTACAAAATTTTCGCCCAGGAATTGGAAAACCAATTGTTTCTTTTGGGCTCCATGGACCTTGCGAACGCCGATCTCCTTGATCCGTCGATTTGAAATGGCGATCGATGTGTTGGTGAAATTGAAACAGGCGATCAACAGGATCAGAAGGGCCATAATAACAGGGGAAATCGCAGCCGGAGTGGGCAAACTTGTGTTATACCAATGGTTCCAGATTGTTTCGCTTTGTGCCCTGATTCCCATGTTGATAAAAGGGTCAAGTATGTACTCATGTACCTTGTAGTCAGGCTTGGCCTTGTTTTGGATCTCAACATAGGATTGAAGCTGACCTTCAATGATCGGAACGAAAGAAGGATCCCTTACCCTGAGGAAAACCGAATTAAAACGCGCCCAATCGTCGCGTTCCCAGTCACGGATCTCAAAAAGGTTATCATAATTGAAGTAGGCATCCATACCGTAAAAACTGCTGTTTTGGGGAGGCACGGAAAAGACAGCCCCTATTGCGAAATCGATTTTCTTTTCTCCGTCGATATAGGTAAGTGTTTCCCCGATGGGGTCAGGGTTATCGGGAAAATGTTTTTCCTGGATTTCCTTGCTGATGAGAATGGTTCTTTTATCCCGAATAGAACCAAGGTTCCCCTTTAGGGCTTTGAACGAGAACATCTCAAAGAATTCTGGGTCCACGCCAGCAAGAGAGGATCGAAAAAGTTCCTGACCAAATTTGAAATTCCCCCCGGTTGGATAAACCCGGGCCATCTGATCTATATGCTCAATTTTTCCTTCTATATGATCCCCGATGGGTAGCGGTGCGTTCCCATTCTTGATCGGATTTCCGTTGGTGATCCTGAAATATCCAATTCGATAGATTTCCGAGCCCTGATCATGAATCGTGTCGAATTTTATATTGTAATTCCAATTGAGGAAGGCCACCATGCAGCAAGCCAGGGCGGTTCCAAGTCCAAAGACATTGATGGAGACAAAAGCCCTGTTTTTCCAGAAACTCCTGAGGGTACTGTTGATATAATGGCGGATCATGATATCAGCGTCTC
>JANQHS010000202.1 GCA_028282565.1 Cytophagales bacterium | reverse complement strand
TCCTGAGCCAGGATCAAACTCTCCATTGTAATAAGAATTATGTAGCTCAGAAATCGTCCTATTCTATCTTGACAAGAATTCGCATCTTCAACTGACTCCGTAAAAAGCCAGTTGCAATCTGCTGTCCTAATCTCCCGATTATTAAAATCAGGATGCCATCAATTCAAAGAACTTCTCCCGTTTACTTAAGCCAATATCCATGACCGGCAAACAAGACCGAAAAACCCGTCTTACTCAGGCTCTTAAACACCTTCTCACAACTCCACATCCCATACCCCCCGAAAAAGCGAGTGCAAAAGTATGAAAAGTTTACCTCCCCCAACAATGGGAAATCAAAAAAAGAACTGAAATATTACCTCAGAAAATAATTCCCCCAACCATCAGTCTTCTACCCACAAAGACTCGGTCCTTTGCGGTCCATACGAAATCAACTTGATTGGAATCCCAACATGGGTCTCGATATAACTTTTGTAAGCTTCCAAGCCTCCGCTGATCGAAGTTGGATCTGTTGGGTTCAGGGACTCATTCCATCCCTCCAACTCCACATAATCGAAGCCCTCGCGGTTTCCCGCAACTGCATTTCCATCCAAGGCAGCATCCGGATAATTCTTGAGGATATGAAGCGAATCAAAGCCTTCAAGCACATCCACCTTCATCATAAACAGCTCCGTCACACCATTCAACATACAGGAATATTTGAGTGCTTTCAGGTCAAGCCAACCCACCCTTCGCGGTCTGCCGGTGGTGGCACCAAACTCATGGCCCTTCTCCGCAATTTTCTTTCCTGTTTCATCAAATAGTTCACTGGGAAAAGGGCCTGAGCCCACCCTGGTGGCATATGCCTTAAAAATTCCGATCACAGATGAAATCCTCCTCGGAGAGACGCCTAATCCGGAGCATGCTCCGGATGAAAGTGTATTTGAGGAGGTCACAAACGGGTAGGAACCAAAATCTATATCCAACAGCGATCCCTGAGCACCTTCGGCCAGGACAGACCTTCCCTCATCCAAGGCCTTGTTCAAAAACAACTCGGTAGGTTCGATCCTGAACCTTTTCAGAAAATCACAAGACTCCCTGAATTCAGGAATAAGGGTTGACAATTCACCGGTTTCGCCACCAAGATTCTTAATCACAACTTCATGATGCTGGACAATGGTTTTAAGCCTTTCTTCAAAATCCGAACTCAGAATATCTCCTACTCTGAGTGATGCCCTACCATACTTATCCTGATATGCCGGACCAATACCTCTCAGGGTAGATCCGATTTTCTTGTCTCCCTTTTTTGCTTCCTGAGCTTTATCGATCAGCTTATGAGTAGGAAGAATGAGGGAAGCTTTATTCGATACTATAATTCGCGGAACCGCATCGACTCCCAAGGCAGACAGATCATCGATCTCTTTTTTGAAGACAACTGGGTCAAGTACCACACCATTGCCAATGACATTGGTCTTCTCCTCATGAAAAATTCCGGATGGCACCTGGTGTAAGACGTGTTTCGTATCCCCGATCTCAAGGGTATGACCTGCATTCGGGCCACCCTGGAAACGCGCTATGATCTCATACCTGGGGGAAAGCACATCCACTATTTTGCCCTTTCCTTCATCTCCCCATTGAAGTCCAAGGATTATATCTACTGCCATTAATTTCTCTTTGCTTTCTTGCTCTGCTTTTTGTTCTCACAGTTTTCCTTAATGCAATCTCCATAAAGGATCAGTGAGTGGTTAGTGATATTGTATTTGAGTAACTCACCCGCCATGGATTGAATTGCATGAATCCGGGGATCACAGAATTCAACCACCTTCTTACAGTCATTGCACAGAAGATGATCATGTTGACTCGCCCCGTACGATCTTTCATACTCAGCGATATTATCCTGGAACTGGTGCTTCACCACAAGTTCACAATTCTCAAGAAGATCCAGGGTATTATAGACGGTAGCTCTGCTAACCCTGTAGTTGTTCTTTTTCATTTTGAGGTAGAGCTTCTCCACATCAAAATGTCCGGGATTGGAATAGATCTCATCAAGGATAGCATATCTCTCCGGTGTTTTCCTTAGGCCTTTAACCTCCAGAAAATCAGTAAAGATATTTCGGACTTCCTCGTTGATGTTTCTTTTCTTTCCCATTATTGTAAGCCGCGCAAAAGTAGATATTCAGGCCGCAAGAAAAAATGATTAATCGAACCTGGTCACCGATTCAACTCCTTCGATATTCGTAAGTTTTGAAATCAACTTGTTCAGGTGATTTGTGTCATTGACAAACACGCTGATCTCCCCCTCAAACATATTAGCTTCGGTATCAACGGTAATCGAACGCATGTTCACCTTCAGATCGTTTGAGATCACCTGGGAAATGTCATTGATCATCCCAACCCTGTCCGTTCCCAACACCTTGATCCCTGCCAGAAAAGCAATCTCCTTCTGACTGGTCCACTTCGCCTTAACTATGCGATATCCATAATTGGACATTAGTTCCAAGGCATTCGGACAGGTGGTTCTATGGATCTTGATCCCGTCATTGATGGTGACAAATCCAAAAACGTCATCACCGGGAATAGGATTGCAGCATTTGGAAAGGGTGTAATCGATTTGAGACATATCCTCCCCGATCAACAACATATCCCCCTTCTTACCAGTGGTCCGCCGCACCTCATTTTTGAAGGTTTTGGCATCCTTGATCTTCTGGTTTACGGATTTGGGCGATCTGCTTAGGAAAACAAGGAACTTCTTGAAATCCTGCTTATCAATAGATCCAAATCCGACCTTATAATACAGGTCCCTGTCGGTTCTGGCATTGAAGTAGGCTCTAAGCCTAGTCTTGAATTCATTGGTAGCCTCAAGCTTGTTCTTGTTCAACCAGGCCGTCAGTCTTTCAACACCATGCTTCTCCAGCTTCTTCCTCCCCTCTTTGAGCGATTGTTTGATCTTGGATTTAGCCTTTGAGGTCACCACAAACTTGAGCCAATCCTCGGTGGGTTTTTGCTTCTTGCTGGTCAGAATCTCTACCTGATCCCCGTTTCTCACTTTGTAACTCAGCGGAACCAGTTTATGATTAGCCTTGGCGCCGATACATTTTTTTCCGATATCGGTATGGATCTCAAAAGCAAAATCAAGAGCCGTAGCTCCTGAGGGTAAGGATTTCAACTCGCCCTTAGGAGTAAAAACGAACAATTCATCCGAGAAAAGATTGGCCCTGAAATCATCCACAAACTCCAAGGCAGGAAGATCATTCTGTTCAAGGGCATCCCGAACCTTGTCCAGCCATTGATCCAGTCCTGTGGAAACCTTGATATCTGTTCCGTATTTGTACTTCCAATGCGCAGCATATCCTTTCTCAGCAATTTCATCCATTCTTCTTGTCCTCACCTGAACCTCCACCCACTGCCCTGAATTACTCATTACCGTAGCATGAAGAGATTCATAGCCGTTTGCCTTCGGGGTGCTGATCCAATCACGAAGACGGTCGGGATTGGGTTGATAGGTATCCGTAACCAAAGAATAAACATGCCAGCAAGCGGACTTTTCCTGCTCGGGAGGCACGTCCATGATGATCCTGATCGCAAAAAGGTCATAAACCTCTTCAAAAGGGATGTTCTGCTTTTTCATCTTGGAGTAGATCGAAAAAATTGATTTCAACCTTCCCTTGATCACAAAATCAAACTCCTCTTTTCCGATTTTCACTTTGATCGGCTTGATGAAATCCCTGATGAATTTGTTTCTGGCCTCCTTCGTTTCGGTGAGCTTTCCGGAGATCAGATCAAAGGCTTCCCGCTCATTGTATTTGATATAGAGATCTTCTAGCTCTGACTTAATTTTATAGAGCCCAAGACGGTGAGCCAGCGGAGCATACAGATACATGGTTTCATTGGAGATCTTCAACTGCTTATCCCTCGGCATGCTTTCCAGGGTACGCATATTGTGGAGCCTATCGGCAAGCTTGATGAAGATCACCCTGACGTCTTCCGAAAGAGTAAGAAGCATTTTCCTGAAGTTCTCCGCCTGCTCTGAAGAACCATATTCAAAGTCACCCTTGATCTTGGTGAGGCCATCAATGATCTGCGCCACCTTGGGACCGAACCTTTTTCTGATATCATCCAGAGTCAGATCGGTATCCTCAACGACATCATGAAGAATTGCCGATATGATCGAGGTCGCTCCAAGTCCGATCTCTGATACAGTGATCTCAGCTACCGCCAAGGGGTGTACGATAAAAGGCTCTCCGCTCTTTCTTTTGAATCCCTCATGAGCTCTTAAAGCCAAATTGAATGCTTCCCTGATCTTACGTACATCACCATTCTTCAATACAGGACGTGCTTTTCTCAAAAGACGCCTGTACTGACGTACGATCATATCCCGCTCTATTTGATCGGAATCAATTTCTCTTTTGTTCTTCCTGGCCAAGCTCACTGCCATACACCAAAATTAATAGGCTACAGGGATTAATACTCTTCTATTATCAACCCGTTGAAAACTTTTCGGGTTCTCTAAAAACCAAAAAGGACTTTTGGTGGTGCTCCAATTTTTTGAAAAGAAAATATTTATCTTTGCAGCCATTTTTGGAGGATGTGGTGATTCCGATGTCCTAAGGATCGAAAAGCAATCCAAATATCCGAGTTATAAGGATTCAGAAGATTGTACATCACAGCCATCTTATTGCGGATGTGGCGGTCCCGATTGCTCTGGCTATCGGGATGGCAGACGCCGAAGAGAATGAAGATTTTCTTTAGCGAATGCTGGCCACAGCCATCTTATTGCGGATGTGGCGGTCCCGATAGCTCTGGCTATCGGGATGGTAGACGCCAAAGAGAACGGAGATCTTTCTTTGGCAAATACTGGCCACAGTCATTTTATTGCGGATGTGGCGGAATTGGTAGACGCACTAGACTTAGGATCTAGCGCCTAACAGCGTGGGGGTTCGAGTCCCTCCATCCGCACTTTGAACCCTTTACCCCTTGGTGAAGGGTTCATGTTTTTTAAACAAAGGGTAAATTTTGAAAGTAACCATCGACAAAAAATCTCAGAATGAAGGTGTCATTACCATCAATCTGGAGGAAAAGGATTACAAGGAAGCATTTGAGAACAAGCTGAAGGAATACGGAAAGAAAATGAACCTGAAAGGGTTCAGACCCGGCAAGGTTCCTGTAGGGCTTGTCAACAAAATGTACGGTAAGAGCATTAAAGCTGATGAAATCAACCACAAGGCCTCCAATGGACTTGAGGATTTCATTAAAGACCAAAAACTCCAGCTGCTCGGTGATCCGATCGCCATTCCAAATGAGACACCAAGCGATTTCGAAACCCAAAAGGATTTTGAACTAAAATTCGATGTGGGATTCGTTCCTGAATTCAATATCCCCTTGGAAAAGAAAGTAAAGGTCAATTACTACACCGTCAAGGAAGACAAAGACCTTCTTGAGCAAACGCTCCAAAATCTAAAAGACCAGTTCGGAGACAGAACCGATCCGGAAATAGCTGAAGAGCAGGACACGGTTTTCGGAGATCTGAAGAGCGAGGATGGTTCCATAGAAAAAAAGGCAGGGATCAAGATTGCAGATATGCCGAAAAAGAACAGAAACCTGCTGATCGGAAAGAAGAAAGGAGATGTCATCAATTTCGAAATCGAAAAAGCCTTTGGCAAGGAGAAATCTGGCATCTTGGGAAACATGGGGATGTCAAAAGAAGAACTCGAAGCCCTCAAAGGGCCATTTACCTTGAAAGTTGACTCATTGACAAGGATGGCACCTGCAGAAATGAACCAGGAGTTTTTCGACAAGGTCTTCGGCCCAGGATCTGTTAAAACGGAAGAGGAGTTTATTTCCAGAGTGAAGGAGGATATCGCAAAATCCAACGAAGTAGAGCAAAAAAATCAGTTTTTCAGGGATATCAAGAAAACCCTGAATGAAAACACCAAACTGGAGTTGCCCCGTGACTTTCTCAAGAGATGGCTTACACTTGGTGCCGGTCAGGAGAACAAGATTCCGGAAGATCAGCTCGAGAAAGAATTGCCGGACTACATAGACCAGCTAAAGTGGAACATCATCACCAATAAGGTCAGGGAAGAGCAGAAGATCGAGGTCAAACCGGAAGAGGTGAAGGAAGAGACCAAGAGGCTTTTCAATTCTCAGCTGGGACAGAATTTTCCTGAGGATCAAAAAGATGAACTCCTAGAAAGGTTTGCCGATAACTACCTTCAGGAAAACGAAGGCAAAAACTTCAGCAATATTTTCAACAGTCTGATGGAGCGTAGGATCCTTGAATACCTGGAGCAAAATGTGACTAGGGTCGAGAAAAAAATTAATCACAAGGAATTTAAGAAGCTCTTGGAGGGTTAATAACTAGATTTATCAGAAATAATCTAAATGGACGCCAAAGAATTTCGAAAGTTTGCAGTAAAAGACCAGGGCCTGAACGGCCTGGCCGTTGATTCATATATCAACCAATTCACCAGCCTGACTCCCAACATCATCGAGGAAAGAAGGATGAACGCTGTAGCCATGGATGTTTTTTCAAGGCT
>JANQHS010000405.1 GCA_028282565.1 Cytophagales bacterium | reverse complement strand
GTTTGCCTCTTTGCTCTGGTAGCCGGGATGGCGGCTTCGCTGGGTGGGGGGATCATGTCTATTTCCGGAGGCATCAATGAATTCATGGGAATCCTTCCGGGCAGACTTGTCTACGCATTGATCGGTTTGGTCATCGTAGGAACCTTCGTCCTGTCTGCTGCCTCTGGCTTACAGAAGGGGATCAAATGGCTCTCGGATATCAATATGAGGTTCTTCTTTGCCTTCGCCCTCTTTGTTCTTATCGCCGGGCCTACATTTGGAATGCTCAAATTGGGCCTTGAGGGTGGGCTAGATTTTCTTCTCAATTTTTTCACTAGATCCCTGGGCCTTGACAAAAAAATAGAACAGGAATGGGTTTGGTCCTGGACGGTATTCAATTGGGCCAATTGGTTGGCCTGGGCACCGGTAACTGCTCTTTTTCTCGGGCGGATCGCCTATGGATATACGGTTCGGGAATTCATCATTTTTAATCTCTTTCTTCCCTCGGTTTTTGGTGCTGCCTGGATGATCATTTTCAGTGGGAGCACTATCCAACTCGATGGCCTTCTTAACGGGGAATTATACCAATCGCTCAACAATGGAGGACCTCAGTCTATTATTTATAGGGTTTTGGATCAGCTGCCACTTACCGGTTTGGTTGGCTTCATATTCCTGCTGATCGTATTTATCTCCTATGTCACAGCAGCAGATTCCAATACCTCGGCCATGACCGGAATGAGCATGAAAAGCACCGATAAAGAGCATCAGGAGGCTCCCTTAACCATAAAGATCATCTGGGGCGTTTTGGTGGGTGTTATCTCTTGGGTCATGATCTCTTATGCAGGAATAGAGGGTATCAAAATGATCTCCACCATCGGGGGCTTTCCGGCATTATTCCTGATCATGGCCGTGGCCCTTGGTCTGGTCAGGTTGCTTCTAGAAAAGGATTATTAACATTTAAGAAACAAGTACTTCCTAATTTAGAAGTATGACACGATCAATTTGCCTCTATTTCATGCTGATCCTTTCTGCAGGGCACTTTTCATGCTTTGATACCCGATCCGGTCCGACAAGGGTATATGGAAGGATTGTTGATTCCGGAACCGGCGACCCTGTGGACGGGTACAAACTGGATTTGTTCAAGGACGAACATTCGTTGAGTCCATTTGGTGGATATGATGAAATTCATGTTAAGTCTTTCAGCACCGGCCCAAAAGGCTGGTTCCAGATTGATTTTAATGCGGAAAGGGATTTTGATTATGATTTTATGCCTTCCAGGGATTATGGTTCCTACTTCGATCCTCAGGATTCCCTTTATCTGGAATTTATTGCCACGAATGAGCTGTTTCGTCGGCGAGGGATTCCCAAGGGAGAAGTGACCAGGTCCGATGCCAAGATTGACCCCTTTGCAAAGCTTGTGGTCAATATTACTGATACCTCCTCCAGGGAATTGATAGGCTTTTTTCAGTTCCCCATTGAACATTATGATTTTAGTATACCAAGATCTGAATTACATGAATTTATGCTACGGGACACATCTTTGGTATTCCACTATGGTCTTTTCAATCACACGCTAGGTCTGCACATCAACTTTTGGGATCAAATTCAAAACATGGATACTCATTTTATTCAAAGAGTAGTCTTTGGCGAAGAAGATACCGTGTTTCTTGATCTCGCTTATTGATTGTAAGGGACAAAAAAAAGATCGAGAAGAAATGAATCTCCCCGATCTTATGCTCGGTAATTGTCTTAAGAATTAAGCTTTTCTTACTTCAACCGCAGATGGTCCTTTTGGAGTATCCTCCAATTTGAACTCAACTGTATCGTTGTCTTTGATCTCGTCGATCAATCCGGTCTTATGAACAAAGACCTCACGTTCCTGCCCTTCGATTTTGATGAAACCAAAACCCTTCACATGGTTGAAAAATTTAACTGTTCCCTTTTCCATTTTATTGATTTGAATTATTGTCTTCTTTGTTTTCTTTCTTTTTATTGTCCGCCGGCTTTTCCTCCGGTGGCTCTGAGCTGATATTTCCAAACTCATCAACATAGGCGATCATATCGTCCTGTGCTGCTTTTGGATTGTTTTTCTTGTCGATCTTCTTCTGAAGCTTTTCTGCCTGCTTCTTCTTTTTCTTCTCTGCCTTTAATTTTTTAATAAAACTGTTATTGCTTCTCGCCATAAAATGAGTTAATCAATGAATGTAATAGCTTTTCCGGTTTTACCGGCTCTTCCTGTCCTTCCTATCCTGTGAATATAGTCTTCATATTTCCTAGGCGCATCATAGTTGATAACCAACGAGATGTCTTTAACGTCAATCCCCCTCGCCACAACATCAGTAGCCACAAGAACATTCGTTCTACCCGACTTAAATTTCCTAAGAGCGATATCCCGGGCCTTTTGTGGTTTATCTCCATGAATG
>JANQHS010000402.1 GCA_028282565.1 Cytophagales bacterium | reverse complement strand
ATTCAAATCCGGAACCATGAACCGGAATATCCGTGATGTTCTGGCCCACCTGCACCATTGGCACCTGATGATGCAGAACTGGTATGAGGTGGGAATGAGAGGAACAAAGCCCGATATCCCGGCAAAAGGATATACCTGGAAAACCACTTCTGCCCTGAACGAGTGGATCAGAGAGAAATATTCCAACACCGACCTAAACAAGGTTCGGAAAATGCTTCAGTCCTCTCATAAAGAGATTGGCAAACTGATCGAAAAACATAGCAACGAAGAACTTTTCGAGAAGAAAAGGTATAAATGGACAGGAACCACTTCTCTCGGCGCTTACCTCATCTCGGCCACCTCGAGTCATTATGACTGGGCCCTGAAGTTGATCAAGAAGGGAAAAAAGCCATGATGAAATTAACCAAGGAGAACAGAGAGCATTATCATTGGGGAGATAACTGTAGAGGTTGGCATTTGGTCAAATCACCAAGCCTCAGCATAATTGAAGAATTAATGCCTCCCTACACCAGCGAGAAAAGGCATTACCATAGTCATGCTCAGCAGTTTTTCAGAGTGTTAAAGGGAAAGGCAAGCTTTGAGATCGAAAACCAAACCATTGCTCTCGAAAGCGGTGAAGGAATTCTAATTCCGCCAAACACTAAGCACAGGATCCGGAACAGTCAATCAGAAAATTTGGAATTCCTGGTGATTTCTCAACCAACAACAAGAGGAGATCGACATGATGAACCGGACCAAGGAAATTGAACTTATCGTTGACCTGCATCGAAACTCGGAGAGGCAGGGTCCCGGAAGTATAGAAGATACGCTGAAAGCACTTGGTTTTATGAACCTTCCCTTACATCATAATGTCAGGATCGCCGACTTAGGTTGCGGAACGGGTGGACAAACTATTACTCTTGCACAACATCTCAATTGCCACATTGTCGCTGTCGATCTGTTTCCTGAATTCTTAGATGAGCTCAATGAAAGAGCAGACCTTCTTGGCTTCGGAGAAAAGATCTCTACTCAGGAGAAATCGATAGATGCTTTGACCTTTGAAAAGGAAGAGTTAGACATCATCTGGTCTGAAGGGGCCATTTACAACATCGGCTTCGAAAACGGGATCAGGCAATGGAAGGATTATCTGAAGATCGGCGGCTATATCGCAATCAGCGAAATCACATGGATCAGCGAGGCTCGCCCAAAGGAGATCGAGGAGTATTGGGAGCGGGAATACCCTGAAATAGATACCGCCTCAAACAAAATCCAAATATTGGAAAAGAACGGATACACCTTATGTGGCTACTTCTTTCTCAGCGAGAACAGTTGGATCGAGAATTATTATGAGCCCATGAAAGCCCGGTTCGAGAGTTTTCTTGAAAGGCATAATCAGTCTGCGCTCTCAAGAAAGCTTGTTGATGATCACCGGGCTGAGATCCATTTGTACCAGAAGTACAAGGACTATTTCAGCTATGGGTTTTACATAGCTAGGAAGAGCAGATAAGTTTGTAACCTAGTCCATAAACATTGAGAAGATTGATGGAAGGCACATCCTTAAAGATCTTCCTTAAACGATGGATATAGATGTCAAGGCTCTTGCCGGTGAAAAAGTCATCGCGCTCCCAAACGCTTTCCAATAAATGCTTGCGGGTCACGACCTGCCCTTCCCAGGTGCAAAAAATATGGAGCAATTTGGCTTCCTTGGCCGACAGGTTATGAGCACTGTCATTAATAATCAGTTGGCGTTCAACGGGGAACAGGGTTATGTTCCCGACCTTTAGAACCTCTTTGTTTTCCTTGCCATTATGCGTGCGTTTTAGAATGGCCTTTAAACGCCAAAGCAACTCCTCAACATCAAATGGCTTACAGATATAATCATCACAGCCAAGCTTAAATCCTCTCACCTTATCTTCAGGCAGCGATTTTGCGGTTAAAAAGATTATCGGAGTTTGAGGATCCTTTTCTCTGATCTTGCTTGCCAGTTCAAACCCATCCTTCTCGGGCATCATAATGTCCAGGAGATAGAGGTCATAATTTTTCTGACGCGTAATATCCCAGGCATCTTTGCCATTTGGAGAAAGTTCAGGCATGAAACCGGCTAACTTCAAATTCTCTTTTATGAGATAGCCTAAATTAAGGTCATCTTCTACAATTAAAACTTTTGCACTCACTATTAAGCAAGGTTATTCGGAATTCTTACATTGATTTTTGTTCCTTGTTTGAGTTTGCTAAAAATTTCAATTTTTCCATTTAGTTGTTCAAGAGCCCATTTTACATAACTCAACCCCAATCCAAATCCTTTCACATTATGTAAGTTACCCTGTTGAGCCCGGTAGAATTTTTCGAACACATGACTTTGCTGATCTCTGCTCATTCCTAACCCTTTGTCTTCTACCACTATCAAATTAAAGTGATCTTCCTTAACAGTGGAAACAAAAATACATGGGCGGGAAATTGAATATTTGACCGCGTTATCGAGCAGATTATCGAGGATATTTGTCAGATGCGCTTCATCGGTATGTAAGAGTGGAAGACCGTCGCTAAGCTCAAGATTCAGATCCCCTTTCAATGACTCCACTTCCAATTGATAAGGACGTATGACCTTTCTAACCAATCCATTCAGATCGATTTCTTCGATGTTCAGGGCCGGGCTAAGTTCCTCGTATGTGAGACTGTCGAGGATATTTTCGATATTCTCTTTTTGTCTTTTGTTCTCCTCCTTTATGATGGACAAAAGGTTTTCCTGGTTCTCATTGAGGTTGTCATGGTATTTTGATATGGTATCGACAGCCAGACCCACATTGGTTATTGGGGTTTTGAACTCATGGACCATGTTGTCAATAAAATCAGTACGCCATTTTGCGAGTCTTCCCTGACGATTTGCCAATCTCACAAACAACCAGACAATGATGAATATGAGCAGACTTATGCCAGCCGTGCTCAAAATTGTTATCCATGGAAATTGGAACCCAAGGTTGCTCAAAGCAGGTATAAACAGGGTAAGCCGAACCGGATTGATAAAATAGCTTTCTGAGAACAAAGTGGCCTTAAAACCCTTTTCCATGAAATCAGGATTGTCTACTGAAGCAAATAACAATCGGGGCTTGGTCGCTTCGTCTACCCAGAAAGCAAATTGATGGTCATCATTCAGGCCGGCAACCTGAAGCTTTTCCAGGAACAGCTCGCGCGCCAGCGCCGTATCTACGTAATCAAAAAACGAGGAGTCTGATTTAAAGTTTTGCCTGAAATCATGGATGGTATTCAGGTCCTGATCCTCCGAGACCTGGGGCAAACTCAATGATGCGGGCGCCAAGGAACCGGGAGGGTAAAGATATTCAAAACGAAGTTCCACCTCGAGGTCGGCCGGAGTGCCGAAGTCCAGTTGTTTGAAGGACCATAATGTATCCCTTCCCTGCTTGTTCCAATAATAGGTTTCGATCGTATCGGCTCCGGGCTTTCCCTCATCGCTTAGCGATTTCAGCAGTCGCAAGCCCTCACCCTGGTTAATACGGATACTGGCAAAGAGTTCAAAGCAAGAACTCTGTTCCTGAAGTTGTTGTGCTACTTCATTGGTTATTTCCTGCAATTCCCTTTCTAAACCCTCGCGCTGAAGATCCAGCGCCTTTTTCATCCAGTAATACTGAACCAACAGAAGGCAAACAACCGTAGCAAAAAATAAAAGCAGATATATTTTGTACCGGGCCAACATCATTGTGGCACAAATTCTTCATGATCGGTCCGAATGATACCTATTTCAAATCGTCTCATTTTTCGCCTGCGGCCTCAATTTCCTTAACCATTTCCTCTATTGAGGAAACCACCAATTCAGGCTGATCGATATGAATATGGTGACCGCTCTTGTCGGCCATAACCTGCCTGCTATTTGATGAGAGGTTCAACAGCTCCTTTTGAAGTGAAGCCGAATGCTTCTGAAGTTGTTCACCAGTCCAGTTATCATCTCCCTCGCGAATCTCCTTGTTGCCACCGGTCAATACGATCAATGGCCGATCCCCAAACCCGTATTGATCATAATTCTCATACATTTTTTGAAATATTTCGGCTTCATAGGTGTTTCCCTGCCCTTTGACATAGGTCCAGGGGCGCACGTTATAGATCCAGTTAAAACGTTCCTGATCCTTCTCGGAAAACTTGCCCAACATATCCCCGAAATCCTTTCGAGCTTGAAAAGATGATACCTCCTTTGGAGAAGACAAGGGTTCGGTGTTCACCGGGGGGATAGATTCATTCGCCATAAGTCTCAATTTCTTCCATTCCATTTCCTTGGTATCACGATTGTAGATCTGCAGGACAACATCAGGATGGGTTGCATCTACCATAACAACTCCTGCGGTCTCATCGGGATATTCAACCGCGAACAGATTTGCAATAATACCGCCAAGAGAATGCCCAACCAAAATATAGGGTGGGTTGATCTTTGCATTTTTCAGCACTTGATAGCTATCATAAACCTGTTGATACAGCGACTGGCCATGACCATGCTCACTCCACCCTTCTCCATTTTGGTCTATCGCAACCGCAGTAGCAAATTTTCCTACCTCAGGCAAAACGAGGTTCCAATTCAATGCGATATCTCCGGCTCCATGAAAGAATATGACATTAGGACCCTGCTTATCCTTGCCCTGAATCATGAGGTGTATTTTGTAACCACCATTGTCCACCAGCTCTCCGGGAGGCGGGTATTCCGGAACCTGTGCCCAAGTACAAACTCCCGAGCAGGCAATAACGACAAAGTACAATATTATATTCTTTGTTTTCATATTGTTTTACAAATATGGAAGATCAGGTACGCCCCATAAGCGCGCACTTTTTAAACTATAAATAATCTGAAAACAGTTGCTATGCGCAACGACCCGACTCTAATTCCTTAAAGCGCTTAACTTTTCGTTCAGGTATATGGAGTGCTGCTGAAGTATCTGTTCTTGCCTTTCAAGTTCCGCAAGACCCGACTCCTTTTCTATTTCATCAGGAGTAACCTGGTTTTCGCATGCGGCAATCCTGGTATCAACCTTCTCAAACCAACTGCTTTCAGGATCCAATTGATCGCCTATGAGATCCCTTGTAGTCTTATATTCGGCCAGTGCCTTGGTATAATCACCAAGTTCCTCCAGGCCATCAGCATAATAGTACCTGACCGAGTAATTCTCCGGAAACATCTCCGAATTGATCCTCAAAACCTCAATTCCTTTTGTCTTCTGATCCTGCTCCCAGAGGTGATAGGCGATGTCGTTCAATTCTATTCTGCTGGTATAATAGCTGCCCTGATCTTTGAATGTGTAGAATAACGAATTGATACGCTGACTCTCGATCAAATGGATCTTCTTGCCCAGCTCATATGCAATGGACAGTTGCGGCATCTCAAAGTTGGATTCCCCTGTGATCAATGATTCCAGCTCGGGCCAAAAATTATTGAAGTTCGGGTCATTGACATTGGTCACCATCATCAGGGATACATTTTGCTGCGGATAATGTGCAAAATAAGCTCTGGAGCCGTAGTTCTTACCCATATGAAACCAAATGGGCCTTTTCTTATGATCCTGCTTCAACGCAATACCATATCCATAGCTTTTGTCATCATCAGCAGCTCCAAGCTTCCCCGGGCTGGTTGCTTTATCCAAAAGTTCCGGAGAAAGACCTTCCCAACCTTTGACGATGTCGATTGCCTCTTCAGGATTAATATAATAATGTCCGGGGCCATATAGATTGTATTCATGGTCCGCAAGAAAATTCCCAAGCATTAGGTTATCATAGATCCACTGGCCATTAGCTTCGTTATAGGCATATTTTATCGACCTTGAATCATCCGACATACTGGGGAACAGGCCCTGATCCTGGAATTCCTCCTCTATCGTTTTCCCGGATACCCTCTGAAATATGTCGTAGAGCAAAATATAATTCACGTTGTTATACTCATGCTTCTCATTGGGTTCAAATCGCATTGGCTCTTTGGCCAGATACTCAATGAACTCTCTAGAAGTGATCGGACCCGAGAGTTTTGACCAGTTATGACCGATCACAAATGTTCGTTTTTGAAGCCCTGAAGTATGATTTAACAGGTTTTCTATACTGACCTGATCAGGCAGATCCGGATAGAATTCTGCAATCGAAGTCAACAATGACAATTCCTCTTTATCGATCAGATCCAGTATTGCCAGAGCGGTGATCATTTTCGAAACCGAGGCTATATTAAATGTGGTTGTGGGATCTATGAATTCATTTCTCTCAAATGAGGCCAACCCATGCATATAATCGAGTACAATTGAGTCAGATTCAAAGAGCACGATCCTTCCGTTGAAATCCGCATGAGCCGTATATTCGGCTATGCCTTTTTCCACCTGTTCTACATTGATCTGAGCAATCAGATTATTGATTGAGATCAACACAAAAACGGCCATTCCAATTAGTTTAGAGTTTATTTTGTTCATACTTTGCAGTTCTAGCTTAATAAGACAATCCAATCCAAATTAAAAGGTAGATAATAATCCTCGACACCTTATAGCCGCTCATCAATCCACAATAAATTTTAAGTTTTTTTTAAGGTTTTTTAAGAAAGTTTTAGCCAGGAACGGAAATGCTTAGGGATACATTTGTCAACTAACAAATTTCTCGTTTTTCAAATGCATAGAACTATATGTTCCTTTTGCCTGATATTGGCATTAGGACTTCTACCTTTCACTT
>JANQHS010000184.1 GCA_028282565.1 Cytophagales bacterium | reverse complement strand
GGCAGGTTGGCGAAAAAGTACCGCAAAGCCTATGGATTGGGCTTGGTTGAGGAAGAGACCACACGCCTCGAATTGAAGCATTTTCTTCCCCCTGATGAGTTCGATCGCCTCTTGGGGGCCAAAAACACGGCTACTCAGATCATCGATGCCCAAAGCCAGGACCTCGCCCGGCTTCGTCGCAAAGGATTGATCGAGGACTTCAGGCATATGGAGTTGCAGAACATACTTGCCAAATTCTATGACCTTCAGGGCATGAATGAAAGGATCAAAAAGTTCCCACTTCCACGTCAATATGGTGGAATGAGTACCATCTTCGTGGGCATCTTTATCTTCCTCCTCCCGTTCGGACTCATCTCCGAGTTTGCAAAATTCGGTGAGATAGGGATCTGGTTATCCGTACCCTTCGTCGTCCTGACCGCTTGGGTCTTCCTTGTCATGGAATTGATCGGAGACTATACCGAAAACCCATTCGAGGGCATGGGAAATGATATACCCATGCTTTCATTGTGCAGGACAATTGAAATTGACCTGAGAGAGATGCTTGGGGAAAAGGACCTTCCCCCTCCCATCGAGCAGAAGAATGGTGTACTGATGTAGAAAAGGAAATCGGCACTCAAGCCTCAATAAGTCTAACTAAGGATTTGGAAAAAAAAAGACAGCTCAGCGCTATCATGTTTACCGATCTTGAAGGATACACTTCACTGATGCAGGAAAACGAGTCCAATGCCAAGAGGATCCGGGATGAGCATAGAAAGATCCTAGCCAGGGAGATCGATCAGTTTGAGGGCGAGATCCTTCAGTTCTATGGTGATGGTGCCCTTTCCATCTTCAATAGTACCATTTCCGCCACGCAGTCTGCCATTTCGATTCAAAACCAATCATCCAAAAGCAATATCCCGCTCAGAATAGGTATTCATAGCGGAGACGTGGTGATCGACACGGACGGGGTTTATGGAGATGGTGTGAACATCGCTTCGAGGATCGAGTCTTTTTCGGTACCGGGATCGGTGATGATCTCGGATAAGGTCTATGATGATCTGAAAAACCAGGATGGTTTTGAGGCTGCCCTAATGGGTGAGTTTGAATTGAAGAATGTTAAAAAGCCCGTTGAGGTCTATGCGCTCACCAATGAAGGCTTAAGGATACCTCAAAGGACTGAACTCCAGGGCAAGGTCAAGGAACGCATCAAAAGCCTCGCTGTGCTTCCATTTTCCAACCTGAGCTCCGACACTGAGCTTGGCTTCTTCGCCGACGGGCTTGCAGAAGAGTTGATCATGCAGCTAAGCAGGATCAACACATTGAAATTGAGCTCCAGGGCCTCATCTTTTGCTCTGAAAGGAAAAGCAATGCCTATAAAGGAAATAGGAGATCAGTTAGATGTTCAATCCGTGCTTGAAGGAAGTGTTCGCAAATTTGGAAACAGACTGAGGATTACGGCACAGCTTGGTAGCAGCCTGGATGGATATGAGCTCTGGACGCAGGTTTTTGATCGGGAAGTCATGGATTATTTTGATCTGCAGGATGAGGTATCCGGCAGAATTGTGAAACAACTTCTGGATCATGGCTTGATCACGAAAGAAGCCAGTGGAAGTTCAGTTAAGCCCAAAATCGATCCCCTGGCTTATAAGCTATATCAGGAAGGCCATTATCATTACCATAAATGGACGCCGAATTCTGCAAAAAAGGCTGTAGAGAAGTTTAAGGAAGCCCTTGAAATAGACCCTTCCTATGCGGATGCAAAGGCAGGCATGGCTCTGGCATATATCCTCTTGGCCAGCACGGGATGGATTACTCCTTCGGAGGGGTCAAAGCTGGCGGTAGAATGCGCTGAAAGCGCTTTGGAGATCGATCCTGGAAACGACGATGCGCTCTCTGCACTGTCGGTGAACGATTTCTTCTTTTTATGGGATTTCCAATCCGGGGACGATCGAACCAAAATGGCTTTGGACCTGAATCCGCGCTCCGCCCAGGCGAACATATCCCGTTCGCTTCACTTTATGGTGGGAGGAAATATTCAGCAGGCGATATCCTGCCTGGATCTTGCAAGGGAGATCGATCCTTTATCTATCATCGGAAATCGCACCCTTGCAGATGCTCATTACTTCGCGGGACACTACAATGTTTCAATAGAGATATATGACTGGATATTGGAAAAGGAGCCTGATTTCCTTGCCGCCAAGGAATTCAAGGCTTGGGCTCTGCTGATGAATGGCAATGTTGACGAAGCTATTGGCTTGTTCGAATCCATTCATGAGACCATTCATACGGTTAAACCCTATGTGCAGCTCGGTTATGCTTATGCCTTAAAGGGTGATCGGAAGAAGGCCAACTTCTATTTGGATAAGCTAAAAAAGGACAAGATGGAGAATCCCCACCCTCACCAGAATTTTAACCTGGCTATTCTTTGTTCCGGATTGAAGATGAACGATGAAGCCTTTGAAGCCCTGGAAAACTGCATAGAATCGAGGCTGAGCCCCATAGTCTTCTTGAACGTCAGCCCTATTTGGAAGCCCCTGAGATCCGACCCCAGATTTGAACAGGTCTTGGAAAAGATAGGATTGAAACGTGCTGGCATGCATGGAGATTCTCCGATACGAACCAAGTAGATAGGTTGTTTAGAAGTCCGAAAGTCTTAATCAAACCATTTCCTTCTAAACAGTTCTTCAAGCAATTTTCTTATATAAACTGACATTTGGGTTTCGTTTTAGGGAAAACTCTCCCTATAAAATAATAGAGTTGGACCTGGTGATTTTCGATCATATTTGGGTCGAACTAATTATTAACCTTAAATACAAGATTATGAAACCGATTATTTTTCTATTTGCCCTTATGCTGATGTTTGGTGCTTGTACAAACCAAGAAGGCAACGAATTTCAACCTACGAATTCCAAAACAACAACTGATCTTTCTGATGGTGATGATCTAAAGGGACCAGATCCTGATACATGGTTATGCGGTGGAGTAAATGGCGAACTGGTAATTTCAGGATTGAATTACGCCGCTGAAAATTATAGCTATCCCGCGCCTCAAGGGGTTTGCACTATACCGAATACGGTAACTTCAACGGCTCAATTTAATTTCAATTTTCAATACAGGCCCGAGGTGTGGTGTGCATATTGTTCAGTCAATCTATCTCCCCATTCAACCTATGCAGAGTATATAGAGAAGGCAATTGAAGAAGCAGAGGCTCAAATAATCTGCGCTAACGATTTATACATTACCGAGATCAGCAATTTTAGATTTGTAGATCCTTCATTTACGTGTAACTGTCTTCCGCCTCCGCGTGAAACTCCAAATTGTGGGAATAGTCCCGGATTCAATAAGCTGGTGGTGTTTGATATTACCTATAGATGTTGCGTAGAAAATGAATCCTAAAAAAATCATAAAGGGGGGAATATTTTCCTCCCTTTTTTTGCGTATAGCTTGAACAAAACCAATAACCATGGGTTGGCCTGTCTTAATGTAACGATCAGAGCTCTTCTTCAATAAGAATGCCCATCTTCCCCATTTGATAATCCCTCATCGCCTCCATGATCTCGGTTTCCGAGTTCATTACAAAGGGTCCGTGTTGCACCACCTTCTCCCCTATGGGCATTCCTGCAAGAACAAGGAATTCAGAATCATCCAATAAGCCAATTCCGGTCTCTTCGCCTTCTTCTTCAAAAACAACCAGGTTTTCCTCTTCAACCATCCCGTATCCTTCGATGTTTAGCTTTCCCTGTATCACATAAAGGCAACAATTATATCCGGCCGGAATATTGAAATCTTGCTTGCCTCCCTCCTTTCCGGATGACCAGATCACCAGCAAGGGGCTTTCCCCATGGATTGGACCATTTTTCGATCCATAAGTACCGGAGATCAGACTGTTCGAGACTTTTCCATCTTCCGAGGAGAAAACAATCATCGAATCCTTTCCAAGGAAGCTGTATTCCGGTTCCTTCATTTTACTCTTTGCGGGACTGTTGATCCATAATTGAATGATCTCTTGCCTTGCATGCGCCTCAACGAGATCTTCAGAAGGCCTTTCGCTATGAATGATGCCCATGCCTGCATGCATCCATTGTACTTCTCCCGATCTGGCAATCTGACTGTTGCCCCTGCTATCGCGATGATGAACAGAACCCTCGATAACAAATGTCACGGGTGAAAAGCCTCGGTGCGGGTGTGGCCCCACTCCCTGAGTCCTGGCAGGTCGGTCCTTCAGCGGTTTTGCAGATGCATGATGCAGGAGAAGAAAAGGATCAACCTGATCGACTTTGATCGTTGGCAGTGGCTGCTTGACAGGGAATCCCCCCATATCGACTGTCTCTGCAGGGAGAAGGAGTTTTACCTTTTTGAACATCTGGCAAAACTACTCCCTTTTCAATGCATCTACAGGGTTCAACAAGGCGGCTCCAACGGATTTTATACTGATCGTTCCGAAAACGAGGATCATCGTGACCAATGATCCGACTACCAAAGTCATTGGAGAAATTTCCACCCGATATGAGAAATCCTCAAGCCATAGGTTGGCCAGGTAAAATGTTGCAGGCCAGGCAATGATCATGGAGATCAAAACCAGCCAGGCAAAGCGGCCATTAAGCAGTATAACGATCTGGTGGGTTTTCGCTCCCAGGACTTTTCTGATCCCGATCTCCTTTTCCTTTTGTGAGGCAATGAAGAGGATCAGACCATAGGAACCCAGACAGGAGATCAATATGGCTAGAAATGCAAAATAACCGATGAGCTTTCCAAGTTGCTCCTGAGTTCTATAATTCTCTAACAGGGCCTCATCCACAAAAACATGATCGAAGGTTTCATTGGGGAAGAACTTATTCCACTCGGATTCTATGGCCTTGATGGTTTCCTCGACATTCTCATTTCCCACCCGGAATGTAAAGGAATTGAATTGGCCCATGGAGTATTCCATGATCAATGGCCTCATGGGTTCTGTTAAAGAAAGGAAATTAAAATCCCTGACCACACCCACGACCTTGCCCAGTTTTCCTTCCAGATTGATCCCCTTTCCCAAGGCTTCTTCCGGGGAGCCAAACTGAAATTCCTCGATGGCCGACTCATTGATGATCAGGGCTGATTGGGGATCGGTTCCATAACTCTCATCAAAATTCCTTCCCGCAACCAATTCCATCTCATAAGTAGGGATCAGATCATAATCTATTGCCATGGTAGCGCAGAGCATATTATCTTCAGAAGTAAATCCTTCAGGAATGATGTTGCGGTTCACCATGCCAAAGCCTGGAATGCTTGAACTGAGGCAACTGCTCTTTAAACCAGGTATTCTTGAGATCTCTGTCTCAAAGGCCCTTAGTTTATTGGCTGTTTCCTGGTCCATACCACTAAAAATGCTGTTGAAGTTCTCACTTTGAATATCTATGGTCACCAGGGAATTCTTATTGAACCCAAGCGCCTGGTTCTTAAAAAGGTTGAATTGTTGGTAAATGATAAGCGTACTGGAGATCAATAAAATACTGACTGAAAACTGTAGTATGATGAGTACCCTACGAAAAGAAAGTCCGCTTTTCTTTCCGGAAAACGAAAAACTTGTGCTAATACTGTTTAAGGGAGGAAAAGCAGAAACAAAGAAGGCCGGATAAAGGCCGGCAAGTATTGTCGTCAGAAAGATCACCAGGATCAGTCCCAGGGCAAACTCGGGCTGGAGAAAAACCCTCAGATCGAGATCCTTATCCATGATTGCATTCATGGCCGGGAGAAACACCCCAGTCAGGATCAAGGCCATGAAGGCGGACATCAACGTGAGCAATAGGGATTCGCCCAGAAATTGTACGATCACGTTTCCGCGACTTGCTCCCAGGGCTTTTCTCATGCCGATCTCCTTGGTTCTTTGCAGGGACTTGGCCGTGGATAGGTTGATGTAGTTGATGCAGGCGATCAATAAGGTCAACAAGCCAACAGCAGCAAAAATAATGATCAATTCGGGGCTGCCCGATGGCTCTGCCTGTGCCTGGACGTCCTGATTCAAATGAATGTCCAGCAATGGCTGGATCTCGAAGCTCTGTCCCTTTTGCATGGACTCCGGGATCTTCTCTTCAACGAAGGCTTTGAACCTTTCATTTACAGCATTGAAATCTCCACCCTCCTCAAGCAGAACATAGGTGGGAGAATGTGATACCATCCAGTTCATTTTGAAGTTTTGCCTTATCCTTTCTTGTATTGACACCGGTTCCAGGTCATACATGTTGTCATAAGGAAGGATCATCTGAAAATGCGTATGCGTGTTGGCCGGGAAATCATTGACCACCGCTATAACCTCAAAGCTCCTGTCCCCTTCCATAATGACCGTTTTTCCTACCGCATCTTCTCCGGGAAAATACTTATCAGCCATTTCGGAATTCAGGATAAGTGTAAAGGGTTGCTCAAGGGCTCCCTCCAGACTTCCGGAGATCAGCTCAAAATCGAAGATGCTCAAGATCTCCGGGTCGGCGAAGTTCACATTGCCTTCTTCAAATCTCAGCTCTCCCCCATCGGACTTAGGTACGATGATACTCACGCTTCTTGAAAATAGCCGGGCGGAAGCCTCAACTTCCGGAAAGAAATCGTTCAGATGCTCCTTAAAGATCGGGGGAACCAGTCCTATGTCAAATTCAGAGATATGATACCTGAGCCTGTAGATCCTGTCCTTCTTGCTCATGTGTTTGTCATAACTCAACTCATCGCTGACGAAGATGAGGATCAGAAGGAAACAGCTTAACCCCGCCGCGAGGCCAACAAGGTTGATAAAGGAAAAGGCCCTGTTCCTGAACATCGTCCGAAGTGATGTAAGGAAATAGTTCTTCAACATAAGGTTTTGGTTTTTAACGCATTATAAATCTATCTACCCCAGGAGTAAACTCTTAGTCAAAATTGACAAGCGGAGAAAATGCCATTGGGGAAGGGAAAAATCACTATATGACTTTCAGCTTCGTGAATGCTTTCCGTGAACTAGCTTTGCGATATCATCATGGAGATCGGAAGATATAATTTGCTCGAGGTGGTATCTGTTTCAGATCATGGCATCTATCTCACGGACAAGAGCAAGAAGGAGGTTCTTTTGCCCAACAAGTTCGTTCCTTCAGTCGCTGAGATCGGTGACAGGATCCGTATATTTCTTTATCGGGATTCCGAGGACAGATTGGTGGCTACAACTCAGACACCTCGCCTCACCCTTGGACAGTTCGGGTTTCTGACGGTCAAGGATGTTTCCAAATTTGGGGCCTTTATGGATTGGGGCCTGGACAAGGATCTGCTTGTTCCGTTCAAAGAGCAAAAGCAAGAGCTCAAAGCCGGAAATGATTACTTGATTTATCTATATCTGGACCCGGAAACTCATCGACTTGTGGGGACAACAAAACTCAGAAAGCATTTCAAAGAGGTTGAGGGAAACCTGACTGAAGGACAGGAAGTCGATCTGCTGGCCTGGAGCCCCACGGACCTTGGATACAATGTCGTCGTGAACCAATCATACCTTGGATTGATCTACTCAAGTGAGGTCTTCCGGAAGATCAACCCGGGTGATGAGCTGATGGGTTATGTTAAAAAGATCCGTGAGGATGGTAAGCTGGATATTTCACTCCAAAGATCGGGACTGGATCAACTTGAAGATGGCGCGGCAACAATTCTGAAAGCCTTAAAAAAGACTAAGGG
>JANQHS010000331.1 GCA_028282565.1 Cytophagales bacterium | reverse complement strand
TTCTTTTGCTCTTCATTGGCCTCGGTCAGGATATGACCTGTGCAAAGGCTGTTATGAGCTGCGAGTGACAGACCAATCCCCCCGCAAACCTTTGAGATCTCAACCAGGATTGTGATATAGGCCTGATAATTCATGCCGGCCCCTCCGTATTCCTCAGGAACCAGGATGCCCATGAATCCATGCTTTCCCATCTCCTTGAATACTTCAACCGGGAAGGTCTGGGATTCATCCCAATCCATTATATGTGGTTTGATGTGTTTTTCTGCAAAATCCCGGGCGCTCTGCCGGATCAAATCAAGATCATTCATTGTGGTAGATAGCGGATTGAACTAAGTAATTTAACAAAAATGTCGATGCCATGTTCTCTCCATTTTGTATGAATTCGCGAATTTATATCAAATTCTTTCCCCATGATTGGGTATTATTCTAGAGGTGGTTTTTTTATTTGCAGAGGTCTGTAAAAAGACAATAGATCAACCCCGGGATTATGAGTGATTTCAATCTGCCCAATATTCAAAGGACCGAAAAACCAAGACTGGTTGTTGTCGGAGCTGGGTTCGGAGGCCTTAAGCTGGTTTGGAAACTGATGAACAAAGGGTTCCAGATCATTCTCATCGATCGCCATAATTATCATCAGTTCCAACCATTATACTATCAGGTTGCTACGGCAGGGCTTGAGCCCAGTTCAATTTCGTTTCCGCTTAGAAAGATATTTCATAAAAGGAAAGACATTCATATCAGAATGGCCAGACTGGAACGCGTACATCATGCCCAAAAGTATATCCAAACCGATCTTGGTAAGCTTTCATACGATCATCTGGTGATCGCCACCGGAGTGGGGACTAACTTTTTCGGAATGGAGAATATCCGGAAAAATGCAATCCCGATGAAGAGTGTGGGAGAGGCCCTGTTTCTCAGGAATAGAATCTTGAATTGCTTTGAGAATGCTATCAACGAAAAAGACGAAGGCCAAAAGGCCAGTTATCTGAATATCGTTGTGGTAGGAGGAGGTCCTACTGGTGTTGAGGTGAGCGGTGCCTTGTCCGAAATGAGAAAATATGTCCTTCCGGGTGATTTTCCAGAACTGGATTTTTCGCAAATGAAAATTACCCTACTGGAAGCAGGCCAGAGGCTATTGGCGGGTATGTCCGAAAGATCCTCGGCCAAGTCAAAACAATATCTCGAGAGGTTGGGTGTGAAAGTGAGCCTTGAGACCATGGTCGAGGACTATGATGGAGAGACCATTTCCATAAAGGACCATCAGCCTATTCATGCCAAAACCCTCATCTGGGCTGCTGGTGTTTCAGGAAGTACTATTGCCGGTTTGGAGGAGTTCCAGGCCGGGGCGGGAAGGATCAAGGTGGATCGCTATAGCAGGCTGGAAGGTCCTGAAAATGTCTATGCGCTTGGAGATATCTCCTATATGGAAGAAGAGCATTTCCCTAAAGGCCATCCCCAGGTTGCACAGGTGGCAATTCAACAGGGAAATAACCTTGCTAACAACTTAAAGAAGAAAGATGTAAAAAACTGGAAACCATTTAGTTATAAGGACCTTGGTTCTATGGCTACGGTTGGAAGAAATCTGGCTGTTTGTGATCTTCCGCTACTCAGCTTTCATGGTTTTTTTGCCTGGGTTTTCTGGTTGGCCGTGCATCTTTTTCAGATCCTCGGGGTCAAGAACAAACTCTTTGTATTTCTGAACTGGACCTGGAGTTATTTCACCTTCGATCAATCCTTAAGGCTGATCCTCAAACAAGGGGACAAGTAGCAGAATGCCGAATTAGTTCCAGGCGAACCCGAGGTTGATACCCAGATAGGAAGTATTTTGAATACTTCCCGATTCGAATGCATAGTTGAACCTGAGGGTAGCCATGAAAAGGGCGTCACGGTTCATAGGGACGATGACTCCTGCCTCGGGCGCGATGCCGAACATCCATTCCCTTGGCTCGGTGGTATAGATCCCCATATCCGTTCTTTGGTACATCCTATAGGCTCCGATCCCGCCTCCGACAAACATTCTTGTCATTCCATAATCCCCGATAAAGTAATCGGCGGTGAAATGGAAAGGGAAGGAGTTGATGTATCTCCATTGCTGCCCGCTAATGGCTCCGTTTCCATCCTCGGTTTCATAG
>JANQHS010000310.1 GCA_028282565.1 Cytophagales bacterium | reverse complement strand
GGATATGTTCCCGAAATCATGAGACTCCTTGGTATACCTGATCTTTGGAGCTCTAGCCAGTTCATCCTCGGTCATCTCAGGAAAATACATCCGGATCTGACCTGTGATATTCAAATATTTCTGGGCTTTTCGGTTATTTTCGTCCGTTACCAGGGTTATCATATCGTTCTGCAGTCCGAGGTCATTCCTGACCATAGGATAGTAATTCACATTGATCACGCCAATCTCTTTTGGTTTCAACGCCATGGGAATGATCTCAATCCCAATGAATTTCGGTACTGCCATCATATCCGAGAAGGTGATGATCGTATCCGAAGCATTGTAGATCTTGAAGCTTTTGCTGACCACAGAATCATTCTCATACATTTTGCCCATGGTCAGATAATTGGACTTCATCCATGTGCCTCCCATTTTCTTGGTGTATTCCTCCTCCGGGCTTTTTGGCGCAAGAGAAACATAACCCTTGATGAAGAGCATGGTTACATTGGGTTCAGAATTGGACGTGACCGTAAGCGATTTGGAAAAACCACCCGGGCGGTTGGTCGGATCAAACTTGGCTTCGATCTTTCCTTCCTCACCGGGCATGACGGGTTCTTTGGTCCAAAATGGAGTTGTACATCCGCAACTGGCCTTGACCCCGGCGATGACCAAAGGCGCATCTCCTTCATTTTTGAATTTAAACTCATGGGCCACAGGGCCATTGGCTTCTTCGATCCTTCCAAAATCATGAGTGCTTTCATCGATGATGATCTTCGGCTGCGCATTTACAGAAGCAGCAATCAAAAAGAGTGCTAAGGATAAAATCCGAAAAAGAGAATTTTGCATCTTCTTAGTCTTGTTGATATTTAATACAAAGGGAGTAAAAATTCCCCAGATAATCGCAGGCCTGCGAAGATCAACTATGCTTTAAGCTTGGCCATCGGTCAAAGTAGTTGTGCTTATTGGTCTGAATCAAGACATCAGGAATAACCCTCTTTTTCTTTGCACAGTAAAACCCGAACCCTCCTTCAAAGTTAGAACCACTTAATTCAAGATTTCTATTCCCCCCGTTGGCCACCCAGTTGAGGTAGGACTTAAAATCCTCATTGTAGATTTCAAAAGTAAAGGTCGCCGTCACGGCAACCCTTTCGGAAACAATTGCATTGTTGCTTGTGTCAATCGCCGAATTCAAATAATCGCCAAAAAGCAGGGAATCAAATTTGATATTATGATCAAAACCTTTCTGGCCTTCCAATTCCATCATCGAAATCAAAAATAGTGGACTATCAATTGTATTTTTTTCTGCTGGGATCCCTCCGGTGATCGGTAGTTCAAAGTATAGAACGGTGAGATAGACATTGATCAAAGCCCCTCCTTTGGGTTCAATGAACTCTATCTCTAACTCATCAAAAAGCATTCGTGGATTGGAAGCTATGTTATAGCAACGCCACTGAGGTGTTTTAATATTAAAACAGGGAACAAGTCGTGTTTGAGCAATGGCGGAAAGAGATCCGGAATTGTTGCCAAAAGTCAATAGGGTTGAGATAGGTTTATCAAAGTCAGTTTCCGGGTAAAGGAGTCCTTCGTAGAGGTATTTTTGAACACCGGGTTGTTCAAAACGGAAATCCAACTCACAAGTATCGCATTCTATAAGATCTAGTCGGTTGTCTTGAACAATACTTGTGACCGGATCTTCATAGCTGAAGTTCAAATAAAAATCAGAGGTATCATAGGTCAAATTTGAATCAGGAGGCAGAGTCAACCGCCCTAGATATTCATAACCCTTTTGAACTTGAAAAACACATAAACTATCGTCCTGGTCGATCATAGAGAAGATCACAGGAATCTCATCCAACACTACAGGGCCTGAAGATTTTTGTTGATTGCAGCCCAGCAACAAGAAAGGAAATATGCAAAAGAAGAATTTCATGTCGAGAAGGCTCTTTTCCTTCAAATTTAAGATTATTATGTTTAATCAGACCTTATAGAGGCTTCATGAAACCTACTTCTTAGTTTAGCTGCTCAAAACGAAAAAAATGGCTCGAATTCTAACCGGAATTCAAAGTTCCGGCAGGCAACATCTTGGGAACATATTGGGTGGCATTCGACCGGCCATCGAACTGGCAGAAAAGCCGGGTAATGATTCCTTTCTTTTTATCGCCGACCTTCACTCGCTGACAACCATCAAATCCCCGGAGGTTCGCAAGGATAATATCCTCGCAACGGCTGCAGCATGGCTAGCCTTCGGATTGGATACCGATAAGACCGTTTTTTACCGCCAATCCGATATTCCGGAAGTCACGGAGCTAACATGGATCCTGAGTTGTTTTACACCCTATCCCATGCTGGCCAACGCGCATTCCTTTAAGGACAAAGCGAACAATCTTTCTGATGTCAATGCCGGTCTGTTTACCTATCCGGTCCTGATGGCCTGCGATATACTTCTCTATGATTCAAACATAGTTCCCGTGGGCAAGGACCAAAAACAGCATATAGAAATGACCAGGGACATAGGTAAGACCTTCAACCATCATTACGGAGAAGAGATCTTTGTAATTCCGGAAGCCTTTATCAACGAACGGGTGCAAACTGTTCCCGGAATCGATGGGCGGAAAATGAGCAAGTCATACAACAACTTCATCGATATTTTCCTTCCTGAGAAAGAGCTCAAAAAGCAGGTTTATTCTATCGTGACGGATAGCGCTGCACTTGAAGATCCCAAGGACCCGGATGAAAACCTGATCTACAATATCTTCAGTCTGATCGCTCCGGAGAGCGATACTCTAGCAATGCGAAAAAATCTGGAAGCCGGGGGTTATGGTTATGGACATGCCAAAAAAGAGTTGCTCGATCTGATCTTAGCTAAGTACCTTGAGGAAAGGAAAAAATTCAATTTCTATATGGAAAATCCGGAGGAGGTTGAATCAGAATTGAAAAAAGGAGCCCTGAAAGCCAAAGAAGTGGCTGTCAGTGTATTGGATAAGGCAAAGAGGGCGACCGGTTTTAGAAGCTAGTTCCCCTGTAACCTCCAGAGTTCTTCTCTTTCACCCTCTCCAACGATCAGCATGATCCTGCATGGATTCGGGAGGATCACCAGTTTGGTTTCCA
>JANQHS010000199.1 GCA_028282565.1 Cytophagales bacterium | reverse complement strand
GTATGAAGAGTTCAGGCTCTACAAGAACGGAAAGGTGGAACAAAAGAACTTTGAGGATGGAACATTCCAGCACATTGGTAACCTTTACCTGGCCGAAGGGCAAAGCATTTTCTTAGAACTGGATGCCTTAAACCCATGGGAAATAGATCTCAACAAGCCTGGGGATATTACTCAGTACATCATTGTCCATAAGAACGAACGGAGTCATAAAATTACATGGGCCGGGCATGATGGAGAGGGCCCGGATGGTCTCCAGGCCTTTTTTGCAAACACGCGCCGGACAGTTCGGGAATTGCGCTAGCCCTATTCTACGACAACCTTCTCCTGATACTGTTGATCGGGAGCGTTAACCACCACCGAATAAATCCCGGGGCTCAATCCCTGCAGATCCACTAGTGCAGATGCGTTTTCAGAGGAAATCTCCAAAGACCTTGTTTCGACCTTTCTTCCCATCAGATCGAACACATCGATCAAATAATTCCCACTTTGAACATTGCGCAATTCAAGGGTGAAATTCCCCGTGTTGGGATTGGGGAAGATCTTGACTTCCCGTTGGTTTGTGGTCAGGGACTCGTTGCCCAGGGCAGATCCGAACATATTTATCCTGATATTATCGATATCGGTATTGTCACCGATGAAGTAAGAGTCCTTGGCTTTTGGAACCCAGTGGTTGCCCTGGAAACAAAGAGAAAAGCTGGTCCCTGCATAAGCATCCAAGTTCCTTTTAATGGTCACATAGGGATCATTTTCCGGTGTAGTCGGATGGTATTGAGGTCCAAGTTGATTTCCGTTGACCAATACCCTCATGGAGCTTCTGGTATCCTTAAAATTCAACTGGTTGATGGTATCAATATGCTCGGGTGAATAGGTTTGTCGCAGGTCAAACCAGAAATCGATCCTATCAGCAAGGGTGGCATCTATGCAGAAGCAGACCTGGGTATTCAACTGTGAATTCAATGAAAAATTCAATGCTGTATCCAGAGTTGAAACCAAACCGCCGGTATCGGGTTCGAATTGAGCGGTCTGACGCATGGCGAAGAAGCTACCATTGCCTGCCTGGAATTGTCTGTAGGAATGACCAAAAGCTTCATTCAGGACGACAAATGTATCCACGTTCACCTGTCCCCTCTCAAAACCGGTATAGAAGTCATTGTCAAATTCCAGAGGTTTGATGACCTCCGTGGCATTCTTTTGCCAGGCTCCCTGATTTTTCAGGGTGTCGTTATAGGCAAGAGCATCATGTGGCCATCCCACCCATGATTCGATCCTGTATCGACCCGGAGTGGACAGATCAAATTTCTGGTTGAAGGTGTAGGTGACGATATCACCGTCGTTCAAGCCACCGGGAGGAACGGTATAAAACTCATTGATCACCTGGCTCCCGCCGCGAATCCTGGCACCCACAGGGATCTGGCTCCCCGGAGGGATCCCATTTCCACAGAATTGCTGGTTGTACTTAAACCGGATCTCGACCTCCTCGGCATTTCCCAGCTCACACCCGCTGAGTATGGGAGAATTCAGGGCGATCATTTCCATATCATGGGTCAGGGAATCTCCACCGATACCAACCGCTTTCCAGGCGTTCAGGGTTTGTTGAACCTCATTTGATCCGCAGCCATAAAGATCGATGGCCGACTGCATGGTGAAATGATATGCATCCAGATACCCATCCAGAAAGTCCAGATAGCCCAGTGTCTGATAAGCACGATAGGCTATATGGGCAGCCGTATCCAAACCAAGGCCATGAACATCATATGATGTTCCAAAGAAATTCACGCCCGAGCCACCCATGGAGAGAAGATAGTACCAGTAATTGAAGACACCACTATTGGTATGCACCCCACCGTTGTCTTGCCCGATGATGTTGACCCAATTATTGTCCTGATATGTATCCGGATCACCAAAAGATCTGGGATTGGATATATCTCTGAGTGCAAAATTTGCTCTGCCCATGATCCATGATGCATTGGGATCACCGGCATAAAATTCAATGGCGGTTCCGAAAATATCCGAATAGGCCTCGTTGAGGGCTCCGGATTCCCCGTAGTACAGGAGACCTCCCTGGGGAGAAAATTGAGTCACTCCATGAGATAATTCATGCCCGGCGACATCTATGGATGTCAACGGATTGCTTCCGCCACTTCCATCGCCAAAAAACATGGACTGAATGCCGCCAAACCAAAAGGCATTGAAAACATTGTTGTCATAATGAACATAAGAAGTGATGGATCCACCGGCCCCGTCGTAGCTATTCCGTCCATGAACATCCAAAAAGTAGTCATAAGAGTTTTGAACCCCCCAATGGCAATCAGTAGCCGCGTCATCCTTGGCCGCGTTGGCATTATCCCAAAAATTGTCCGTGTCGACAAATTCAACAGCCGAGTCCAGGTTGTTTGCAGTGAATTTCCTGAGATTAAGCGTGGAAATACCCGCTCCTCTGGATTCATCGTTCAGGGTGAAGAGGTTCGGGGCCACAGAATCCGTTGTGAAGACCTGGGTTCCCGAATACCTTGTCACGGCGGTTCCCTGCACGGCGGTGGTATGGCAGGTTTCAAAAACATCCAGAACCCGACCGGAATGGGCATCCACATATACTATTTTTCCGTCCAGAAGATCTTCCGAATGAAGGTCCATTTTCCAGATCAGATGAATGGTCTCCTTTTCTCCAGAAGAAGGAGAAATCGATAAAATAAGCTCGGGACTTGGCTTCCAAGTAGCATTTGGATCGTTTTCATGATCCTGAAGCCATCTCTCCATATCGTTGTTTTCCCAAAGTGGATTTTCCAGGCCAAGATTTTCAATGGCAATACGAACGGCGTTTTGATCTGAGATGGAGGGCATAGCTGAAATTTCAAGGCCGGCATAGAGATGATAATTGGCAAAGCTCAACTTCCCGTTTCTGGAATGTAATCCAAGACCCGCTCCAACAATTTCGATTCCCTGGTGAAACTGCCTGTATTGAACATGATGCATTCCCAGCTCGTCATCCTGTACTTTTTTTAAGACCAGGTCCGTGCCGATTTCGAGCTGGAACTTTTCTGCAAGCATTTCCAGAGCTGCTGATTCATCCACTTTGTCCGCTTCTGTGAACCGGATGATATCCTTGACCTTAGTGGAATTCGCTGCCGATAAAAATTGGGGGAAAAGCATTATGGCAGCCATGAGCAGGCCGGCTATATTCATTCGTTTTCTCATGATCAATCCTTTGAGCTTATCAAAAATAACACAAAAAAAAGTCCCTGGTTTTTCAATCATCCAGGCTGTCAAGCACTTGACGAAAATCAGCTTTCGGCAAGTCCGTCATCATAATTAGACAAGTCATTTGTATCCTCTTTCGAAACAAAAAAATGTCATGCCGGATTTTTTGATTCGTATTCAGGAGATACTGAGCCAGCCATGGCCCTGGTATGTAGCAGGACCAATGATCTCTTTGATCGTCTTTACCCTCCTGTTCCTGGGGAAGGAGTTTGGTATTTCGGGGAATCTCAGGGCGATGTGCGCCGCGGATGGTGCCGGAAGATTTGCCGACTTCTTCAACTATGACTGGCAAAAGGAGGGCTGGAATCTCATGATCGTTCTGGGAGCCATGTTTGGCGGTTATATTGCATCTCATTATTTCTCCGGCCCGGATGGCAATCTAGCCCATGTTTCGCAGAGCACGGTTGAGTCACTTCAAAAACTGGGCGTAGACAATGTAGCCTATCAGGCAGTGCCCTTGGTTCCGGATTTCTATTCCTGGGAATCGCTTTTTACCGCCCGCGGGCTTCTGATCATCGTTGGCGGAGGCTTCCTAATAGGTTTTGGTGCCAGGTATGCCGGTGGTTGTACCTCCGGCCATGCCATCAGCGGATTGTCCGAACTCCAGGTTCCAAGCCTGGTCGCAGTGATCGGTTTCTTTATCGGAGGATTGATCATGACTTATGTTGTTTTTCCATTGCTATTCTAATCCGGGATCATGAGATACTTTAAATACATTTTGGTAGGGATCGTTTTTGGTTTCACGCTCTATAAAGCCGAGGCTGTTTCCTGGTTCAGGATCTTCGAGATGTTCCATTTTCAATCTTTCCACATGTATGGGATCATATTCTCGGCCGTTGGCCTTGGGATCATCGGAATACAGATCATCAAAAGATTCCATTGGAAAAATCTGGAAGGAAAAGAACTTGAAATCCATGACAAGAACCCTACATACACCCGATATATCGTAGGAGGCACCATATTCGGCCTGGGTTGGGCTCTTGCCGGCGTATGCCCGGGGCCTATGTTCGTGCTGATGGGAAGCGGTTATACCGTATTTATCGTGTTTCTGGCCAGCGCTATGCTTGGAACCTTTGTATACGGCCTGTTAAGAGATAGGCTTCCTCATTGAAAAAAGTTTACAAAAAATGCAACCCTGAGGCTTTTAGGAGAATCTCTTAGGCAAAAACCCCTATGAGAAAGCTCTGTTGTATTTTGCCTTTGATTGGAATCCTATATTCCTGCAGCACCAAAACCCCAAAGGTCCCTGACAGTGAATCGTCGCTACTTCCCCCCATGGAATTTGTTTATCCGGATGGTGAGAAAATACCTACCGTTACCCTGGTTGGAACTTTTCATTTTGCCTATCCGGATAAAGACGTACATAAAACCGACACCAACCAGCGCGTCGATGTACTTAGTGCCAAACGGCAGGAAGAAATGCAGGAACTGAGGGATTACATCGCAGCATTCAATCCCAACAAAATTGTCATTGAATCCAGTGATCCGGTCCGAATGAATCGAAAATACAGGGAATTCCTTGCAGGTGATATGGAGGCAATAAGGGATGAAAGATATCAGCTAGGATTTTACCTTGCCCGAAGATTTAAGATCGACAGTCTGTATTGCCTCGACGCAAATTCCTTTGCCCATCAATACGACAGCCTTTGTCCCGCACTTGAAACGGTATTTGCGGATTATGACTGGCAGAGTGACGATCCCATGGAAGATAAGTTTTACGAATACCTCGACTACCGGGATAAAATGCTGCACCAAATGACATTATTGGATTTCTTCAAACGATTAAACTCTGAGGAATCCTGGAACTTTAATTACGGTTCATACCTGATCGGTGATTTCAAACTTCCCGATTTTCAGGGTGTGGATGCCTTATCCGCCTATTGGTACAATCGCAATCTCAGAACATTTCGAAAGATCCAAATGGTCACGGAAGGTCCGGAGGACAGGATTTTGGTAATCTTTGGAAACGGCCATATTTCTATTCTTGATCACCTCTTCAATTGTTCACCCGAATACAATTATATCCCGTTTGGGGATTTAAAATGACCTTTCAAATCAGCTTGCTTCTATACCAAACCGGAATTGCCTAGTTTCGGAGTTGGAATGATCAAATTGAGCATGAATAAATTACTGATTCTAGCATTAGGCTTTTCATTTTTCGGTTGCAACATGGCACCGAAGGTCGATTACGTTGTTTTCTCAGGTAAGGTAGAAAATCCCTCAGGTGACAAGGTCAGGATATCCAGAACCGGATTTAGCCAGGATTTTCCTTTAAGTGAGGATGGCAGCTGGTCGGATACCCTAAGGGTCGAAGCAGGGTATTACCGTTTTGATGACACCAAAGAATCCAGTGAGATCTATCTTGCTCCGGGATACAATCTGTACATGACGCTGAATACGGATGAATTCGATGAGTCGATCCGTTATGAAGGTCCGGGCTCCGAAACCAATAACTACCTAGCGGTAAAATACCTTCTCATTGAGAGCAGTATAGATCCGGGTTCTTTTTACAAAATGGACGAAACCCAAGCTCAGGGGCATCTCGATGAGCTATCACTTAAGGTCAATGAACTTCTTGCAAAACAGGAAGGATTGAGCGCTGCGTTTTTGGAGATGGAAAAAAGGAACGTCACTTATAGCGTTGAATGGAATAAGATACTCTTTGGGTACTACCATGGCAAAGAGGTACCCGGATATGAGCCATCCGAGGAATTCATGGCCTCCATCAATGCCATTGACTATACCCGGGAGGATGATTATCTGAACCATGCCACGTACAAAGAACTGGTGTCGAAGTTCCATGAACGAAATATGAAAGACATGGAAATTCCTCAGAAGATCAGCTATATCAAGGGCATCAGTAATCCTAGCCAGCAATCCAACATGGTTCGTTCATTGAACTACCAAATGACTCCCGGAGGGGAATACAATTATGACATTGCTGCCTTCATCATGGAATTATCTGACGACGACAAGTTAAAAGGCAGGGTGACCGATAAAGCCAAGGCACTTGAAAACCTGGTGCCAGGGAATCCTTCTCCCCAGTTCTCCTATGAAGACATCAATGGCGAAACGGTTAGCCTGGAGGATTTCAGAGGTAAATACGTTTACCTTGACGTATGGGCCACCTGGTGCGGGCCTTGTGTCAGAGAGATCCCACACCTCAAATCGCTGGAAGAAGAATATAGAGGTCGGAATATCGCGTTCGTTGGCGTTTCTATTGATGATCTGGCCGATAAGGAGAAGTGGATGAACTTCGTGGTGGAAAAGGAACTTGTAGGTACACAGGTTTTTGCTGATAGCGACTGGAGTTCGGAATGGGTGAAATCCTATGCTATCTACAGCATTCCAAGGTTTATACTTCTGGATACCGAGGGCAATATCATTGATGCCATGGCACCGCGTCCTTCCAACAAAGAAGGACTTGATGAAATATTTGCTGAGTACAGCATCTGAGTTTATGCAACTGGATCTGAGGCCCGGTGGTTACCATCGGGCTTTTTTTTTGATCAATCAAAAAGCCTTATCATGAGAATTCTCTACCTAGCCTTTCTGATCTCCTTTTTATTGATTTCATGTTCGGAAGATGAGCCTGGAGTTGAAGCGATTTCAGGAGATCCGATCAGTGGAAATATCAATCGGGAAAGCTGGAGCATTGCCACGGCCGGAGGAAGATATGGTTTCTCAGATGGTGGAAATGGAAACACCGTTGAGACGATCTCTTTGTACTTTTTCAAAGTTCCCGATCACAATTATTGCTATGGTTTTTTGGACACCTCATTGGGTCCA
>JANQHS010000008.1 GCA_028282565.1 Cytophagales bacterium | reverse complement strand
GCAAACCTGATCTCTGCTCAAAACGGCTCATAATGGACAAGGATAACAAACCACCATTTTTTGGCAGTTGGAATAAGCTTTATTTGTTTGTGCTGGGTGTATTCATCGCTTTGGTGGCCTTTTTTACCTTTTTAACCCGATATTATTCGTGATCCTTGCCGATTGGATCGTTCTTGCAGGTACCCTGGCATTGATCGTCGGTTACGGGATTTGGCGCACCCGTAAAACCGAAAACCTAAACGACTACCTCATGGGCGGAAGTCAGATGAAATGGTCGACGATCGGTCTTTCGGTCATGGCAACACAGGCCAGTGCGATCACATTCCTTTCTACACCCGGGCAGGCCTATGAAAGCGGAATGGCTTTCGTTCAGAATTATTTTGGCTTGCCTCTGGCGATCATTATTGTTTCAGCGGTTTTCATACCGCTCTATTTTAAGCTCAAGGTTTTTACCGCCTATGAGTATCTCGAAAAACGCTTCGACCTGAAGGTCAGATTGCTCGCTGCATTTTTGTTCTTGCTTCAGCGCGGGCTCGCCGCCGGCATTACCATCTACGCTCCGGCCATCATACTATCCACCATTTTGGGTTGGGATCTGGGCATTACTATCCTGGTGGTTGGGACGGTGGTTGTTTTTTATACAGTGTCAGGTGGCACCAAGGCTGTGAGTCTCACCCAAAAGTGGCAAATGCTGGTAATCCTGGGAGGAATGGGCATTGCCTTCTTCATGATCCTTGCCAAACTCCCTTCCGGTATTGGCCTGATCGAGGGGTTGAACATTGCAGGCGGCCTTGGCAAAATGAACATTGTTGATTTTTCAATTGATCCGAGCAAGAGATATACTTTCTGGTCGGGGATCACCGGAGGTCTTTTTCTGGCGCTTTCATATTTCGGCACTGATCAGAGCCAGGTCCAAAGATATATCGGTGGAAGTTCTGTCACGGAGAGCCGTTTGGGTTTGATCTTCAACGGATTGTTTAAGGTTCCCATGCAATTCCTGATCCTTCTCACGGGGGTTATGGTTTTTGTCTTTTATCAATTTCATCAGCCGCCCTTGCTATTCAATGAAAACGCCTTGGATCAGCTCCCGGATGGAAAGGCGGCAAGAGAGATCGTAGAGTTAAGAAAGATCCACCGGGATGTTTTTGAAAAAAAGAAGGCGAGTATAGAAGGCTATGTAGGAGCTTTAAAGAACGGTGGTGATTCCGAATCGCTCTTGCAAGATGCAAGGGATCATTATCAGGAAAGCATTGTAATACGCGACCGTGCAAAGCTACTTGTAGAGCAAAACTCGGATGATGCGCAGGCCAAGGACTCTGACTTTGTGTTCCTTCAATTCATTCTGACCTACCTGCCGCATGGGATCATCGGTCTGCTGATCGCGGTGATCATTTCAGCTGCCATGTCATCTACCGCCGGGGAATTGAATGCACTTGGTTCTACTACAACCATGGACTTCTACAAACGGGTGATCAGTCCGCATGAGTCGGATCATCATTATCTCAACTCATCCAAGGTATTCACCTTTTTATGGGGGGTCCTGGCGATCCTTTTTGCACTGTTTGCACATCTGTTGGAAAATCTCATCGAGGCTGTAAATATTTTAGGATCAATATTTTATGGAACTATCCTCGGCATTTTCCTCACGGCCTTTTTCTTCAAAAAGGGAAATGCCCTGGCCGTATTCTTCGGAGCCATTCTTGCACAAATTATCGTGGTGATCCTGTTCTTTCTGTATTCTGAGGATGTAGCCTACTTGTGGTATAATTTGATCGGTTGTACCCTGGTTATTGGCCTTTCCATGGCCTTTTCACTGGTCCTTAAAAATGGAGCCGAAGAGATTTAGCCCAAGGTGATCAGGTTTTCAATACCCGGATACTCCTCGCTGCGATTTGTGAAGATCAGGATGGTCTTATCCCGAGTTCCGTTGAGTTTTTCCTGATACCAATCGATCGCACCGGAGTCTAGATTTGTACAGGGTTCATCCAGGAAAATGATCGGTGCCCCCGTAGAAAAACAAAGCGCTAGTTTCAACTTTTGTTTCATGCCTGATGAGAACTCCTTGATGGGTTTTTGCCTGAATTTTTCAAAGCCTAGCTCCTCAGGCAATGTATCTCTTCCGCGCAATTTTTTGAACCTTGAATGGAATTGCAATAGTTCCTGAAGAGAAAGGTCCTCAATCAGATCCATGTATGGAGCGGAGATTGAAAAACATTGATACCATTTGTCGATTGGAACAGGGCTTTGATTCTCGCGATATTCCACATGACCTTTGGAAGGTGGCAAAACACCGCAAAGCATCTTAAGAAGGGTCGATTTTCCCGAGCCATTTGGCCCGGTGATCGCGTATTTCACTCCTGAAGAAAAAACCTGGTTGAAATCCTTAATGATCCTTTGGCTCCCGAATCTTTTGGAAAGATCTACCGTTTCAAGGATCATTTCATGGTTTGTGTATATCCTTTTGTGATTCCCCTTTCCGAAGCTTCGATAAAGGCAATCACATCATCCCTCTCCTTTGAATCGGGGATATTGCTTTTTAGTGAGGCTATGGCTTTGGAGTTATTCAAGCCTTCCTGATAAACGATTCGATAGATATCCTGAAGTCGATTGATCTGATCGTTGGAAAATCCTCTTCTTCTTAGTCCCACGGTATTCACGCCACTATAGGCCAGAGGTTCTCTTCCGGCCTTGATAAAGGGAGGAACATCCTTACGTACCAGGGACCCTCCGGCGATCATGGCATGAGCGCCAACGCGAACAAATTGATGCACGGCCGTAGTTCCTCCGATGATCGCAAAATCATCGATGATCACGTGTCCGGCAACCTGAACGCTGTTGACCAGAATACATTGATCGCCGATTATGCAATCATGAGCAATATGAACGTAGGCCATCAACAGGCAATTACTGCCAATGACGGTTTTCATCCTATCGTCGGTGCCACGGCTGATCGTCACAAACTCGCGTATGACCGTATTATCACCAATCTCGCAGGTGGTATGCTCTCCGCCAAACTTCAGATCCTGTGGAATTCCGGAGATCGCGGCACTTGCAAAGATCTTGCAATTCTTGCCAATTCTGGCCCCGTTTCCAATGACCGCATTTGGTCCGATCCAGCTGCCATCACCGATCTCCACGTCAGCTTCGATGGTGGCGAATGGTTCTACCACCACATTTTCCCCCAGCTTGGCGTCAGGATGGATATTTGCAGAGAGTTGTGTCATTATTTTTTAACCAAAGAGGCGATTATCACCGCTTCACAGGCTAGTTTTCCACCAACATAAGCCTGTCCATGTATTTTTGCAATTCCTCTTTTCAACGGTGAGAGCAATTCACATTTAAATACCAGGGTGTCGCCCGGACGAACCATTTTCTTAAAACGACAATTTTCGATTCCCAGAAAGTAAGCCCAATACTCCTGGGGATTTTCAATTTTATTCAGCACCAGAATTCCTCCGCATTGTGCCATAGCTTCAACCTGAAGCACACCGGGCATCACCGGATTCTCAGGAAAATGACCCTGGAAGAAAGGTTCGTTCAGGGAAACGTTCTTTACCCCTGCGACCTTTGAATCATCCAGGTAAATGATCTTATCTACAAGCTGGAATGGATATCTGTGCGGAAGAAGTTTGTAGATCTCATGCGCCTCATAAATCGGAGGCAGCTTGGGATCATAATCGGGGCCAAGACTTGAGACCTCTTTCATGACCTTCTTCAGCATCTTGGCAAATTCCACATTGGCTGCATGGCCTGGCCTCGCTGCCAGGATCTGCCCCTTCAGTGGACGACCAGCCAAAGCAAGGTCACCTACCATGTCCAGCAGTTTATGCCTGGCCGGTTCGTTCTGATACCTTAGCTCAAGGTTGTTCAGTATTCCCTGATCTGCTACGGAAACCTTGGGTTTCTGCAGCAGGTCGGCTAAATAATCAAGCTCACCCTCCTCAACTTCCCTGTCAACGATGACAATGGCGTTGTTGAGATCCCCGCCCTTGATCAGGTTGGCCTTATAGAGTTCCTCAATTTCGTGCAGAAAGCAGAAAGTACGACTTGAGGAAATATCCTCCTTGAAGTCATCGATATTGCTCAGGGTGGCATGCTGGCTTCCGAGAACAGGAGAATTATAATCCACCATGACCGTCACCCTGTAATCATCAAGGGGAAGAGCCGCTATTTCGATATTGTTTTCTTCATCACGATAGGTGATGGATCTTGGTACTTCAAAGTAGTTCCGTAGGGCGTTTTGCTCTTCAAACCCTACTTTTTCCAGTTCATGGATAAAAGGAGCCGAACTGCCATCCAGGATCGGGCATTCCGGACCATCGATCTTGACAAGCACATTGTCGATTTGAAGCCCCACCAGCGCTGCCAACATATGCTCTACCGTACCGACACGGGCTCCGTTCTTCTCAAGTGTAGTTCCGCGGGAAACATCGACCACATAATCGGCATCGGCTTCAACGATCGGCTGATCTTCCAGGTCAATTCGCTGAAAGCGGATCCCATGATCGGGGCGGGCAGGACAGAATGTTAATTTGGTTTTATGACCGGTATGAAGGCCTACTCCCTCGATCGAGACCTCCTCCTTGATAGTATGCTGTTTGATGTGCATTTATTTCTCCTCAGAAGGGGCCAAATTTATTACTTTTTGTTCAAGTTCCCGTACCCTGTTGATGAGATCGGGAAGTCGCCGAAAGCCGACAAAAGCCCTCTTATAATCATTGATTTCCATAGCCGGATAACCAAATACCGTAGTGCCTTCTTTCTTGATCGTATTGCTTACTCCCGATTTGGAAGCGATGGTCGTCTTGTTGGGAATATTGATATGGCCGACAAGTCCGACCTGCCCTGCCATCACCACGTTTTCCCCGATCTTCGTAGATCCGGCGATACCGGTTTGGCCGGCGATCACGGTGTCTTTGCCCAATTCAACATTGTGCGCGATCATGACAAGGTTATCGATCTTCACACCCTGTTTTACAACGGTAGATCCCATGGTTGCACAATCAATGGTGGTGTTGGCCCCGATCTCAACAAAATCCTCCAGGATTACATTTCCGATCTGCGGGATCTTTTTGTAGGATCCGTCATCCTGCGGAGCAAAGCCAAATCCGTCACTCCCGATGATCACACCTCCATGCAGGGTGCAATGACTTCCAATTACACAATGCTTATAGACCTTGACCCCCGGGAATAGGATGCTATTGTCTCCAATGCTGCAATTATCTCCGATGTAAACCTGAGGATGGATCTTGACATTGTTCCCGATCTTGACATTGTCTCCTACATAGGAAAATGCACCCAGGTAGAAGTTCTCTCCGTATTCGGATCCCTGACCTATTTTGGAGGGATCCTCGATCCCTTTTTTTGCCAGCGACATCAGGCGGTCGACCTCCGAAAGCAGATCGGTAAATCCCATATAGGGATCTTTAACCCTGATCAGCGCCGCTGAGATCTCTTTTTTTGGTGAGAAATCCTCTGAAACAATTACAGCGGAAGCTTTGGTGGTATAGATCTGTGGCTCGTATTTCTCATTGGCCAGAAAGGAAATATGCCCTGCTTGGGCTTCTTCGATTTTGGCAACATTGTTCACCTTGATCTCTCCATCTCCTTCTACCTTTCCCCTGATTAATAAAGCGACCTGATTCAGGCTGAATTCCATATCTTCTCAATAAAGCTGCAAATATAGGTGATTGACAAGCTTGATCTATCCGCAATCCAATTTTAAGGATGGTCGGTGAATTTCATTTTCTAATGCAATCCAATGTAGGCAAAATTCAATAGTGCTCTGCATTTAAAGCTTAGACGTACCAATCCACGATTATCTTATTTTTTTGCAACGCCATTGTTCGTATTTTTTCGACCTACTATCTGCACTGACCGTATGAGTGGATTTGAGCCGGTTTTTTCCATCAGAAAGCGTATGCCTTGGCTGGTATGGGCTATGTTGGGATTTTTGGGCTTATCCGGTATGGCTTTCGGCCAGGAGGATCCGGCTATGGAGGACCTGGTAAAGCAGCAAAAAGAGCAGGTAAATCTTGTTTTGTTCGGGGCTCTTGTACCGGTCGTTCTGGCTTTCGTTTTCCTTGTTTTTGTTTTTTATCGTGCAAAGAGAGAAGGGCAGTTCAAAAGAAGGGAACTCGAGCTAAAATCAGGAAGGGCGGAAATGGAACTAAAAGCCCTGAGGGCTCAGGTCAATCCTCACTTCATTTTTAATTGCCTGAACTCCATTCAATTGTTCATGCGGAACCACGATATCGAAACCGCTGAGAACTTCCTTATAAAATTTTCGAGGCTGATCAGGCAAATTTTGGAGAATTCCGAACATCCCGAACTGTCCTTAAAGGAAGATCTGGACACTTTGAGGGTTTATCTGGATATGGAAAAGGCGCGAAGCGATCATTCGTTTAATTGGGAAATAAGGATCGCAGAAAAGATCGAACCGGAGAATGTTTTCATACCACCGCTGCTTTTTCAACCGCTGGTCGAGAATTCGATATGGCATGGAATCGACCAGAATGACAAGGAGGCCCGCATACTCCTTGAGATCGACAAGAAGGGAGAATACCTTGAATGTCAGATCTCCGATACCGGCAGAAAAAGCCGGGCTCAGCATTCAAACTCAGGTAAGACAAGAAAATCTTTTGGCATGAGTCTGATCAGGGACCGATTGCAGATCTATGACAACCTGTACGGGACGACCTCCAAAGTGGAAATGGAAAACGATCATAGCTCGAATGGCATGATCGTCAAGATTCAAATTCCGATAATCGAAGAAGAATAGCTGATGAACTTGGCCATAATCGAGGATAACCCGAAAGAACTTGAACTGATCAAAAAAATGCTGGCCAAGAATTTTCCGGATATCAAAGTTCTTGGAGAGGCATCTTCGGTGGTCGAAGGTATATCGCTGCTCAAACAGACCAATCCTGATGTGGCCATCATGGATGTGCTCATTCAGGGAGGAACGTCCTTTGATATTCTGGAAAAACTCGGGCACTGGGATCTGGAGATCATTTTTATTACCTCTTATGAGAAGTTTGCGATCAAGGCTTTTCGCATATCGGCGGTGGATTATATTCTAAAACCCATTGGGGAGGATGACTTTGTCGAAGCAGTATCGCGTGCTTCAAAGAAGATCAAAGAGGTCAAGAACGCGGATCAACTCCGGTTCCTTGTGAACAACTACAATAATCTAGGGACTCCTGATGCCAAGATCGCTCTTCCTGGGGCAAAGGGTTTGGTTTTTGTCCGGCCTTCGGAGATCCTTTATTGTGAATCAGATAATACCTATACCACCTTCTATCTGGAGGGTGATAAGCATATTTTGATCTCAAAGACCTTGAAATCCTGTGAAGAAATGCTTTCGGATTTTGCATTTGCCAGGGTACACAACAGAGTACTGGTAAACCTGCAGCATGTATCCGAATACCAACGTGGAGAGGGTGGTGTCGTGATCCTCTCAAACGGCGTGGCCTTGAACGTTTCCAGAAGGAGGAAGGATAGTTTTCTCAACTCATTTTTGAAAATTTCCTGATTCTTTTACTATCATGCCATAATCTGTTGGATAGCACCAAAATCTAATTAGGTATTTGTTCATGGCAGGCTGACCACTAGACTTATGCAAAAAAGATTATATGCCGAAGCTAAGAATGTCAGCATTTGTAGAAGAAGGGATCATGAATGTCAGAATGAATGACGACATGATCCTCCCTGGCGAAGGAGGGGATTTGGAGCTTTCTCTTGAAAAAGGGAAAAAGTATTACCTGAACTGGTATGTTGAAGGAAGAGCCAAAAGCCATTTTAGAATCTCCGTATCCAGCCCGAAAGAAGCGGAGTTGCATTTGAGCAAAATTCTGGATAGCAATGGTTCGGATTTTGGCTATTTCCCTTTTGAGATAACAACCTAAGCCCTCAGCATGTCACTTTACTCAACCACCATTTCGGAAGCCAATCAATACATCGCAAGCTTTATTGATGAATATCCCGGTGTGGCGAGCAATAACGCCCTGGGCGGAAACATGGAACTGAGCTCATTGCAAGGCGCATTGAATCCTGATAAGGTGGGATCATTGGCATGGTTTTGCTTCAATGATCACCATGCGGATTCAGGCCTGCCTTCATTTTTCCTGGCTTTTGAAGCGGTTGCTTCATACTCTAAGTCGGAGGGGCCAAGTGAGCCGGAAAACAACACTTTGATCCTCCCTGGAAATACTTTTCCCTATGAGGATGACCATGGGCATGAGCAGGATTACCTCAATCATCATCAATCCGATGTCTCAGGGCTATCCGATGGGAGTATTGACAAGGAAGATGTCGAGACCTATAATGCTTCCTTTGTTTCCAACTTCGCTGACAACACCAACTACCCTTATTCATTTTTTGATACCGCTGATGATGATGATCTGAAGGATTTTTTAAATCAGGACGGGATTGTATTCATGGGTTATTTTTTCGGTTATTCCGATGATCCCGACTATGGCGATAACAAGATCCGGGTGATCTTTGCTCCCTTGGATGAGGACGGTTTCGTTATCACAACGGGTAACCCCGTACTACTTCAGCGAAGTTATCCGCCACCCCCTCCTCTGGATTAATTAAAATAGGATATTTGAAGCATGGATGGTCACCTGCTTCAGGATCTCTCTGCGATTTCGGTTTTAATTCCGATCCTGGTATTCCTGTACAAAAGAAAGGAAGCTTCTAATACTCACCGGCTGTTGTTCATGTTGTTGATCCTTGGGCTTTCGGTTGACCTTTTCAGTCGTCTGATGATTCAATTGGAGAATGTCGGCCTCATCGTCAAGGCAAGATATTTCTATTCACCAACGGAATCTGCTGTTTTTGGGTATTTGCTTTTGAAGTATTATGGTACTGAAAGGTTCAGGCAAAAGTTCAGGATCATTCTTTTGTTCTTTCTCAGTTCCTGGATCGTTTTTGTCCCCGGTGCATACCTGATCTTCGGTCAGGCCAATATTGGCATCTACGAGATGATATCCTGTATTGCCCTGGCTTTTGGCAGTACTCTTGTCCTTCTGGAAATGGTTAAAAGGGGAGAAAGGGTTTTTTACAGCCCTGATTTTTGGATCTGTTTTGGCATGTTCTTTTATAACATTTCCAGTTTTTTCATTTTTTCGTTTTTGGAGACCAGGATAGGATTTCATGCTTATAGCATCCACAGCTTCACAAGTATTTTCACCAATATGATCTATGCTCTTGGCTTTTCGCTGATGACAAGAAATTCCTGAATTCTGGTTTAAGCATACCGAATTCTAATCCATTCTGCCCGAAATCTTAAGCCCGGGAAAAATTCCGGGGACTTTTTTCAAAATTGAAGCAACTACTAACGGGCAACCATCATGCTAAGACCAGGTCCAAAACTCTTTGCGGAGAATGCCAATACCTCGATTTCAGCTGACAGGATCACACCTAGGGAGTTGGAGGTCCTAGAGATGATCGCCATGGGTTTTTGCAATAAGGAGATCGCGGATCAGCTCAATGTGAGTACCAACACTGTGATCACTCACCGCAAGCACCTGATCGCAAAATTTGACGCCAGAAATACCGCGCATATGGTGAAGATGGCCTGCAATGTCTTTGCTTTTGATTGAAAGGTAGAGGCCTCTATGAAGTGTATTCTTTGAAAAGGCCCAGGTTCAACAACTGAATTCCACTGGCCATGATCTGTCAGCCCGATACAGCTGTGATTATTTCAACCCAGGCAAATTCCAGAAGGTATGTATGCCCTTGGCATCTTTGGTCCAGATGATAACCGTACAGTTTTTGATCTCGTTCCTGGTTAAGATCAGTTTTGCCTGGGTATTGGTTCCCTTGGGCACGGCCAGGTACCAATGCTCGTACCTTTCGCTATAATCCTTCCATTGGCGCTCCGCTTCATGTTCTGAGACGGATTCCTTGGTCTCGATCTCGATCAGCCAGGCGCTTTGCTCGCTTTTGTCCGAAGGGACTATGACGTCCACATACTTTTCACCCCATGCCTTGTTTTTCTCACTTCCGGGATTGACCCAGACCTTTTTACCGTTTTTTCGATAGATCTCACCAGCGGCGTTGACGGCCTGATCATGCTCCGATTGTCTGCTCATCTGCTACTTTTTTTTTACACCCGTTTTTTGTGCAGCTAACCTTTCCTGAGTCGTCGACCCAATGTTCAGGATGGATATTGGTATTGTACCCGCAACCGGTTCGTCCTCCTTTCGATCCTCTGTGAATTTCCTTGGTTATTAAGTTTCGTACCGGCATTTTTTGCGGGATAAAATTACCGCTGTCCAGGGTCGGGAAAATCATCATTTATGATGATTTTTTGGGAATGCAGGCCGTCTGGGCCCGTTATTGCCTTCAGAACCTCTACATGAAATATCCCTATAAATGATGATTTTTTTGATCGAAAAGCGATCTAGCTTTAAGGAGCACAAAACCTAATGTCAATAAGCATGCATGGCTTAGTCACAACCTCGAACCCTCATTACCAATGGTATCTGGCTTACAGGCCTAAACATGATGCGGCCACTGAAAAAAACAGAGCGGTTAACAGACCGAAGACCGAACGAATTCCTGGTCCATAGATCTTCGGCGGCTTGAGTTATGACTGGCGATCAATGCTTTAATCCTAAAAACACAAATATGAAAACACCTTTAACCTTAGTACTTTTCATCTCTTTACTAGTCGGAACGCCTGTTATGGCAGCCCAGATCTCCATTCAGATGGATGAAGACAGCATTTGTCCGTACACCGATCCGGGGCTTTCCTATACCACCAGCCTGTCGAACGGGGGCGGATACATCTACGATTTTTACTGGCATTTTGAAAAGGGGAAGCCTTCTACTGCAAGCGGGAACAACCCGACAACCAATTGGACCCAGGAAGGGACCTTTACCATTACCTGCTATGCATTGAAGAAGGATATTCTGTATGCCTCCCCTGGCCGTCGATTCCATAGGAGTCTCCAGAACCATCACTATCGACGGTACCTGCTGCGCGGGTTTACCCGAGTTGAACTCATTGGTCGATGGAAGAACCTATGATTCGGTTTACCTGATCGACACGGATCTGACCCTGGGTTCCGGTGAAGAGATCGATGTCACTGGAACCTTTCTGATGAAGAGCATGATCACCACCACCACACCCGGGGGTTGGGTTGATGAACCATTCATTTTTGTGGAAAGCAATGCAGGGATCTCTTTTTCCTATGCAAGTATGCGCGGGCATTGCACCAGGATGTGGGGAGGCATAGGCCTTGAAGATGAGGCGAGCCTGAACTTCTCCAATTCCTATATGTCGGATAGCTATTATGGTTTTTACTATGATTCTTCGAGTACCGA
>JANQHS010000005.1 GCA_028282565.1 Cytophagales bacterium | reverse complement strand
GGGATCAAATCTCACCTCCAACCCCTGGTCCAGGGCGCGATAACCAAGGTCTTTATCCTCACAATCGCTCAGGCTATCATCAAATCCACCCAAAGCCTCAAAGTTTTTTCTTGTGATAGAGAAGATCGCTCCTGTGAGAAAAAGCGTTTCCCTGTCCATTGGCTCAAGAGTAATTTGTGAAAGCCATTTCTTGCTGAGGTGGGATTTGAATTTTTCCACTTCGGTTTTTAGCTCCTTTTCATTCTCCATTTGGGCTCCTACAAGAATGAGCTTTTCATTCTTCAGATGCTCCTGACTAAACCTCGAGATTACATCAGGCATTGGCTGCATATCATCATCAAGAAAAATCAGGAGTTGACCCTTGGATTGTCGGACCCCGTAATTTCTATTTCCACCCCGACCCAAACTTTTCCCTGAGCAAACAATTTTGACATCCCGTAGATTTCGGTTTTGCTTTTCAAGTTCCACCTTGATCTGCTCGCCCTTCCCATCAATACTGAGAATGATTTCAAAGTCCTGAACCGTTTGATCCTCCAGATACTTCAAGATCTTCTTTGCCTTTGTCGCTGACCTATACGTTGGAATGATCACACTGATTTCCATGATCTCAGAATGCCATTTTGAGCCATTTTCCGGCGAGCTTGAGATTTAATCTGGTGGGGTGTGAGATGAAATTCAATGCACGGAAGAAATACAGAAAAAAGGAATAAACACTTCCCCTGGCCTCCAAAAGGAAGCTTTTTTCATTTTCCATCATCAGGTTTTTTTTTGATACTGATCCGAGACTTTTATCTGATGAGACGGAATGGTGATGTATCACCGAAAATTCAGGAAAGTACAGGACCTTCATTCCTATCGAGCGAAACTGGTATCCCCAAACCACATCCTCGAAGTACATAAAAAAGCGTTCGTCCAATTTTTTTTCCGGTAACAGATCAAGGTTTTTTCTGGTCGTCATAACGAAAGTGCCCCAAATCCAATCACAATATGTCGACATTTCCTGATTGTGATACGAACCCAGAAGCCAATCGCCACGGGAATTGAGTTTTTGAAGCCGAAAAAGCTCGATCAGTTCCTTTTGAATACTCGGAAATCGATTGGCAACGGGCTGAGGTTTTCCATTCGGATAGTTCAGGCGACATGACAGAGCTCCCAGCTGTGGGTCTTCATTGAATTTTGCGATGCACTTGTTCAGCCCTTGCTCCCGGAATTCGACGTCGTTGTTCATGATCAAGACGAAAGGCTTAGTCGATTTCCCGATTCCATGATTTGCAGCTTTGGCATATCCTGAGTTACGCTCTAGCCGCAGAATTGAAATGTCATGGGAATGCCATGATTCTTTTGGTGTAAACCGAGTATCAGAGCCGTTGTCGACAATAATGATCTCTGTACTGTTGATGTCGTTGAAACTTAATATGCTTTCAACACAGCGGTTGGTAAGACTGTCTTGGTTGTAATGGATAATGATGATCGATAAACCCAAATTATGTGAGATTACCGGTGATTTGTTTGATTTTGGAGATCAATCTGCTGTTGTACAACGCTCTCCGGAAATCGCCGATCGGAAGTTTTTCACCTTGCATTTTCCCGATCAGGTCCCGGATCGAGGCCGCTTCTACCGCCTTGAGTTTTGGCCAGTTGGGTGGATGGACGGGATGGAAGTTCTTGATGCTGGAATAGTTGGAATCGTTGAGTTCTTTCCACATATCCAAATACCTGGCCCTCTTTTCTTCGGTATCCAATTCTTCGGAAGCATGTCCCCAGTTTGCCAGTTTGAACCGTAATTCCTTCTCTCCACGGGCCCAGGTTTCATGCAAGGCGAAGAAAGGGCTCAAATGGTTGAAGTAGCCGTTTCTTTTAGCCCTTTCATAAAGCGGTTTGGTGGTTGCAAAAGGAGAGGATTCGGGGATTTCCTTACCGAAATCCACCAGGTAATATTTCCCGCCGATATTTTTAAAAATCGGTATGAAGCTTACCAGAACGTTGTAAGGCTTTTCTTCTCCGGTAGGGTAGGGATTTAACTGCAGCAGGTATTTTCTAAATCCTTCGAAGTCGATCATGTATTCGTCGGCGTCGATTTGAATATGCCATCCTCCGGGTTTCATGGCATCGGCCATATCCGTGCGCTGCAGATTGCAGTTTTGCCTTGAGTTCAATTTGGTTGAGGAATAATTTCCCTCGATAACCAGGATCTTATTTTCCCGGTCTGTTTCGCGAACAAATTCGAAAAAAGAGGCATTATCAAATTCATAGGGCCTACCGCCCCAGGATTTTCTTCCTTCATCAAGGCTTAGGCAAATGACATCCGAATGGTCATAGACCAGCGGAAGAGAGATCTTCAATAACTCCCAATCATAGGCCACGCAAAATCCAACCTTGATACTATCTTTCTTCAAATCCCAAGGCAATTATTTTCCCGATAAAAGATCGAGGTGTTTTTTAGCTTGAAGTCCCCTAGTGATATCCCCCAAAGGTCCAGTTTCCTGAAACCTTGACCGGTCAAAAACTCCAGTCCTTCAGAATATCGATCCCTTTCTGAGTCATCAAAGATGATAACGCCCTCGCTGCTAAGACAATTAGCAGATGCTTTTGCACATGCTACCCTTTCTCGTCCGTCGATCAGGATCAGATCATAAACCTGACCTATGGATCTTGGGAAATCAGGGTAGGAACCGTTTTCCAATGGACAGAAGAAGATCTCAGTATTCTGATATGGCTTGGGATCGGATTTTTCAAACCATTCCTTGTCGTGCTCCACAGAATGAAGCAATCCCACCCGCGAGCCCAGGAAAAGAGTTGAATTTCCACTGCCAAACTCAAAGACCTTCATATTTTTTTTCAAACGCTCCTCCAACAGACAGTTGGCAGGAAAGCTCAGCCAAGGACGGGGCTCATTATTCGGACTGACTGGTTTGCCTTCCTGCCAGGATCTCGTCCAACCGGACTTTGGAAAAAAACCCTCCTTTTGAAAATTCAAAAATGTTTTTTCCTGGTCAGAGAGCAACAGATTCTTTGTGGATTCCCTTCCAAAGGGAAATGAATAAAAACCCCTTAATATCGCCTTGATCAGTTCTTTCATCCTATGGTTTTCCCGGCATGGTTACGGGAGGCAGTGGTCTCTCAATAAATGGGGCAAAAGGTTATTTGGTGACCTTTTCTTCCCTGCTTAAAAATTCATGCAAACTTATCAAAGCCCAGGCTTTCTCTGCAGAATTATCCCCCCTTTTGTTGGTAATGTCTTCTTTTAATTTTTTGAGCTCGTTCATATTCACAAATTCTTCAAGGGGATTATTTTTCTCAGAGAGCCACTTTTCCTGAACGGGTTCAAGTAATTCGCTCGATAGCCAGGAATTGATCGGGATCTCGAATCCTTTTTTGGGACGAGCAAAGACCTCCTTTGGCAAATCATTTTTAAAAGCCTCTCTAAGTAGCAATTTGTTTTTTCCAAGGCTTGCTTTCATATTTCCTGGGATTCTGGAAACATATTCGACCACATGATGATCAAGGAATGGGACCCGCACTTCAAGAGAATTGATCATGGAAGAGAGATCCACCTTGTACAGCATATCATCAGGCAGTACCAGGTCGAGATCATTTTGAAGAACTTCATTCAGAGTTTGGGGTGATGAATTTGGTGTCAAACTATTCAAGATTTTGTCATGATCTTCAGCATTGGATACTTTGAGGATCTCATCGGGCCAATTCACTCCAACAGGGCTGGACCATTGCCAATATCGCTGATCATTCGGTAGCCTTGCCGCTCTTGCATATTTATTGATCCTGCGGATCAAATTCCCGAACATTCCTTCTCGGTTACCCTTGAAAAGCGAAGTGATGGGGAAGGCGGAATTTACCAGTTTTTCTTTTATGCCCGGACTGAATGAGCGCATGAAAGCCTGGTACTTATAGTAACCTGCAAACACTTCATCAGCTCCATCGCCGCTTAACGCCACGGTGATGTGCTCCCTGGCTTTTCGACTTATCGCCTGCACTGCAATTGCTGAGGAGTCTGCAAAAGGTTCATTTGATCTCATAAAGATCCTATCCATGGAATCCTTGAAAAATTCAGCGTTTAATTTCAAAGGAATATGCTCGGTTTTCAGAAAGTCGGCCATGAACTCGGCTTCTCTCGATTCATCGAGATAGCCTCCATTCTCAAGACTAACCGAAAACGTTTTAAAACCCGGAGCGATGGAATTCGCGATAAATGAAATGATGGCGGAGTCAATTCCACCACTCAGGAAACCTCCCAAAGGAACATCTGAAACGAGTCGCATTTCGACGGATTCAAACAGGAGTTCCCGAATCCTCTTTGCCTTTTTCTGCAACTCTTCATGGGGGTGAGGTTCTCCCTCAGCCGGGAGCGGTTTGTACCATTTTCGTATATCGAAATGTTTGTTTTTGATTTGGATATAATGTCCGGGCTCCAGCTTCTTTACCCCGGAATAGATCGAGTAGGGTGCGGGGATATAGTTCAGCAGAAAATAGAGATAAAGCGCATCCTGATCTAGTTTCTTCGGAAGTCCGTATTTGGTCAGTGAGTGAAGTTCCGAGGAAAAAACGACTTTATCCGAATCGGCAAAATACAGGAGCGGCTTGATTCCAAACCGATCCCTTGCCAGGATCAGTCTTTCTTCGTGAATGTCATAGAATGCCAGGGAGAAAAAACCATTGAGTTCGTTCAATCCTTCGGGGCCCTTATGAATCAGTTGGTATAATAGTACTTCGGTATCCGAATTGCTTTTAAAAGAAACTCCTGCGGATTTCAGCCTGGTTTGGATTTCTCTGAAATTATAGATCTCCCCGTTGAATGAAAGGACATAACGACCCGATCCATCTTTCATGGGCTGGTTGGCATCGCTGGAAAGGTCGATTATGGATAATCGAGTATGACCGAAGTTGGCAGTCTTGGTCAACTCCGAGCCCTGTGAATCAGGCCCGCGATGCGTCAGGGCATCAATGGAACTTTGGAGGTTTATGGAATGGAACTTTCCAACCTCATTAAAAGGATAGATCCCGGTTATGCCACACATCTTCTCTCGGAGCCCATATCTGCAGGTCAAAGTAAACCAAAAAGCTATTCATGATCTCTGCCCTGAATTGCTTTGCTTGGGGAATTTCCCCGGGATTTCCCTTCTTTTTGAACTTTCCAGCCATCCGGTAATGCCGGCTGACCTGCCTTAACCCAACAGGTGTACCATATTGACCCAAGGATTTTGATCGCTACCTTCATCTGCCTCTGTACCATTCCATCCAGTTGTTTATAGTAGATTTTGATGAACCTTTCGCTATAGGAGGAGATCGTTCTTCCGGATCGTGTTTTTGAGCCATATTTTCTTCCCAGACAAATGGAATCAGCCCTCATTTCCATTTCAAGTACCGAATCCACGAGAGAATTGGTGTTGACGATCAGGTTCATTATTGCTTGATTGGGATCTTCCAGATATGATGCGGGACCGGTGGTCAGAAACCAGTGGTCGAAGTATGTTTCCGGAATGCTCGTCTCCCAAAGGCCATGGATCCCATATTGATTGGTGAATTGGCCATTATAGTTTGAGGTGGTGTGTAAAGGGACCGTAGCATCGGCCAGGTAATGGCCCAATTCCGCTGAAGTTCTCAGCACTCTGCTCCAGTCCTGATGATAGAATGCCCAATAAAGTTTGTCCGTTTCTTTCATCAGATTCCATGGCAAAATGCCGAAGGAGCTGATTTCTTCGTCGGAATACCACTTTTTTACCGTGTCCAGGCACAAGGGAAATATTGGTAGGCTGAAAAGGTCATATGAATCCAGATCGATATAATGCCGGGGACCTTCTGAAGGGATCAGATATCTTCTCTTGTCAGGCGCTACGGATTGTTGGATCAGGTATTGGACATTATCCTTGTAGAACCCCGACAGTGGTGGTGGAAGTGTGTAGATCGCGAATTGGTTGATCTTTTTATGCGCAAAGAATCCCCATGCGGAGCAATAAGAATTCGAAAAAAGCAGAAAAACGAGGTTAAAGAGGCAAGAGGGGACTATGTACCCGGAATTGATCTTCATGAAAAAGGTTTAAAAGGACTATTCTAAAATTAGAAAAGAAGTTTTACCTTTGCGCTCCAATTTTTTAAAGAGAGTTTTTTCATGGCTAATCATAAGTCGGCAATTAAGAGGATCAGGTCGAACCAGGCTAAAAGGTTGAGGAACAGGTATCAGTTGAAAACCACCAGAACCTTTATCAAAAGGCTGAAAGAGACCAAAGACAAGAAAACCGCTGAAGAGCTTTTCCGGAAGGTCAGTGGTATGATCGATAAACTTGCGAAGAATAACATCATCCACAAAAACAACGCAAGCAACAAGAAGTCTAAACTCGCCCGTTTCGTTTCAGGCTTATAAAGAAATTTGACCTTTGGGTCCGAAAGCCTTGCAGTTCTCTGCGAGGCTTTTTTATTTTATAGTACCTTGAACATGAGATATCCTTCCCAGGGACATATCAGCATAAAGCAGTGGGCGGAAGAAGACCGCCCGAGAGAGAAACTTCTTCTTAAAGGGAGATCGGCTCTTTCGAATGTTGAGTTATTGGCTATCCTGCTTGGGACCGGCTCCAGGTCTCAATCAGCGCTGGATCTGGCAAAAGAGCTCATGAATAGTGCAGGAAACAATCTCAATGAATTGGCCAAGTATAAAATGGCTGATTTTATCAAAATCAAGGGGATCGGACAGGCCAAGGCCATATCAATCCTGGCTGCAATGGAACTGCTCAGAAGAAGGAGTTCGGAAGCGATCAGAATAAATCCCAAAATATCCTCTTCTCTTGATGTTTATGATCAAATGAAAGAGCACCTGATGGACCTTGAGCATGAAGAGTTTTGGATCCTGATCCTCAACAGGGCCAATTTGATCGTTCGCAAAGAAAGGGTTTCGATCGGCGGGTTTTCCGGAACGGTTGCCGATCCAAAGGTTATCTTTTCCAGAGCTCTCGAAAATCAAGGTTCTTCCCTGGTTATGGTTCACAACCATCCGTCGGGAAATCCCAAACCCTCTACGGCTGACAGATCCCTGACCAGGAAAATGGTCCAGGCGGGAAAATCACTTGATCTGCCTATTCTGGATCACCTGATCTTCACGGATCTGGGATACTATAGTTTTGCGGATGAGGGACTGATCTGAACTTGCTTTTTTTTGTCATAAAAGAGCCTGCAAACCCTAAATCATTAATTTCGCGGTTTAATTTTTTGAAATGAAAATATCCCTCAACTGGCTGAAAGATTACATTGAACTTGAGGAAAAACCCGAAGATCTTGGTAACATTCTCACGGATGTTGGCTTGGAGGTAGAAGGTATAATCAAGGTAGGGGCGGACCGGGAGCAACTTGCAGGCCTGTTGGTAGGTGAGGTATTGGCATGTGATAAGCATCCGAACGCGGATAAACTGAAGATCTGCAAGGTAAAGGTTGGGGATGATCTTCACGATATTGTATGTGGTGCCCCAAATGTCGAGCAGGGACAAAAGGTCGCAGTGGCATTACCGGGCACTACACTTTATCCTACAGGGCATGAACCCATCAAGATCAAAAAGGCCAAGATCAGGGGTTCGGAATCCAATGGGATGATTTGTTC
>JANQHS010000447.1 GCA_028282565.1 Cytophagales bacterium | reverse complement strand
TTTTTGTGCCCGGAATTTTAGAAGGCAAATGGGACAAGTAGAAATGGTGATGCCCAAGATGGGCGAAAGTATCATGGAGGCCACGGTTTTGACCTGGCTTAAAAATGAAGGGGATAAAATTGAGCAGGACGAATCAGTACTGGAAGTGGCCACAGACAAGGTGGATACCGAGGTTCCTGCCACACATGGCGGGATACTCAAGAAAAAACTGGCCAATGAGGGAGACGTCATCCCAGTTGGAAATCCGATTGCCGTAATCGAAACAGCTGGAGACAATGGCCAGGCTGCCGTTGCCGAGGAGGAAGTTGCTGTGGAAGAAAAAGCCTCGGCTAAAGAAGTAGCTGCCGTGGAAGCTTCAGCAGAAGCTGCACCAGTGGCAGTTGAGGCCGATGCCAACCTCAAGGCAAGGGGCTCCAACGGTCGTTTTTATTCCCCGCTAGTCCTGAATATTTCCAAGCAGGAAGGAATTGGAATGGATGAGCTTGAAACCATTGCGGGCTCCGGTCGCGAAGGCAGAGTGACCAAGAACGATATTAAATCCTATTTGGAATCCAGAACCAGTGGTACTCCAGCCAGCAGGCCCGCGGTTCCTCAGTCTGCTGCGCCTGTCGATGCCCTTCCAAGCTTTGGATTCTCGGTATCCGGCCAGGATGAGATCATAGAAATGGACAGGATGAGGAAGATGATCGCCCAAAGGATGGTCGAATCCAAAAGGATCTCTCCTCATGTAACTTCCTTTGTTGAAGCCGATGTCACCAGGATCGTAAACTGGAGGAATAAGCACAAGGCCGAATTCGAAAGAAAGGAAGGACAAAAATTGACTTTCACCCCTCTTTTCATTCAGGCCGTGGTCAATGCGATCAAGGATTATCCCAAAATCAACATTTCGGTTGACGGGGACAGGATCATCTTGAAAAAGGACATCAATATGGGTATGGCCGTAGCTCTGCCTGATGGAAACCTGATCGTCCCGGTGATCAAAAACGCAGACAGACTTAATCTCAAGGGTCTTGCCTTGGCGGTGAACGAGTTGGCCAATAAGGCGAGGAAAAACGCTCTGAGTCCGGATGATCTTTCAGGAGGTACTTATACGGTCTCAAATGTCGGGTCCTTCGGAAATGTGATGGGCACGCCGATCATCGTACAGCCTCAGGTCGGTATAATGGCTCTTGGTTCGATCAACAAAAAACCCTCTGTTATCGAAACAGAAGAAGGCGATGTGATCGCAATTCGCAGCAAGATGTTCCTCTCTCATTCCTATGACCACCGTGTGGTAGATGGCTCCCTGGGAGGAATGTTCGTCAGAAGAGTAGCTGACTACCTCGAGCAATTCGATCCGAATACAAGCATTTGATCCTTGGCTTCCGGGGCCGAATCGCTAGTTAACATTCAACTTGAGCCTGAGAAGGCCCCCCGGAAAGTCAGCGTAGAACTTCCGCTATCGAAGAGTGAATCCAACAGATTGATCCTTTTGCTGGATCAGGTGGGAAAGGAGTTTTCAGGAATGGAGTTTTCGGACTCTTCCGACACAAAAACCCTTTTGGAATTCATCAACACCACAGACCCTGAGGTTGAGCTCGGTGATGGAGGAACCACCTATCGTTTTTTGACAGCTTACTTTGCCGCCTCCGGCCGGGAAATCATTCTGAACTGTAGAGAAAGAATGAAAGAAAGACCAATTGAACCATTGGTCTCGGCTTTGAAAGAACTTGGTGCTGATATCGGATACCTTGAAAATGAAGGTTATCCTCCCCTATCCATTCGGAAATCCTCGGCATTAAAAAATCCTGGAGTAATTCGTTTGGATCAAAAAATCTCGAGTCAATTTGCTTCTGC
>JANQHS010000432.1 GCA_028282565.1 Cytophagales bacterium | reverse complement strand
TCCCATAGCGTTCAATCCCCAGTTGATGGTCTTGTTCAGCCAAAGCAGAAGATCGTATCCGATAGACCCAAGTTTTGCCAGCCATTTGCTATGCTCCATAACCACATCAAACACATCCCCATGGAATACCCAGGCCCTCTTGCCCTTGAGTCTGAGCACAACCTTGTTGACGATCTTGAAATTACCAAGCTTAAATCCCACAAACTTCCTCATCAGTTCATCATGATTTCCGGTGACATAATAAACCTTTGCCCCCTTGGCCATGATGCTCAATACCTGTTTCAGAACAAGGGTGTGATGCTTCGGGAAGAAAGATTTTTTAAACTGCCAACCATCGATGATATCACCGTTCAGGATCAGTGTCTTGGGCTGAACACTCTTTAGATAGCGAAACAATTCACGGGCCTTACAGCCGGATGTACCGAGATGCACATCGGAAATAACCACCAGATCGACCTTGCGTTTTTTTGGAGAAGCTCCCATCCTGGGTGAATGTTTGGTTATTGCAAAGAACAGCCCTGAAATGAACTGATCTTTATCCCGATGTTACCTTTGGATGAAGGGGAAAATAATATTGCAAATAGAAAAAAAGGCGGTCAAGCGGTTCCAAAATCAAATCTTATTTCCCCATTTTCACATCTTTGGGTTGAAATGGCTGAAGCCCTTGAAAAACTAAGTCGTAAACTGAGTGGCGACCTTCAACTTGATGAGCTCTCAAGAAGGATCTATGCAACGGATGCCTCGGCCTATAGGGAGATACCCAAAGGAGTAGCGCTTCCCAAAACCGAAAAAGACCTGGTCTCTCTGGTCAAATTCGCAAGGAAGAACAAGATATCGTTGATTCCGCGAACCGCCGGCACATCCCTGGCCGGACAGGTGGTGGGCTCCGGTTTGGTGGTGGATTTTTCCAAGTACATGAACGGCATCCTTGAGCTCAATCAAACCAAGGGATGGGTCAGAGTACAACCGGGTGTGATCCGCGATGAACTCAACCACCACCTCAAACAGTACGGGCTGTTTTTCGCTCCGGAAACCTCTACGGCCAATCGGGCCATGATCGGAGGCATGCTTGGAAATAATTCCTGCGGTGCAAACTCCATAGTATACGGCAGCACGCGTGATCATGTGCTCGGGATCCGGGCAGTGCTCAGCGACGGAAGTATTGTGAATTTTTCACCCAAGGGACCTAAAAAACTCAAGAAAAAACTCAAGGACAGCGGAGATCTCGAAAACTGGATCTACAGGAAGATCCACAAGAGACTATCCGATCCGGAGGTCAGAAAGGAAATCCATGATAAATATCCCAAATCCAGCGTTAGCAGAAGGAATACTGGATATGGAATCGATCTGTTGGTTCAAAGGCAACCCTTTAACCCCGAGGGAGAACCATTCTCCCTTATCGATATTCTGGCCGGCTCCGAAGGCACCCTGGCTATGACCTCGGAGATCAAATTGAAACTCACTCCTCTCCCGCCCCAAAACAAGGCTCTGATCTGTATCCATTTTGAAGACCTGTATGATTCCCTCGAAGCCACCGTTATGGCAATGGAATTCAGGCCGACCGCATGCGAACTCATGGATCATTATATCCTGGAGCGCACCAAAAACAATATTCTTCAGCGGGAAAACAGGTTCTTCGTTCAAGGCAACCCCAAAGCCATTCTGGTGATCGAATTGTGCAAGGAAAGCCCGGAAGAACTTGAAAGAGATGTAGAAGACCTTATTAGTCGCTTGAAGGAAGAAGGCTTGGGTAGGGATTACCCTGTGGTCATGGGAGAGCAAATGTCAAGGGTATGGGAGTTGCGAAAAGCCGGCCTCGGACTCCTTTCAAATATACCGGGCGACTCAAAACCTGTCCCTGTCATAGAGGACACCGCGGTTGATGTGAAAGACCTACCGCAGTACATTCGTGAGTTCAATGCCCTCCTCAAGCAAAAGGGCTTGTACAGCGTGCATTATGCCCATGCCGGCGCCGGAGAGCTTCACCTTAGACCTATTCTAAACCTAAAGACTTCGGAAGGACAAAAAATGTTCAGGGAGGTTCTTGACGAGGTTTCGACCCTGGTCAAAAAGTATCGGGGCTCCCTGAGTGGAGAACATGGTGACGGAAGACTCCGTGGAGAATTCATTCCAAGGATGATCGGCAAAAAGAATTACGATCTGCTTAAAGAGATCAAGCAAACCTGGGATCCAAAGAACATTTTCAATCCGGGTAAGATCGTGGAAACCCCTCCCATGAACTCAAGCCTGCGCTTTGAAAAGGATCAGCTAACCCCTGAGATCAAAACCACCTTTGATTTTTCAGACACCCAGGGAATGATACGGGCCACCGAGCAATGCAATGGTTCGGGTGATTGCCGTAAGCTGGCCTATACAGGAGGGACCATGTGTCCGAGCTATATGGCGACCAGGGATGAAAAAGATACAACCCGCGCCAGAGCCAATGCCTTACGCGAATACCTCTCCTTTCCAAACGGAAAAGGAGACTCGGAACAGGTCAAGCGGGCACTGGACCTTTGTCTTTCCTGCAAGGGATGCAAATCTGAATGTCCCTCCAATGTGGATATGGCCAAACTTAAGGCCGAATGGGAACAGCAGGAGTACAACAAAAACGGAGCCCCGTTGTCCTCAATGATCATCGCCAACCTGCCCTCCCTATTCTCTTTTGGAAACAGAATATACCTATTGGCCAATCTCCTGACCCAGGTAAGGCCTTTTTCAAGCCTTAGCAAACTACTCCTTGGTTTTTCCCAGTCAAGGTCTATTCCCCCCATTTCCGGCCAGACCTTATGGGCTTGGTTCAAAAAAAATCAAAGCGAAAACGAAAAAGGGAAAAATGGCAGAGTATTCTTTCTCTTTGATGAGTTTACCAATACCCTGGATGTTCAACAGGGGAAGGCCGCCATCAAACTTCTTTGGGGCTTGGGATATAAGGTTCTTGGAATTGGGCCAATGAATACCGGACGATCGCTGATTTCCAAGGGTTTCATCAACAAGGCGCGAAGAATAGCCGAAAGAAATATTCACAGGATCTATACAAGACGATCTGAGTTTGATGTCATCGTAGGGTTAGAACCCTCTGCGATTTTGAGCTTCAGAGATGAATACCTGAGCTTCACCAGAGGGAAAACAAGAGAAAAGGCCGAGTCGCTGGCTGAGATTACATTTACCCTGGAAGAGTTCTTTTCAGAAGAATTCCATTCTGGCAGGATCAGCAATTCGGATTTTGACAACTGCAATGGAAAGGTATTCTTTCATGGTCATTGCCATCAAAAAGCGCTTTCTTCCCCCAAATACACCAAGCAAATGCTCTCCCTGGTTCCGGGGCTTGAGATCGAGGAGATCCGTTCAGGATGTTGCGGCATGGCGGGTTCTTTCGGTTATTCCCGAAAAAAATTCGACCTCTCTCAAAAGATCGGGGAACTGGTCCTTTTTCCAGCTGTTCGCAAAGCAAAAAACAATGATATCATCGTTGCCGCCGGAACCAGCTGCCGTCATCAGATCAAGGATGGCACAGGAAGGCAAGCCTTTCATCCTGCTGAAGTTCTATTGAAACATCTGAAATCGGAATATCCCGGATAGGTGAGATTGTCTATTTTTTATGAGCCTACCTTCCGAGGTAGCCCTTATGTACCAGGTCCAATGAAGTGATCCTGATCGTAAAAGGGTCCTGAGGGTTGATCAAAGGGTTTAGCTTGTTACTGACCTCTCTTTCGTCTTGCTCAGTCATCAAGCCCGTGAATCCCGGTCTTACAAATTCCTGCACGAACTCTAAAGGATAAGGCTCAGGAGGCAGGGGCTGAACAGTTCTTAAATCGGGCTCGGAGGCATGAACTCCGGAAAAGGCCCGGAGACCAAATACCGTCCCCATTACCAATGAAAATAGAACGTAATTCATAACTCTTACAATATCGGGAAATTTCACCGACTTTTTGGAGGGTTTCGCCGATTTTATCTTTCCTACACTGATGTACAGCAAGACATTTGCCAAAAACAACGAAACAATGGAAAGTCAAAATCAAACAAATCACGGCCGAATTCTACTGGGACTGATCCTGGTCGCGATCGGTGTTCTCTATGCCTTCGATTATTGGAGGCTGTTGCCAAATATCCGGGAATGGATCTTTTCCTGGGGCTCGCTGTTCTTGCTGATCGGAGTTGTTAATCTGGCTTCAAAAAGGAATCCGGTCGTATCGGGTCTTTTCATTCTCGCGGGTGCATTTTTTTACGTTCAGGAATTCATGTTCGGATACAGGGTTGGGTGGAGTGACATCTGGCCGGTAGCCCTGATCCTCTTAGGCCTTGGAATGATCTTCCGGGCTGCGGGAGGAAGAAAAACGATTCTGGGTGGTCAAAAACCGGATCCCTCTAACCCGGATGATCCTAACAAGGCAGGCACAAGTTTTTCCAATTCGGGATCAAGCTTTGACGATGTAGCGGTCTTTGGAGGAGGTGACAAGGTTGTCAACAGCGATTCTTTTACGGGAGGCAAGATCACAGCGATCTTCGGCGGTTCTGACATCGACATCACCCAGGCCAAGATCAAAAACGGTCCTGCGGTGATCGATATCTTCGTGATTTTCGGCGGTACTACCATCTTCGCCCCAAAAGATTGGAATGTGAACGTTCAACTCACGCCGATCTTTGGCGGGTTTTCGGATAAGAGATTCAATATCGCTCCCGCGACCAATGATCCCAATAAGGAATTGATCGTAAAAGGACTGGTTCTGTTCGGAGGAGGGGAAATTAAGGGCAGATAATTAGATTTGGAGGTCAGATTAAGCCCTTGAAAACCAACCAAACATTCATCATTGCGATCGGTATATGGGCAGCACTTTTTGCTGCCCATTTTTTTGGTATCCTTTTTTTCTACGATCCACCCCTGGGGCCCGCAGCCATTGATTCGGTCATTCACTTTGCATTTTTTGGCGTCCTCGTCTGGGGATGCTCTTTCCTCATCAGGTATATCGATGTATCGGAGAGACCCACCTTTGCATCGATTTTCAATCTTGCCGCTGCGGCTCTGGCCTGCTCATTGATCTGGCTTTTTTCGGGATATGCCTTGATGAACCTGTTGTTCAAGGGGAACAACGATTACCTGGATTTTTACGATGCATTTTTTAACATCAGATTGTTCGAGGGAATGCTGATGTTCACCATCATGGTATCCGTGCT
>JANQHS010000398.1 GCA_028282565.1 Cytophagales bacterium | reverse complement strand
GATCAAATAGGCATTTTCTTCTCGCGAGATCTTTTGTGTTACATTGGCCTTTTTCAACCATAAGGAACGGGGTTTCGACATGTAGTGGATGTCCTCATGGATTTCCTCTTCACCTTCCAGAATCCTGGTTTGAAAAAGCGTCCACCTTCCCAGCCCCGAATCCAGGTAATTACCTACGTATTTTTCCGTTAGGACCATGGCTTGCCCGGGGTTCAGAGAGATATCGATGGTATCCGTGTCAAAACGGGTACCAAAGAAATTCAACCTTGAGACCAATGCTTTTGCTTTCAGCTCGGCATTACGACCATTGAGCAGCGAGATCTTCATTCTTCTGTTTTCTTGCTCCGAATAAACCATAACGGGGTCAAATGCCTTTTTGATCCTATGATAGGCGGGTTTAGGGTTTAATTCGTAATCAATGACCGACCAGGATATTCCGGGCCAGCAAGCGTTGTTTTGCCAGATCAGAGCACCCATGCAGTGGGGTTGGGACATTCTCATGAATTCCGCTGCTTCTCCTATTGCCATAGCCTGGTGTATCTGACTCAGGTAAATTCGATGCTCGGGGTTTTTTGGAGCGCGATATTGCGCTTGAAGGTATGAATCCAACCTTTCATTGCCTTTTGAAGCCAGTTGCCTCGAGGAAACAAAATCACTCGTGAGGCCTGCAGAATCATGACAGTACTTTTGCAGAAGCGAGGTCGAGGAGATGCTTTGCATTCCGAATTCCGCATTGAACCTTGGAACCCGTTGAGTCCAGATCTCAATCGGTGCGCCTCCATGCCAAACAGACCAATCATGAATAGTGCCGGTATTAAACATCTCTCCTGCAGTAAAATTTGATACAGGAGATGAAGGTAAATAGGCGGCACCCGAATCATACTGTTGCAGTATTCCGGGGATCAGGGAATCAAATTGGTATTGGTACCTGAAATAGATCATAGCAGAGTCTTCCGGGCTCAGGCCCATGACCTTGTGCCATCCCCAGTTCTTCCAGGCGATATCGATTTCATTGTTGCCACACCAAAGTACTATGGATGGATGATCTGCCATTCGTTTGACCTGGTGTGTCACCTCCTTTTCAACCTGTTCCAGAAATTCATCCCAGGGGTTGAGGGTGTTGGCAAACATGAAATCCTGCCATACCATGATGCCGTTGCGATCACAGAGTTCATAGAATTCGTCGGTTTGATACTGTCCTCCTCCCCAGACCCGTATCATATTGAAATTAGCTCGCTTCAGTAGTTGGACGTAACGAGCCATATTATCCAGTGGTATTCGATCGACAAAAACATCCAGCGGAACCATATTTCCTCCCTTGGCAAAAATTCTTTCCCCATTGATCTCCAAAGTAAATGAGCTGCCAAGTGAATCCCTTTCCCTGAGCACTTTGGCGGAGCGAAATGCAAAACTCTTCTCTCGCTCGTCTACTTTCCGCATATTGCTGCTCAGAACGACCCGGGCATCATAAAGCTTTTGAGACCCAAGACCTCGGGGATACCAACGCTCATGTGCCGGAACAGCGAAATCCAGCTGGACCTCGTTCATCCCCTTTTCCAGCTTGAGCTTTTTCGACACCGGTTGAAATTCTTCCCCGATGATCCGGATACCGTATTTTCCAGCCCTTGCCGCCTTGACAGAAACTGTCGATCTCACCGTCCCGGTTTCGGCATTGGGTTTAAAACGGATATTTTCGATGAAGGCTTCCGAAAAGCCACTGATATAAACCTGGTCCGTAATCCCACCCGGAATGATGCGTGGTGCAAAGTCCCATCCGAAATGGTACCCCGGTTTCCGGACAAAAGAACTGGCTTTCCAGGAGCCTTTGTCATTTCCTGCCGGGAAGCGAAACGGCCAATTGGAATACTCTTCACGACTTGCTTTGTAGGGGTCTCGTATGACTACCCTGAGCGTGTTTTCACCAGGTTGTAAATGGGTGTTGATCACTATGCATTTAGAGGCATGGGCATTTTTAGATCTCCCGATAAGAGAATCGTTCAGAAAAATATCGGTATAGGTATCCAGCCCCAAAAAATTCACTTCTATCTGTTCGTACTCAGACCAGGATTCGGGCAGAGAAAACCTCTTGGTGAATACCCAGTCCTGATCCCAGATCCATTGCAGAGAGTCAAAATTTTGATCTCCATAAGGATCCGGGATTATTCCCTCAGAAAAAAGGCTGTGTTGAATGGTTGCCGGAATGTCAACCCTTATTCCCTGTTGAATTTCCGAGCTCAGTTCCCAGTCTTCGTTTAGGGTGATCAAGTCCTTTTCAGTAGGCTTGTGAAAGCAGGAGTTCAGGAGGAATATTCCCAAAAGGAGTATCGAAAGGCGCGGCATGGGGTCAAATTAAGGCTTTCTGCACGTAAGTCCTCATTTCGGGAACAAGCTCCTTCTCAAACCAGGGATTCTTTTTTAGCCAACCGTAATTTCTTGGTGAAGGATGAACCAGTGGAATGAAATCAGGAAGATATTCTCTGAACGATCTTACGGTTTCGGTAAGGGTTTTCTTTTTGCGTTTTCCCAGGAAATAGTCCAGCGCATACTGCCCGATCAAAAGGGTGATTTGAATGTTCGGCAGCAACGGAAGCAGGTTTGGGTGCCAGGTATCCGAACACTCTTTTCTAGGGGGCAGATCTCCGCTTTTCCCTTTGCCGGGATAACAAAACCCCATAGGCACAATGGCGACCTTTCTTTCATCATAGAATTCCTCCGGCTCCATTTGCAGCCAGGATCTTAGGCGCACCCCGGATGGATCGTTCCAGGGAATTCCGGTATTATGCACCCTGGTCCCTGGGGCCTGACCTACCAACAACAGGCGGGATTCAGTACTTGCCCTCAATACCGGATTGGGCCCCAAAGGCAAATGCTCCGCGCAGATCGTGCAGGCTCTGGCATCCCGCAGCAGAATGTCGAGCTTTTCCTGATTCGGTACCATTGACTCTAAATTGAATTCCGAAATCCTAAAATCCTATTAATTGTTAAATTGTAACCCCTACCAATACATTACTACTATGAAATTCAATATTCAACACCAAACTGAATATTCCAGGATCGAATTGATCCTCAGATCCTTCTTTGGATTCTTGTACATCGTACTTCCCCATGCCTTTCTGCTGTTATTCGTTGGACTATGGGGAGCCATTCTGACCTTCATCTCTTTTTGGTCCATCCTTTTTACAGGAAGGTATCCGCAGAGTTTCTTTGAATTCCAGGTCGGCCTGATCCGCTGGAATACCAGGGTGAACGCAAGGATCTGGAACCTGGCTGATGATTATCCGGCTTTCGGGATCAATGCCGATGATCCCAAAGTGGAGATCGACATTCCCTATCCTACAAATCTTAGTCGGGGGCTACAGATCATCAAACTCTTGTTCGGTGGATTCTATGTCGGTATCCCTCATGGGTTCATACTCATGTTTAGGTACATATGGGCTTATATATTGGCCTTTGTCGCGTTTTGGGTAGTCCTTTTTACAGGTAAATATCCCGAGGCCTGGCATGAATTCATTGTCGGTACTATGAGATGGGGAACAAGAGTGACCTTGTATCTCTACTATATGTCGGATGATTATCCTCCCTTCTCAGCAAGACCGGATGATGATGGCGCGCCTTCGGCAGCTGCGGACATACCTCCGGCCAATCCAACTCCTGCACCAGAGCCAATTCCCAAACCTCCCGCTGATGGTGGTGGAGAAGATGCCAATGCCGAATCAACCGGTGCCGAAGAAAACAAGGAATAGCATTGGCGGAATACCATCCCTTACCACAACCCGAAGAGATCCCGATCAGGGAAAAGGAAGATGCTATGGGGGCGTACTTTATGATGTTCGCCTCCGTAGCCGTTGGGTTTCCCCTTCCGATCGTTAACCTGATCGCGGCGATAGTCTATTATTTTTTGAATAAGGGAAAAAGTCTGTTCGTTCGGTTTCATGCCTTGCAATCCCTGCTTTCCCAATTGCCGACGACGGTGATCAACTGGGGAGTGATCTATATTGCGATCAGGGTATTGTTCTTTGATGAGGAATTCGGACAGTACTATATCGGCTATGTGGGCATGGCCCTGGTGGCAAATTTGCTCTATTTCATTTTCAGCATTGTTGCTGCCGTTCAGGCAAGGAAGGGAAGGTTTTATTACTTTCTGTTTTTTGGGAGTTTCGCCTATCATCAGGTGTTTAAGGTCCGGGATGTCGCCGGAGATACTCCTGTTCAAAACGTTCCCCCGCGGATTTAATGGCGCGACAACTGCTTATCGGCGCTCTGGCCATCATTGGGTTTTTTGGGCTGCTCTGGTTGTTGATCGGTTTGTGGAATCCCAAAATCGACATCAACACCTTGGACGGAATTTCCGTGGAGACCGAGGATGTACTTGGTGAATTGATCTTTGAGACCATCCTGGAAGACCCGGGGATGGATATCCTGGAAGACCAAAAAACGGATTCTTTGTTGAGGATCATCGTCCAGCCCGTGCTAGAGAACAGCCCACCCGGTGAATTTGATTTTAAATTCTACATTCTGGATGACCCCATGGTGAACGCCTTTGCGATCCCCGGTGGCAGGATCTTCATTGGCGCAGGTTTGATTGACCTTGTTGAATCGCAGGAGGAATTTCTTGCTGTTGTAGGCCATGAAATGGGTCATGTGAATGAAAGGCACGTGATGGAAAAACTTGCCAGGGAGTTTGGGATCAAGGTATTGATCAGCATGTCTACAGGCACCGACGCCATTCTTTTAAGCGATATCGGCAGCTCTTTGGTCAGTCTTGGCTTCGACCGTCAGGCTGAAAGGGAAGCTGATGAATTTGCCCTTGAATTGTTGGTCAATTGCGGCATTCACCCGCATCATATGGCGACATTCTTCCGGAGACTCAACAGAGAGAATCTGAGCTATGCCGAAAGCCTGGAATTCATGATGTCTCATCCACATAACAATGCCAGGATCAAATCGGCACTGGAATATCCGGTTCCCGAGGATTTCGAATCCGTGGAATATGGCGATTCCTGGGATTCATTTAAATCCCAATTCCAGGAATTGGCCGGTTAGAGGCTCCTCATCATTTCATTATTTGTCCCAACTTTGTGCTTGTATGGATCGACTCCGGCCCTTAAAGTACTTTTCCGTGATCAGCTTACCCCTCCTGACAGGCCTTGGGTTTGCGCTGAAGGGGATCTGGGTTTTCCTTCCCCTGGCCGAAGCTTTTGTTCTGGTCCCCGCCTTTGAACTCCTCTTCAGACCTGATCATCGCAATCTTGAAGATGAACAGGAACAGGCCTTTCTCAAAAATCCCTGGTTCGATTATGTCCTTTATCTGTTTGTGCCCCTGCATTTTGTGGTGCTTATCTGGTTTCTCTTTGAAATGTCTGTTTTTAACGGATATGCCTGGGAGCGACTGGGAATGGTGCTTTCCATGGGTTTAATGTGTGGGGTTTTTGGGATCAACCTGGCTCATGAATTGGGACATAGGTCGGAAATAGGGGAAAAAATTCTGGCCAAGAGCCTCTTGCTTACATCCCTGTATATGCATTTCAATATTGAGCATAACCGGGGTCATCACAGGAATGTGGGCACTCCTGAGGATCCCTCTTCGGCCCGCAAAGGCGAAGCGCTTTATATGTTTTGGTTCAGGTCGGTTTTCGGGACCTGGTTCTCCTCATGGAAGATCGAAGCTGGGCGTCTAAAGAAGCTCGGCAGATCGGCTTTTTCCTGGAGTAATGAAATGCTTCGGATGCAGATCATACAGATTTTACTGCTGCTGGCAATTTGGCGGGTCTTTGGCAGCACGGCGCTCTTGTATTTTGTTCTTGCAGCCGTCATCGGTTTTTTGTTGTTGGAAACGGTGAATTATATTGAGCATTACGGATTGACGAGGAAAATGCTTGAATCAGGAAACTATGAACGCGTTCTGCCCGCGCATTCATGGAATTCCGATCATATACTGGGAAGGATACTTCTATTCGAGTTGTCCAGGCATTCCGATCATCATTTTAAGGCAAGCCGGAAGTATCAGATCCTCCGGCATCATGAGCGTTCGCCCCAAATGCCTACGGGTTATCCCGGAATGATGATTTTGGCCCTATTTCCACCATTGTGGTTCAGTGTTATGAACCCCTTGATCCCTAAGAATAACTGAAATGAAGCTCGGTGCATATCTGAATATCCTGGCCGGGATACTTGTGCTTTTCGCCGCTGCATGGAGAGGAAATGTTCAGCTTAATTTTTTTGTCCTTTTCCCCATCGGCATCTTTTTCCTTGCCGTGGGCTTGCTATATCTCTGGAGGCTTAAGAAGGGCAAATAGCTCCTTTCGGTTTTCCGGGTAAGAAATAAGGCATTATTGAGAGAATATTGAGTGTATCAACTCCTAGTTTTACTCTTTCAAGTCTAATTCAAATCAAGACGCCAAAATCATGAAATTGTATCCAACCAAAGTCCTGCTCGTACTTTCCCTATTGGTCCTTGTGGGCTTGGGGAGGTCATACTCTCAGCCGATTCAGGTATTGTCGGTCACTGCGCCACCGAGTACATTGGAGTGTGTGTCTACAAGTGTCATGATGACGGTACAGTTGGGCTGCCTGAATTTCCAGTTCGACAGTACTTCATTTACGATCTCGGGCAATACCATCGATGTAGGAGCATATTATTCTGATCCCGGAATATGTCTTCCGGCTATCGGAACAGCCTCGCATACCATAGTCCTTGGAAACGTACCGGCTGGCACCTATACCATCACGGCATCTTCTTATTTGGATCTCGTTCTTGGAAACTCGCAGACCACCACCATGACCTCCATCTCATGTTGCGGAGCCGTACCGGCGATCAATGCAAGTGCCACCTCCATTTGTCCGGGGGATACGGTGACGTTTACCAATGGGTCTACCGGAGATAGTGTAAGATCATGGTATGTGGACAATGTCTTTATCAGCAACGCGAATAGCTTTGATCATGTATTTCCCAATGTGGGTTCCAGCGCTGTCAAGCTGGTGGTCACTGGTAGCGGGGGCTGTCAGGATTCGACCATTGAAAACATCACAGTCAATGCCTTGCCAAACGTCGACCTTGGACCCGATGTAGCCTATTGTACCGGGTCCAGCGCAACTCTCGATGCCGGTCCCGGATGGGCCTCCCAACTTTGGTCGACTGGGGCGACCACCCAGACCATATCCGTTTCCATTCCCGGCCCCTATTCTGTGCAAGTGGTCGATGCTAACGGATGCAGCAACGGCGATACCATCAATGTGACGGAAACACCCGTTCCTGTTGTGGATCTGGGAGGGAACGTGGTTACCTGTCCTGGTACGGTCACTCTGGATGCCGGAAACCCCGGGGCCAGCTACCAATGGAATACCGG
>JANQHS010000328.1 GCA_028282565.1 Cytophagales bacterium | reverse complement strand
GTTTTGTTCACTGCATTTTTGTCTCTTGTCTCCGGGCTGAGTCTGCTTTATTTCGCGTTTTATCCGGATCATTTAGTGGAGCTTCTGATCTTCTTAGGCCTTGGGATCGCATCGATCATTGGAGCTTATCGGTATACTGCCGGCAAAAATCCCTATGGGTACAGGGCCTTCGGGGACTTGGCGGTGTTCGTATTCTTTGGGTTGATCGCTGTCCTGGGCAGTTATTGGTTGCATTCAAAGGCTTTTTCCTTTGATGCTCTAAGTGCGTCCTTGGGCTTTGGTTTTCTGATCGTATCTGTTCTTAATCTCAACAATTTGCGGGATTTGGAAGCCGATAAGGTGGCTGGGAAAAGAACCCTTGCCGTTATCCTTGGCCCCCAGGGAGCAAAATCCTACCAAGCCTTTCTTTTTGGTTTTGGTGTCTTTATGGTTTCCTTTTCCTATTTAACGGCCATCGGCTGGAGTTATGCCCTGGGAGCAATTTTGATAGGCACCGCGTTTTTCAGGATCATGTTTCGAATTTCTGCATTACAAGGAGCAGAGCTCGATCCATACCTTAAACAGGTCGCATTGAGTACACTTTTTTTATCCCTTCTTCCCTGGGTCAACTATCTTCTTCCCTGAGCAAATCCGTCATTTGGAAAACAGGGAATCTCAATTCAGGACGATCCTCTTGCTTATCCGATCCCCATCTTCTTGCATCAGGGTAATGAAATAAACGCCACCGGAAAGATCATGCAGGTCGAGCCTGGTTTGCGTACTTGAAATTTCACCCGTTTTGATCCTCTGTCCATTGAGATCCGTGATCTCAAACCTTGTTTCATCACTTAGAAAAGAAGTGATGAGATTCAATGATCCTGAACTTGGATTGGGATAGGCAAGGAATTCCAGATCGTCCCGGCTTTGAGCATCTAGCCCAGTCCAGATCGGAGTATTCAATACAAATAATCCTTCCTGCATATCCGATGCAAGAATATTTCCTGAACTCAGAAACGGATAAATGCCCCAGCAACCTTCATACTTACCGGAGGCATGAGGGCGATTGGAGGTGTCATAGTAACCTATGATGAAAATATTGCTGGTATCTGAACAGTCAAACACATAGACACCGTCAAAATAGTAGCTTACATAGAGTATGTCTCCTTTAAAAATGAGGTTATGAGGAATAGAAAACTGATGAACGTCGCTTCCAAATAGATCGATCATGGTGATATTGGAAAGATCCGTTACATCGGCGTACTTGATCCTTTTTCCATGAGTCTCATCGGCGAAGGCATAGTACTTGCCACCTGGATGCAGCCAGCCGCTGTGGTTGTATCCGGATTCAGGGTACGATGTCAAAGAGCCAATGATCGAAGCATTCAAGGGATCGCTGAAATCCACTACGAACAGGCCTCTTGATTCTGCATTGCAATAGGCCGTATCATTCCTGACATAGACATCATGAACATAGGCAACCGAGCTATTCCAAAATGCAAGATCATTGGAACAATCCACGAGCAGTGAAGGATTCTCGGGATCGGCAGATAGATCGTATATCGAAAGATAGTTGCTAGAGCCATTCGCATGACCTCCGCAGGCGTACATCCATCCGGCGGCGGTATCGATAAATATGTTGTGAGCCCTCCTGATCAGCGAATCACTATCGTAAACAACGGGTGCTGAGTCCGGAAGGTAGGTCAGATCCAGTATTTGTAAAGAACTACTACCCTCATCTGCAACGATATAGAGATGATCCTTATAGGTATCGTAGTCCCGATGCACTATGACTCCACCCTGTATCTTCCCGGGTATAAAATCCACTGTATCTACGCTTGTCAGGTCCGTGACATCAAAGATGTGGGTGCCCATAGTAGAGCCGATGATCGCGTATTCTCTTCCCGCATTTTCATAACCCCAGATTTCATTGTAGGTATTATCATGCCAGATGGATGAAGGCAAACTCGGATCAGACCATTGGTAGAGTGCCTCCATATTGAGACTGTTCTGAGCCATGGAAAAAGAAAGAACAAAAAGAAAAATGAGCGTAAAGAATGATTTCATTGTATGGGCAACTTATTGACATGTAGATAAACGGCTGTCAAAGCTACTGAATTGATCGTTGAAAAAATATATTGCCAGATCAGCTCAGAGATCCTATTGAGTACCCAAATTCCATATTCATAATTCCCCTTTCGTTATTCCTTATCCTGAATTCGACATTCCTCAGGTGCTCCTCTGCCGTGCTTTACACTCGAATTTTAGTTGGACATCAAATTATTACTGCCGTGAAAAAAGTATTACTATTCAATATCCTATCGATATTCTTGATATTCGGGGCGCATGCCCAGGTCGTGAACGAAACTATTTCCATCGGGACTGGGTACACAGAGCAAACCTGGTATAGTCTCATGGACGGAAGCACCTATACCGCTTCAAAGTCTGAGTGGGACCTGGCCTTCGATCTCAGCGGGATTGGAACATCAATCCTGGTTAACTCCAGCAAGGGTGTGAATCTTTGGCTTTATCCCGGGGATAATTCAGATTATGCGACTTTGGATACCACGGGAATGTCAACCACATGGAAAAAGCTTTATAATTCTGATACAAGTTGGGCTTATGGTGCTTTTAGCAGAGTTCAGAATGGTCTGAGCATAGGATGGGGTACCTATGATCCTATCACACATGTGATAACAGGGGATTCCATATACGTTATCCAATTGGCAAACGGGAATTATCGTAAACTTGAGATCCAGGACCTGACTTCCGGTACCTATCATTTTCGTCAGGCGAGTCTCGATAATAGTTTCAATGCTGACCATACCTTGACCAAGTCTGATTTCCCGGGTAAGAATTTCGGCTATTTCGACCTCGATTCGGAAACCAGTCTGGATCGCGAACCCTACTATCAGAGCTGGGATCTTCTATTTACACAATATACGGGCTATTTGCCAGCTCCTTATACGGTTTCTGGGGTACTGAGTAACTACAATACTGAAGTTGCGGAAGCATATCCTGTTGATGCTGCAACTTATACCGATTATTCTTCACACAGTTTTACGAAGCACATCAATGGGATAGGCTATGATTGGAAATCATTTGATTTTATGAGCGGCTGGGTACTTGAGGATAGTCTCGTTTATTTCGTGAAAGCCATGAATAGCTCGGTTTGGAAATTGGTCTTTACTGATTTTGGCGGAAGTGCAGATGGTAATTTCTATTTCAGCAAGGAGCAAGTGTATGTTTCCGGACTTCAGAATGCAAACGAAGATTTCTTCCTAAACGCTTATCCTAACCCGGCCAATGATCAACTCAATGTAGCTTTTGATCTACAAGGGGATCAAGAAACAGAAATTGCCCTGACCAATCTCTCAGGAAGGGTTCTAAGACAACGGGTCATTAATGCATTTGGGCTTGAGGTCGTCACCTTGGACGTTGATGACCTTGAAAGTGGGATCTACCTTCTGAGAGTTCAAAACGGAGGAAGGGTTAAATCCCAAAAGATTGTAATCAGGTAAGTTTTAAGTTTCAGTTTTTCTAATCCTACTTTGGTAGGTAGTAACCGGAAAAGGGACTCTTTTGAGTTCCTTTTCTTTTTTGTAATCAACTAATCCGGGCTTTATTTTATACATTCAATTACATAATGACCCGATCTTACCTTACTCTCTTCGTACTTTGTTCCCTTGTTCTGATCTTTTCCTGTGACGATTCCGACGCACCTGGGGCATCCATATCCTGTGAGCCGGATTATAAGAATCAAAACCTACGCGGAATGATCAACGGTGAGTCCTGGGAATTTGCAGCTGGGATTGCCAACATCGATTCGAACGGGAATAGCTATGATCATAAATTCCTGGCCAACGATACCATGTCAGCTTTTCCATGCGGTGTGGTGCTTTTCCAGCCCTATCTAGGCTTTGGGATCAGTGGTAGCAGTTCGGGGTTTTATGAACTTGGAGAAAAAAAACTTCATGGCCAGTCTCCCGGAGGTGAAGCGGTTTCTTTCGGTTTTTTCTATTATGATGGCCCTTCTCCGAGCAATATTCGATTGATTCAGGCAAATTGCGGAACCTACGAGATCCTGAGTATTGATACTGTCAACAACGTGCTGACCGGCAGAATGGACGTCTATAAAAACGACAAGAACTTCGTGAATGGAAATTTCGCCCTTTCCCTTTGCCAAAACTGAACAGGGGTCTTGTCCAAAACCATTTAGACTAATAATTTGGGATCAGATCACCCGCAGGCGATTCAAAACAAGGTGTCTTAAATTTCTGATTCCGGCAATAATTAAACCCTTAGCGGCACTGATCTTTAATGAATTGGCGAATTTTGTATTCCCATCAATACATGGGAAAGAAACTTGAACCTTTATTCATTGAACATGAAAAAATTCATTGATTCTCCCATAGGGAGATTTCGCCTGGTGGCCTTTTTAGAAGGGGTTTCCTTTATCGTTTTGGTCTTTATAGGA
>JANQHS010000234.1 GCA_028282565.1 Cytophagales bacterium | reverse complement strand
AGTACCGGCAGAAGCAGGTAATACAATATGGCCGCAACCACAAAGGTTGATATCAGGGTGCCCGCTATTGCAAATCCAAAAATCACCGGCCCTTCTTTTTTAAATGTGTTTAGATCAATGCTCAGCCCTCCGGCAAAGAGCAGGAAACTCAACATGATCTGAAGAAGGACATAACTAAAATCAAAGGCCATGATGGTCTCTGCCATTTCTACAACCCCGGGAGCAACAAAACCAACCAAGACCACCGCAATTGACAGTATCAATGCCAGAACCATAAGGCCGATGGTAGAAGGAAGTTTTAAGTAAGAAACGTTGATAAACGTGAAAACCGTGGCAAGGAAAATCAGGAGGGTAATGATAGTTAAGACGTCCATATGGCTAGGATTGTTGGTATGAGCGAATCTAAAAAACTATTGGGAATTTTTCGCGACAGATACCGGTTTACCTTCGCTGCATTTCGGTGATTCTAACGACTCTGAACACGTTGTTTTTCAAGCCGCATTTATAGTTCTGTGATTTGATGGTGTATTTTCCCCTGACAGCCAGTCCACTGACCTGGAACTGGGGGGAGAGATTTTCGGGTTTGAAGGATTCCGTAGGCCTGGACAAAAGAAAACCACAGGTGTCCGGACCTATGATAATGGTGCCGTCTTCAAAACTGAATTCCGGATTGGATGAGGTGATCGGATCATCTTTGTCCTCGCAGGAGAGAAGAAAAGAAATGATAAGGCCTAGAACTAAAAAGTGGGCTTTCTTCATGCTAATTGAGCTTGGTCATCATTTTTAAAGGGGTATCAAATTCAAATTTCTCCTCGGGTGCCTTGATAAGGCTCATCCAAACCTCTTTGATCCGGTACCATTCATCCTCTGTGGCATTTTGCCCCTTGGTCACATCCAAGGGAACCGGCTGAGCCTTTTTGCCCTGAATGGTTTCTCCGTCCAAAAGGTTTCCGTAAACAAACCAATAGTTGACAAAATCATATTGAGCGGACCTGACCTGGCACATGATGGGTCTGTTGTTATAGATATAGATCTTTCCACCAACGTACCCGGATTTCTTACTTGTCTCAAACTCGATCAGGTCAAGTATCTTATTATTCTCACCTTCATAATACGCTGTTAGCTTGCCTACATCACCGGTACCCAGATCGATCTTCTTCACAATTTTCCAACTGTTGAATCGATAAGAGGTCGATTCTTTGACCTCGACAAACCCTTTCATCGCCTGGATATGTTTCTGATAATATTTTCTGTCAAACGAATTGTGGCGCACAACCGTTGTGCCTTCCTTATGATTGAATTCCTCTTCAATGTCTCCTCGATTAGATCCGGTCACATTGTTTTCGCCGAATTCACAACCCCTGATATCCAAGGTATATATTCCGGTCTTTATCGCAGCTTGGTGGCTTCCATCAAAGTAGGATGCGTCTATGGATATGTCAGCACATTTTTCATCGATGATGATCGCGTATTCCGAATAAGGTTCGAATCGACAATCCTTGAAGCGGATGCTTTTGCATTCCTCAAGAATGATACTTGCCTTGCCCTGATTCTTGATCCCGTAACCCATCTTCATCCCTCGGAATTCCACGTTTTCACAATTGATCAGTTTGAAAAGAAATTCGTTGTTGTTGAAAGTCTTGATCCCGTATGAGCCCGGATCACCCGTGCCAAGGATCAGGAGGTCCTTTTTGTTTTCGAGAAGATAGGGCTCCTTGATATCTCCGTAAGAATCGAAAAGGATGGTATCCTGAAATGCCCATGAATTCTGCGATGCAAACAGAACTGCGAAGACGAAAGCAAGATACCGGGGGCAGCTATTTTGAAAATATATACGACAAAATGGCATAATAAAACCAAAAATATTAAAGAAATAAGACATAATGTCTTGTTTTTGTTTGATTTAAGGACATAAACGCGCAAAAATGCACTTGGTATTTGAATTGATAAAAGGCATTTGAAGATTTAAAAATAGACAATCATGACACTTGTAAAATTCAGACCAAATAACGACTTGCATTTTCCCAGGTTCAAAAGTTTTTTTGACGATTTCATGAACAGAGACTGGAATGAGGGTTTTGAGTTGAAGGGCACCCAGCCCAGGGTCAATATCCTTGATAAGGCAGATGAATTTGAGATCCATTTTGCTGCTCCCGGGTTGAATAAAGCCGATTTCAACATCTCAGTTGACAATGATATTCTCAAGGTTTCCTATGAGAAAGAAATGGAGAAGAGGGAAGACGGAAACAATGATGGATATACGTTAAGAGAGTTTTCTTATGAAAAATTTGAAAGGTCTTTCAATCTGCCCGATGCGGTGAACAGGGAAAAGATCGATGCCAACTATAAGGATGGTGTTTTGAACATCATTGTTCCAAAGAAGGAAGAAGCCAAGGTTCAGCCGATAAAGGAGATCAAGATATCCTAGGCAAACCGAAAGTCGTTTGACGAAGCCATCCCAATATTCATTGGGATGGCTTTTTTTTATGCAATTACTCCGGAGCCGATCAATTCTTCGTCGGCATACCAAGCGGCGAACTGACCCGGCGTGATACTTTTCTGCTCGTCATCAAAAATGATGTAAAGCCCGTTTTTTTCCTTGTAGAGCTTAGCTTTCTGTGTTTTCTGCCGGTACCTGATCCGTACCAGGTAGTCGCGTTCTTCACCTTCATCCATTTCAAGGTCTGGCCTGACCCAGTGAATATCAGGATTTCCTATGTAGAGCCCTTTACGGTAAAGGCCGGGATGATCTTCACCCTCCCCGGTATAGGTGATATTGGATCTTGTATCCGTATGGATCACAAAGAGCGGTTCCTTGCGTCCACCTATATTCAATCCCTTTCTTTGGCCAATGGTATAAAAATGTGCTCCCTCATGCTTGCCAATTTCCACCCCGGAAGCTTCCTGATATGGGATCTTTCTGGAGTAAGCCTTGAGCTGCTCCTCCCGGCCATCGGCTATTTGAATGATCTTTGATCTTTCATCAAACAATGGGGAATCAGGAGCAATATCGATCACCTTTCCGGTTCTTGGTTTCAGCTGTTGCTGCAGAAAGACAGGTAGTTTGACCTTGCCGATAAAGCACAACCCCTGCGAGTCCTTTTTGTCAAAATTGTGAAGGTCCGCCTCTTTGGCGATCTCTCGCACCTCGGATTTCAATAGATCCCCGATGGGAAACAGGGCATATTTGAGCTGTTCCTGGGTCAGTTGGCAGAGGAAATAACTTTGATCCTTGTTTGGGTCCTTGCCTGATAATAATCGATAGGTTTTCCCTTCCGGTCCGTCGACTTCTTCCTTACGGCAATAATGGCCTGTAGCCACATAATCAGCACCCAGTTTTAAGGCTGCTTTTAGAAATAGGTCAAATTTGATCTCCCTATTGCAAAGAACATCCGGATTTGGTGTTCTCCCTGCCTCGTACTCCCTGAACATATAGTCCACGATCCTTTCCTTATATGGATCGCTGAGATCAAGTACCTGGTATGGAATACCGAGTTTTTCGGCGACCATCAATGCATCTGCACTATCCTCAACCCAGGGACATTCTTCCGAGATCAGAACGCTTTCATCATTCCAATTCCTCATAAATATCCCGATCACCTCATGTCCCTCTTCTTGAAGCAGATGAGCCGAAACGGCGGAGTCTACACCACCCGATAAACCGACAACAACTCTGGCCATAATGCAAAATTACGTTCTAAACCTTGAAAAATGCGGGATGGTTCAGAAATCGGGAAGCTGTTTGCGGATTTTGAATTCCTTGGGATAGTGGTTTTTGAGCAGGTCATTTTGAGACTTTCCCCATCCGAGGGGAGCGCCGTTATAAGTACATAGGACCCAGCCCTTGGCGAGCCCTGGAATTGCCAGACTTTCCCGCCTTAGGTAACGCAGCGCCTGTTCTTCGGTCAGTTCTACTTTTGAATCATATTCGAAGCCATGCATCATCGCCAGGTCATGTGTGGGAAAACTATCTTTCCTTGAGACCCTGCCCACCTTTCTTCCCGCATACTGGAAATTCAATGTGGCGGAGAATCTGTCGAGAAATCTTCTTCCGCAGTCATTGATCATTAAGAGATCTTCTCCGTTTTGCATGAGGGGCCGGTTGACCACAGCAAAGGGAAAGCTGTTTTTGAATGGAATCGGTTTCCAATGTTTTTGCGGTGATCTCTTTGTTGTAATGGTCTTATCCTGACCTTCCGATGATCCTTTTTGGATCAACGTGATCGTAAAACCCTCTCCGGAAATGCGGTGTGGTAGGAAGCGGTAGGTCCTGCCAGCACCTTTTGCATTGCCCCATTCTGTTTTGAAAAAGTCAGGGGTTTCCAATTCGGAAACCCGATGAGGAATGACATCGAATTTGACCTGGTGTTTTTCGATCACCTTTTCGTTTTCTTCCCGGTTCAGAGTGCAGGTCGAGTAGATCAGAAAACCTCCCTGCCTGAGGCTTGGCCAGACTTGTTTCAGAATTTCTCCTTGGATCTCGCTGCATTTCTCCCTTAGCCCGGGGTTCCATTGTTGAAGGGCGAAACTATCCTTTCGGAACATTCCCTCACCGGAGCAAGGGGCGTCAACAACAACCAGATCGAACTGTTCGCCGATACCC
>JANQHS010000211.1 GCA_028282565.1 Cytophagales bacterium | reverse complement strand
AAGTACACGGTGATCACGGGCGTCAACACTCTTTACAATGGCCTTTTGAATCAGCCGTTCTTTGATAGCCTGGATTTCAGGCCGGTAAAGTTTGCCTTTGCCGGAGGAATGGCCTTGCAGCAGGCGGTGGCCAAGGAATGGAAGCAAAGGACGAATTCTAATATTATCGAAGGATACGGACTCACAGAAACCTCTCCTGTACTTTCGGCCAATCCGTTTGACGGAACCGATAAAATTGGGACCATCGGACTTCCTTTTCCGAATACGGAAATGAAGATCGTCGATGATGATGGCAAGGATGTTCCGCTCGGCGAGGCCGGGGAGATCGTAGCCAGAGGACCACAGGTCATGAACGGCTATTGGGAAAAACCGGATGAGACCGCAAAGGTCTTTTTTGGAGATTGGTTTCGGACCGGAGATGTGGGCATTATGGATGAAGACGGTTTTTTCAAGATCGTAGACAGGAAAAAGGACATGATCCTTGTTTCGGGGTTCAATGTTTATCCTAATGAAATCGAGGACGTGGTAGCGGAACACCCAAAGGTTTTGGAAGTAGCCGCTATCGGGGTTCCCGATGAAAGGTCCAACGAGGTGGTGAAATTGTTCGTCGTCAGAAAATACAAGGATCTGACAGAAGAAGTCCTCATGGATTTTTGTAAGCAAAACCTCACAGGCTACAAAAGACCCAAGCATATCGAATTCAGGGACGAACTTCCAAAATCCAATGTCGGTAAAATTCTTCGAAGACATTTGCGAGAGGAATAAAATCCCATGCCTGACCCGGAAGCTCAGGTGAGATTGAATTCCCAGATCCTTTATTATGCGAACTGGCTTGGGAGGGACTTATATTCTTCCCATTTTCATCCCCATGAAATTCAATAAGGTCAAAAGAAATCCTACAAGAGGGATTTATGAAGAAAAATGGATCCTGGATCTCCTTGACAAGAGTCCTTTTGTCCATGTGGGGATCAGTACTTCAAGCGGACCATTGGTCATACCCATGGCTTTTGGTAGAAAAGGGGAGAGCATTTATCTCCATGGCGCTATTTCAAACCATTTGCTCAAGAGCATGGAGCCTGATAAACACATCTGCATTGCCTGCACTCAATATGACGGTCTTGTATTGGCCAAATCCGTGTTTCATCACAGTATGAACTATCGTTCAGCCGTTCTCTTTGGTAAACCCAGATTATTGGAGGGAGATGAAAAAATGGACGCTTTGGAGATCATCACGGAACATTTGAGTCCAGGAAGATGGGAGCAGGCACGCCAGCCAAATGACCAGGAGTTCAAGGCTACCAGGGTTATAGCGGTGGAGATCGAACATGCCTCGGGAAAGATGAGAACCGGTCCTCCCAGCGATGACGAGGCTGATGCGGAACTTCCGATCTGGACAGGCAATGTGGTTTCCGAAACAAAGTATACGGCAATCAAGTCTGATTCCGATCTTCAAACGCCCGACTCCGTTCGGAAACTGCTAGATGTTTAGTTTTTCTTTCAGGAGTTGATATCCTGGCTTAGAGATCTTCACCTGCTCTCCCGATGCCATAAATCCCATGTACTGGTCTTTTGACCATTTTTCTATGTTTTTCAGGAAGGCCACATTGGCGATATAGGATCGGTGAACCCTCAGAAATTGCTCGGAATCCAGGCTGGTTTCCAGTGATGAGATCCGCATTTTTTTCAGGTGTTTTCCCTGAGTAGAATGGATCGACACATAATCATCCTCTGCTTTAAAAAACTCGATCTCTTCACAGGGTAGCACGGTGATCTTATGCCCGTCCTTCACAACAACCTGATGCATAGGTGCTTTGGCCTCTCTGATATTTTCACTGAGCTGAGCAAGCTTGTCCTTGTTCAGGGATCTTCCGACCCTTTGCATCGCTTTCATAAGCCGTTCCTTATTGATGGGTTTCAGGAGATAATCGAGCGCTCCATTCTCAAAAGCATCTATTGCAAACTCATCATATGCGGTGACAAAGATCACGGCCGGGGGATCTTCCAGGAGTTCCAGCAATTCAAATCCGGAGATCTTGGGCATTTGGATATCCAGAAAGATCAACTCGGGTTTAAGCTCGTTGATCTTCTTGGCCGCCTCAAAACCATTTTCAGCTTCTCCGATTAACTCCAGTTCGGAAAAATCCTTGAGCATATGCTCCAGAATTTGTCTTGCCGGTTGTTCGTCATCGATGATCAATGTCCTGATCATGATGGTCTTATCATTAGAAATACCTTGAACATCCCATTTTCACCAATGCTTTGAAAATTGAATCCCTGGCCAAAATGCAAAATCAAACGTTCCTCAAGGTTCCTGAGGCCAAGTTTGCTTCCTCCGCTTTTTGATCTTTCGTATTGGTTTTCGAGACTCAACACAAAATCTTCATCCTGAAGATCAACTTTGAGTTTAGCATGAACAGGGTTGGTGCTCTGTTCCACTCCATGTTTGATGATATTTTCAAAAAGAGGTTGTAGCAACATTCTGGGAACCAAAAATCTTCTTGCCTCTTCTTGGATGTGATATTCAAAATCCAGCCTTTTCCCGAACCTGATCCTTTCAATTCCCATGTATTTGAATGCATTTTCGAGTTCCTTTTCAAAGGGAACCAGGCTCTGTTTTTCTGATTCCAGATTGTAGCGGAGGTATTCCGACAATTGACTGAGCATCTCCCTTGCTTTGTCGGGGTCGATAACCGTTTGAGCTGAGATCGAATTCAGGGAGTTGAACAGAAAATGGGGATTGATTTGAGAATTGAGGGCCTGTATCCTCGATTCATGAACGAGGTTTTTGAGGTTTGCTTCTTCCAGATCTGCCTGACTCATTTTTTCCCTGTATTGGATCATCAATAGCACGGATACCATGATGGTGAACATCAGCATTCCCTCGAACAATCTGATGTTAAAAAATGCATCGTAAAAATCCAGGTAATCGTTGTTCCCCTTGAAC
>JANQHS010000194.1 GCA_028282565.1 Cytophagales bacterium | reverse complement strand
AATATTTCGGCGAGGATCACAGCCTTGACCGGGCCATCGGGATCTTCAAAAAGCCATTCTTTAACTGGATGATCGGTTTCCGAATCTACGACAGCCGTTTTGGGCTTTAGCTGATAAGCTTCGAAGCGCTTCTGATCCTTTTCCTGATTTTCCTTGACCTTTTTGGTCAATTTTTCAAAATCTTCTTTGTCTTCCTCATGAGGAAAAAACATCTCCTGAACCGGCTGATCGACAGGCATATCTTTGGGTTCAGGCTTCTTTTCAACCGGAACTCCCAACAATTCCTTTAGCAATGTCCGTTCGGGCTCGAGCATTTCCTCTTGCTCCTCCATGGTAGGGAAATCTTCTGTTTCAGCCTGATTTGGTTTTGGAATGGCCTTTTTCTGCATTTTTTTTCGCCTCGACTGCAACAGAAACCAGCCAATGCTGATCAGAATATATATGATTATCTCAATGTTATCCATTCTGGCGGTTACCTACCTTTGAAATTCAAAATTAATCAGTAAAACCAATCGTTTCTGTGGATTGTTAATTGTTTATCTTAGCACTCCCTTTTTTGGAACAAATTTGGTAAACGAAAACTAGGACATTTTTGAGGAAACTGTTATTAATCGCATGGCCTTTAATTTTTGCTCATTCTTTACAAGCCCAGTGCCCTAAACCGGCTGCTTGTACCCCAGGAGGCCCAACTGTAGCGGGAGCATTCAATTTTGCAATGGGCATCCGCAATGTATCTATAGGTACTATCAACAATACCACCGGATTCATTAGTTCACCCACTTCGGTATCTTATCATGATTATTCCTGCTCGGATTCGACCAACGCTACCATTGGAACAAACGTTTCTGTCTCCATAACGACAAATGGCCCTGGCTTCGCCCAGGAGAATGTCAGGATCTGGATCGATCTGAACAATGATGGCAGCTTTGATCAGGTAAGCGAGCTGGTTTTTGAATCGCTTGACAGCCTGGTTCATACGGGAGTAATACAGCTTCCTTCAAATACCGTCACCGATACCGCTTTGAGGATGAGGGTAGCTGCGGAGTGGGTAGGCGCTCCAAATCCTTTGCCCACACCATGCGGAGACAGAGAATACTCTGAGGTTGAGGACTATAAGATCGTTGCTCTTGTGAATGCATCACCGCCGACTGCTTCTTTTTCAGGCGATCCGCTCACGTCCTGCGACGGGGTCGTACAGTTTACCGATCTATCCACCAATGGACCTGATTCCTGGTTGTGGAGGTTTGGTGATGGCAGCACCGATACCGTACAGAACCCCCTGCATACCTATACGTCCAATGATACTTTTGATGTCACATTGATCGCGAGCAATGCCAATGGCTCGGACAGTATCACGATTACCGATTTCGTGATCAGGCATGGAATTCAGCCTGTTTCGGCTACATGCAGCCCAATAACAAATGCCTATTGCTGTGGTTATGGTATCACAAGAGTGATTTTTGGCGATATCGACAATACCTCTTCAGATGCTTCCGTAGGATATGAGGACTTCAGTTGCCTTCATTATACCGAAGTCACGGAAGGTCTAAGCGTTCCAATTACCGTAGAACTCAACACTACTCAGCCGGAAGATTTAAAAATATACCTGGATCTGAACAGTGACGGTGATTTTGATGATGCCAACGAGCTGTTGGTTGAGGCCCTCAACACCACTTCTCCGTACACCGGCAATATTTTGATCCCTGCATCTATGGCTCCTCATTCACAGCCTCTAAGAATGAGGGTTAAGAGTGATGCGGTTGGAAATTTCTTTAATGGCTGCTCCAATCTCACAAGAGGTCAGGCAGAGGATTACTCGGTGATCATGAATCCGAATCCCTTTCCACCCACTTCCGCATTCTCCCATGATCAGGTCAACTCCTGTCAGGATAGTGTCAATTTCTTTGACGAAAGTTTGAATGCACCGTTCAGTTGGACCTGGTACTTTGGAGACGGAACAACCGACACAGTTCAGAATCCCAGCCATACTTATATTAATTTTGGAACATACACCGTATCTCTTGTGGTCTGCAACACTAATGGCTGTGATTCGGTCTCTCAACAACTCTCTTACAACGAGGGAGCGGCTTTGCCAAATTGCTCAACCAACACGGTTGCACCAATTCTCCACAATAAGATCACGAACTTCAAACTGAATACAATCAACTACTCCAGTCCGAACAACGGCCCTGACTATGAAGATTTTGCATGTGAAGCAAATACCAGTCTTGTCCAGGGACAATCTTATCCGGTAGAAATTCAGTCTTCACAGACCTTTAGTTCATTTTGGTACAGGGTGTGGATCGATTTCGATGACGACGGAAATTTTGCCACGACTGAAGAGGTCTTCGCCAGCACAGGAAACGGAACACAGACAGGCACTTTATCCATTCCTCTCACCGGAACAATTGTACTCAACCATCCATTGAGGATGAGAGTAAGTAATGATGCAAATGCCCAACCTGTTGTTTCCTGTGGTCCAATTTGGATAGGACAGACGGAGGATTATACTGTGTACATTACCGCCCCACAGGCCCCACCGGTTTCGGCTTTTTCCGTCAATGATACTGTTTCATGTTCCGGATCGATCAAATTCAATGACCAAAGTGGGTTTAATCCCACCAGTTGGACCTGGTACTTTGGAGATGGGCAGACCGAGACAATCCAGAACCCTGAGCACAACTATACAAGCACAGGACAATTCACCGTAAGTCTTGTGGCATGCAATCAATTTGGTTGTGATTCAAGCTCAAACGTTGTAAGTGTCACCAGTCTATTTGGAGCCAAATTGATTGATTGCACTCCTACCTCTTCAACGGTTTCTCCGAATGGAATCCTCAACGTGACCCTTGGCGATGTAAACAACACCACCTTGGCCAACACAGCTTATACGGACTTTTCATGTGATAAGGTAGCCTATATTCCCTCCGGATCAGCCTCGATATTGTCAGTAAACACCGGGACCACCATTGCGGGCAAAGTCGGGGTTTGGATCGATTACAACAATAACGGAACTTTTACCTCCAACGAGAAGGTCATGACATCCACCACCACCGGAGTTCACCAATCCGCGATTGTGGTACCCGCAACAGCCGTACAGAATCAGGTTCTCAGAATGAGAGTGATGTCCGAAGTAGATTTCCTCAACCCTCCTGCGCCTGAAGCTTGTACAGATGTCCTCAACGGAGAAATCGAAGATTATGGCGTCTACATTGGAGAGAGCAATTCCAGTCCTGTTGCATTTTTCGAAACCAATCAAAGGATCTCCTGTAGTGGACAGGTTGCATTCAAAAACAATTCCTTCCCGAATGCCACCGGATTTGAATGGTATTTCGGAGACGGAGGAAATTCTACTGAAGAGCACCCCGCACACCAATACAACTCCCCCGGTTTTTATGACGTTACCCTGATCGCCAAAAATGGTTTTGGCTCGGATACACTGGTAAAGCTTGCTTACATTGAAGTGACCGGAATCAGCTCAATTCCCTTGGCAAGTTGTTACCCTCAAACCCAGTTTACAAACCAGGAATTTGGCATATACAGATTCCAAATGGAAAACATTGACAATTGGAGTACCATCACTCAGAATTACGAGGATTTCACCTGTGCGGATACCACAACCATTACCGTGGGGAGTACCTATGGTTTCTTTGTAAATACAGGAACCGATTATTTCGGAAGGGTAAGTTTGTATATCGATTATAACAACGATGGCGATTTTGATGATGCAGACGAAAACATCTATAATGGTCCTACGATCAATGGAAATCACCTTGGAAATTTTACGGTCCCATCCTCCGTTGGTGCCCAATCTCAATTTGTAAGGCTTAGAATTGTTGCTGATCAAAGTGGTTCTCCTGCCCCGGGAGCCTGTATAGAGCCTGAATACGGACAGGTTGAAGATTATGCCGTATTCATAAATCCATCCGGCCTGGATGATTTGATCAAGTCAAAGGTTCGCGTATATCCAAATCCCGCTGAAAATTACCTGAATTTGGATTTCCCTGGTGAATGGGAACTGGATTTAGGACTTTTTGATAGCAGGGGGACAAAAATCCTCGAACAATTGGACTTCGTCCAAAACAGGATCGACCTTTCAACTGTTGAGCCAGGACTCTATATCCTACAGGTGAGTCATGGCGATGACACTGGAATATTTAAGGTGATCTTAAAATAATCTCTACATGAAAAGATTTTTCCTTGCCCTACTCCTGGGCATTGTACCCTTCGCGTCGAATGCTACCCATGTCATGGGTGGTGAGGTAACCTACACCTTTTTAGGTCAGGTTGGATCCAATTTCCAATATGAGATCAAGTATGCGATCTATACGGATGACAATTCAAATTTTCCCAACGGGATTCCCGATATAAATACAGGGATTTATGACAAGGCCACCAATACCAGGGTTGGAAATAACAGGAACCTACAGAGGTTTGATTCCGCCCCGGTGACGCCAGACCTCCCTCCGGGTTGTACGGTCCCTGGTCTCGGAAACCTGTCCTTAACCCTGAATGAATTCAGGGATACTGTATTACTACCAGGAACATTTTCAGAATATTTTACCTGGTATGAAGTCTGTTGCCGTAATAATGTGATCGACAACCTGGTTGCCCCTGGTAGTACCGGGAACATTTTCTTGAACTCCATGGCACCCAATTTTGTGAGAAATACATCTCCGCAATTCAATGATCTGGCCATACCCTTCTTATGCGCCGGAGATACCACAAGTCTTTCCAACAACGCCACCGACCCGGATGGTGACTTCCTGGTTTACAAGTTTGTCGACAACAATAACTCCCAGGATGCAGGCCCGGGCAACCCTCAACCCACCGCCCCATTCAACTATAACCCTTCATTAATCACGACCGTTCCTTGGTCAGCGGGTCATTCTCTCATCAATCCTTTTGGCCCCGGTAGTTACGCATTCATCAATTCGACCAATGGATTCACCGAATACTATGCTCCAAACAACGGAGAGTATAACCTCACTATCGAAATCGAAGAATATAGGGATATCAACAACGACGGAGTAGAAGATCTGATCGGTACTACAAGAAGAGAGTTACAGTTTTTTGTTCGTACATGTGCGCCCAACGATCCACCTGAAGCCGATGATGTGGTTGTCAATGGAAACCCGATCCCCACCATCAACGGAACAGCCAACATCGACATGAACGAGGGTGATATCCTCACCTTCAATGTCAATGTCACCGACGATAACAATGACTCCATTGAGATCTTCATGGAAGGGGATATCCTGGATGGTACCAACGGATACACAGGCCCTCTGGCCACTTTTCCTTCCGCTTCAGGCAATGGCGCCGTTTCATCCACTTTCAACTGGGCCCCAACCTGCGG
>JANQHS010000158.1 GCA_028282565.1 Cytophagales bacterium | reverse complement strand
TTGACTTCTACCGAGGCGGTCAGGCTCTCCATAACTTTTTGGCAATTGCATTTTCGTTTGGCCATGCCCGGATAACCCGGGAACATCAAAACTGTAAATGTCAAAGTTGCGGTCAATAAGCCAGGATATCTCATGGCTTTTACCTTGCGTAGGAATGTAGGGTAGGCTAGCTGCACGGTTGGAGTAGTTTTATCAATAGGATGACGGGATCCTCTTGAAAAAGTTACAAGAGTCTCTCGGATGGAGCTCTGGAGGTCAATGCACTGGCTCATTGATCTGTCAAGAAAAGATTACAAACTCTTCCTGTGTTTGTTCTATAGATAGACCTGGGCCTGAAGTGTAATCGAATTTCTCGAATCCGGCCTGGGCCCGGTATAGTCGGGATTGAAGGCTTCGTATTCGAGGGTGAACTTGGCATGATGGCCTACCAGGAAAAAATTCACACCGGTTCGCAGGCCGTTCCCGCCGTTATCAAAGGCATCAAAGTTTGAAGTGTTCAAAGCCATATAGGGCTGAACCCGAAACTTATGATAGGTTCCCGGAATGAGATAGCCTGCCTGAACGAGAAATGAACTTCCTGTTCCATAGGTCGAGCCCAGGGTATAATCCGGTCCATAATCAAAGAAGTAATACGCGGCGTAGGCTGTGATGGCGCCCTTGCCCAAAGGGGAATCATAGAAAGCATCCACAGCGAAATGCGATACATCATTTTGAACTCTGACACTGTCAGCGGAGCTCTCCGGAATCCGATAGGTGATGCTTCCATTGGGGTGGTAAAAGAATCCGGTACCGATGTTGAAAACCCGGTGCTTACCCAGGTAGGAACCAACCTTATAGGGTAGCTTGTCGGATTCCCGATCGAGAAACTGATACTCAAAATATCCCTGATAGGACCATCGCGCATCATCTTCGAATTCATACTTCCCGGTATACAGCGTCTGGTTATTGGGTGCCTCCGGTATACGGTTGACATCCAGGGAGTTGATCAGGTTGGAGTTGGCGGAAAGACGGTAGCCAAATCCACCCAACATGCCATTGGCGAATATTCCCAGATGCCGTGCAAATTGATCGCTAAGACCCAATGTGGGCCAGGCCCGCCTGTAGTTGTCCAGTGTGAGAAAGTTCAATGTACTCTGATTCGTCAGACGGGATATCCCGTTCCAATAGTGCAGGCCTATTCCCATCACCAGTTTCTCAGGTACGACCTGGAACTCCGACCATGCATCATGCAGGAACAACTGAGGTCCGAGGGCTCCTGTGCCAAGTGGGTCCATTGTGCGGTCGTTGAGACCGTTCAGGCCGAAATGCATGAGGATCATAAACCGAGGACTTACCTGGGCATAGGTCAGCATACGCATCCGTCGAATGGATACATTTGCATAATAATCACCCTGATCATTCTGCTGACCTCGAAGCCAAAACTGCCCCCAAATGAGAAATCGTATGTATTGGGAACCGGTTTGGTTGAGGTCAAGCTTCAGGGGTCTGTACTCTTCTTCATCGAGGGCCGGGATCAGCGCTTCGTCATCGCTTTGTGCCAGACTTGTGAACGCGATAAATATGCCCAGGAGAAATACAATGCATTTTTTCATGGCTAATGGCTTCGGTTTTGATGTTGAGGATGTGGCCGAAATAGATAGAAACATTTGGTTTGATAGGATGATCGCCGTCAACGTAAATGCAGACGGATATCACTCTTTGAAGATCGGGAGGACCCTTAACAGACAAGCCCCCCGGAAAACCATGAAGAGTTTTTTGGCCTAGAGCAGTTTTGCGGCAAGAAAGGCCGTGGTCCAGGCGGCCTGAAAATTGTAACCCCCTGTGATGCCATCGATATCCAGGATCTCTCCTGCGAAATAGAGACCCGGAACTGCAAGGCTTTCCATGGTCCTTGGATCTATGCTTTCCAGGCTTATGCCACCGGCGGTGACAAACTCTTCCTTAAAGGTGGTTTTTCCCTGCACCTGGTATCGGTCATTGCAAAGTGTGTTCGCCAGTTTGTTGATCCCTTTTTTTCCCAATTCGCCCCATGGCTTTCTCGAGTCCAGGCCTGATTTGTCGATCAGATGAAGCCAAAGCCGCTTGGGAATATCGACAGGATTAAAGTTGGCAATAGACTTCATTCTTTTGGAATCTGAGCTTTCAAGCAGTAGATCAAGGGTTTCTTCTTGCGAAAATTGTGAATCCCAATGGACCTGAATGCCAAAGCGATAGTCCAGATCATGCAGATATCGAGCCCCGAAGGCGGAGAGCTTCAGAACCGCCGGTCCGCTCATGCCCCAATGGGTGATCAGGGCTGGCCCCTCATACATGAGTTTGCTGGATTGTATGCGAATCCTGGTGTTCTTGGTTGAGAGTCCCTGCAATGCGATGATGGGATCCCCGGGAATGTTGAACGTAAAAAGGGAAGGGGCCGGAGGGATGATCTTATGGCCCAATGCTTCCAGCCAATCCAATCCCTGCTTCTTGGGACTTCCGCCGCAGGCCACGATGAGCTTGTCAAATTTGAGATCCTCGTTTTTAGATCTTAACGTCAAGCCCGAAGGGCCCGGCTTGATCTCCAAAACAGGCCAATTCTTTCGAACCCCGACACCTAGCTTTTCGGCCTTGCCGCTCAGGCAATCGATGATGGTTTGGGATGAGTTGCTTTTGGGAAAGACATGGCCATGGGTTTCGGTTTTGAGTTCCACACCTTCGTTTTCAAGCCAGCGCATAAAATCACGGTTATTGAATTCGTGAAAACCCTTCTTGAGCAGTTTTGAACCCCTGGGATAAGCCCTGGCCAGGGCACTGAGTGAGGGTTCGGCATTGGTGACATTGCAACGCCCGCCTCCCGAGATGCGGACCTTGGATAAGATCTTGTTGCTCTTCTCCAGTATGGTCACCTGGCTGTTTGGATGGTTTTCCCTGACCCATATAGAAGTGAAGAAACCCGCGGCTCCTCCACCAACGATCCCGACTTTCATATGGGCAAAAATGCTTTGTCAAATCGATTATACCCAAGTCGATTGCGGGGAAATCCCGTTTCAGTTGGCAAAATCCTTCTTCTAATCGCCCGCAATGCTGCACTCCCCGGGGTTCAATTCTCCATGGCTTTGTCCGAAGCGGAATGCTCCCCTTTTTGTTGCGATTAATTGAACAAAAGGCATATTTTGGCCTTCTCTAAGAAAAACTAAGTCAAATGAAATCTCAATTATCCATTCTTTTTTGCATCGCCCTATTCTGCTCCTGCGCCGAGGCGCCTAAGGAAGAAACCTATGTTCCGCAGCAGTACTCGATTGAGCAATTCTACCAGAATACACGTATTGGTGGAGGAGCTTTTTCGAACGACGAGACAAAATTTCTTGTCCATAGCGATGAGTCCGGCATTTTCAATCTCTATGAGATCAGTGTTACCGATGGTTCAAAGACCCAGGTGACCAACTCTACTGAAGAGTCCTTCTTCGCAGTCGACTATGTCCCGGGCACCGGGCAGATCCTCTATTCCGCCGACAAAGGTGGAAATGAGATCGATCATATCTACCTACTGAACGAAGATGGCAGCTCTACGGACCTCACCCCGGGAGAGAATGAGAAAGTTGGCTTTGGAGGCTGGAGTGCAGATAATCAGTTCATGTATTATTACTCGAACAAAAGGGATCCCCAGTTCTTCGACCTATACAAAATGAACATCGGAGACTGGTCTTCGGAAATGATCTACCAGAATGATAACGGCCTGGATATCGGGGATATCTCTGATGACGAAAAATACTTTAGCATAGGCCAGCCCGTGACTACTTCTGAATCAAAACTGTTCCTGATGGAACGGGAAAGCGGAGAAATGACCGAGATCTCTTCCGATGAGGAGCCCGGAAACTATTTCAGCTCGGGATTCAGCAAGGACAGCAAATATTTCTATTACCAAACCGATGTAGGCAAGGAATTCTCCTACTTGGTACAATACGAGATCGAGACAGGGGAGAAGCAAACCATCTTTGAGACCGATTGGGACGTGAGCTATAGCTATCTGAGTGAAAATGAAAAGTACCGTGTGATCGCCATAAACGAGGATGGGAAGAACAGCCTTGTCATGATCGATAACAGTACGGGACAGGAAGTTGATCTTCCCTCGATCGAAGATGGCGATATTTCCTCTGTGGGTATCTCGGAGAGTGAAACCCTGATGAGGTTATATGTTTCCACCTCGAAAGCACCGGGCAACCTGTACGTCTACAACATAGAGACTGCTGAGTTGAAAAAACTGACTGAGAATCTTAATGCGGATATCAACTCTGACGATCTGGTTTCCGCCGAAGTTGTCCGCTATCCTTCTTTTGACGGACTTGAGATTCCCGCGATCTATTATAAACCCCTTACCGCCTCTGCTGATAACAAGGTTCCGGCTCTGGTCTGGGTACATGGAGGTCCGGGTGGACAAAGCAGGGTAGGGTATTTCTCCCTGATCCAATACCTGGTCAATCATGGCTATGCTATTCTTGCCGTAAACAACAGGGGTAGCTCGGGTTATGGAAAGACGTTTTATAAAATGGATGACCAAAACCATGGTGAGAAGGACCTTCAGGATTGTATTTACGGTAAGAAATGGCTGCAATCCCAGGACTATATCGATAGCGAGAAGATCGGGATCATAGGAGGAAGCTATGGGGGTTATATGACTATGGCCGCTATGACATTTACCCCTGATGAATTCAATGTGGGCGTGAACATTTTCGGAGTGACCAATTGGTTGAGGACATTGAAATCCATTCCGCCCTATTGGGAAGCCTTCAGAGAGGCGCTTTATACGGAAATGGGCGATCCCAATACCGAGGATTCGGTCAGGCTTTACAATATCTCGCCGCTTTTCCACGCTTCAAATGTCAAGAACCCGATCATGGTACTCCAGGGAGCTAATGATCCTAGGGTGCTTCAGGTTGAATCCGATGAGATCGTTGAGGCGGTGCAGGCCAATGGTGTTTTTGTCGAGTATGTGGTTTTCCCGGATGAAGGTCACGGATTCGTCAAGAAAGAGAACGAGATCAATGGATACGGCAAGGTGTTGACCTTTTTGGATAAGTATCTGAAGGGGGAAGAAACCGCCGAAGAACCCGAATCCTAGAAAGTTCAGGCTCTTCAAAGATGATGGCCCGGGAGAGCTTGAACCCCGGGCCTGAAGAGCTCTTTAGTTTGCTATATACGATCGGGTAAAGCCATGGCATTGGATTTGAGCTCGGTATCCAAAGGGTTACCCGGACTTTTGCATTTATCCTTGTACAAAACTCTTCCTGCTCTTCTTTTCCCTCTTCAAATTCAACAAATGAAGTGGACTCAAAAAATATAGATTCTGCTCGGTCATCTGGTGGGCTTAGGGCTAGGTTGAAGCCAGGGATTAGGTCTGTGGAGGTCAGGAGCTTTTAATAAACTGCTTAGGCAGGACCTTAACAGGCAAAAAACTTCAAAATATCTATTCGATAGTCGAGGTATACAATTGAGTATGTAATACCCAATAAAAACGAAACCAGGTTTCCTGTTAGAAAATAGTCATTTGATACCTTCTCCCGGGAACTGCCTTCTAATCTGGTTCCTACTTTTAATGCTCCCAGTAGTACAAGGACAAGAGGTATACCATTGATTAATCCAACAAAAATAAAGATTCTCTCTAGTACCCCTTTGATTATCGATACGCCTGAAAGTGAACTGTTTTTCCCTAAGAAGTAAGAGTTAATCATTTTGAAGACCGGGATCAAAATTATTTCCCCTACAAGAACCATTACTATGGCTAACAATGAATTAGCTAACATCTAATGTCTTTCCCAAATTCCAAATTACTGTTTTGATGATGGAATAATTCCCTATTTCCAATGCTTTTGCTTTTTTCCAGGCCCCTGATTTTGTATATCCGGTTGAGTCAATTAGTCCTCGATACGAGTTTTTATCCCAGTATGCTTTCAAATATTTATAATCGGTTTTATCCCAATTATCAATATAGTTTTGAAGGATAAAGAACAGGTCGTTTAAGATCAATTCAGTCTCATTATTGGGAAAATATAATGTAAATCTGGAACCGGTTTTTTTACTTTTATCCAAAGCTTCTCTTGCCTTTGTTAAACCCTCCCCAAACATCTCATGTGCATTCTCCGGGTTTATTTTGGTATCGATTGGACCATAATTCAGTACGTACCTCAACTTGTAATTTATTTCATCTTTTATGATCAACTCTTCTAGTTCAATTATTGCTGCTAATGATGTTTGCAGGTCTTTCATTATCCCTTGGAATTCATCCCCAAGTGTTATTGTCAAAGGGGATAGGATTTCCTTCTTGAATTTTCTATTTATGGCTGTTACTAATCCCTTTAATGGAGATATTATATCAGTATTCTCTCTTCGGCTATCTTTTACATCTGCCATTAGGATGAAGTAGTTCTTTTCTGCTTTATTCATAATCCTATGCCCTTTAACTCAAATTTAAGAATTAACCTGCGTTTCCTATATATGGAAACGAGACTATCTGTTTCCTATATGTGGAAACGCTACCATTAGTTTCCTATATGTGGAAACATTACGATTTGTTTCCTGCTAATTGATGAGCTTAAAAAGATCAGCTACAATAAATGGGGTCGAAAAAAGAGTAGCTCAGTATTTGCCCCTAAGTAACCAGCCCTTCTTTCTAAGCTGTCTACTGGGCTTTACATCCTCGGAATATCAGACTGAAAGAGGCAGCGTATTGATGGATCAGGGTGGGTTTGAGCGCAAGAATTGAGTGGATTATTGACCTCGACAATACCTTGAGGAATTGTCTACCAAGCATTCCATCTCGTTTTACAG
>JANQHS010000098.1 GCA_028282565.1 Cytophagales bacterium | reverse complement strand
CTCCATTTATGGAGCCGGCAAGGGAAGAACTTGAGCAGGCGATCCGTCAGACGGAATTCAACTCTCCCATCTGTCCAATTTATCAGAATACCGATGCGCAGTCATCCACCGATCCGGAGGAGATCAAAGGAAAGCTTGTTGCACAATTGACTGCTCCTGTTCGCTGGACTCAAACCGTTCAGAATATGGTCTCGGATGGAGGGAGTGAGTTCGTAGAATCCGGTCCGGGAAAGGTTTTGCAGGGGTTGGTAAAAAAGATTCACAGAGAGGTCGAAGTGGCTTCTATATCTTGATCCGATTTCCAGACTTTCAGGGGGTCTTTGCAGATTGACAGAAGGGTTTGAATGTCCTTTTTCAGGATAGGGTGAATGAGTTGCGGTGCAATCTCCGCTAGGGGGGCAAGGGTGAATTTTCGATTGGCAATTTGCGGATGAGGGATCACCAATTGATCCTCTTGTAGTATTTCTTTCTCGAAAAACAATATGTCTATGTCGATTAGCCTGGAGCCCCACTTTTCGACTCTTTTTCTTCCAAGAGCATCTTCAATCCCCTGGGTAATTTTTAGAAGCTCCAAGGGTTCTTTTTCTGTTTTGATCTGCAGAACCTGATTCAGGAAGTTTGGCTGATCTTCCTTTCCCCATGATTCACTTTCATATATTGATGATACCGCAAGAATCCTCACTTTTTCAGAAAGCAGGCTCAAAGATCTTTGCAGGTTTAGCGGCCTGTTACCAAGATTGGAACCCGTTAATAGAAAACTCTCATTCATTCTGCAAGGTTACTAAGGTACTTTATCGGATTGGTTATAATTTTGAAGTTAAAATAAACAGTCGTGCAATTTCTAAAATATACTCTGGCATCGTTCCTGGCTCTTTTTCTTTTCAGCATCATTTCATTTTTCGTACTGATCGGAATTGCCTCAACGGCCGGAAAAAGTTCTCAGCCCAAGGCGCTGACAGAGGCATCTTTTCTACAGATCTCATTCGACCAACCCATACGTGAGCAGGGAATGGAGGATCCTTTCGACGGGTTGGATATCCCCTTCGCTCCGGTTGAAGAGGGTATGGGTGTCAACGATATTATCAGGTCGATCAAAAACGCTTCCCTGGATGAAAATGTAAGAGCCATATACATGAATTTTTCAGGTTTTCCCGGAGGGATGGCCAAAGCCCATGAAATCCGAAATTCATTGCTGGACTTCAAGGCTACCGGTAAACCGATCATTTACTATGGGGATTTCCTGAGTGAAGCTGGATATTATCTTGCCTCAGTGGCAGACTCGGTTTTCCTGAATCCCAGCGGAATACTCGAATTCAATGGCGCCAATGTCGAACTTGCGTTTTTTAAGGGATCCCTTGAAAAACTTGAAATAAAGCCTGAGGTATTCAAGGTAGGAAAGTACAAAAGTGCCGTGGAGCCCTTTATCAGGTCGGACATGAGCGAAGAAAACCGAAGGCAGACCGAGGAGCTTGTCAATTCACTTTATGGGCATTACATGCAACAGATAGCAAGTTCAAGGGGTATCGATCTTCCCCAATTGCAGTTGATCGCCGATAGCATGCTTGCCAGGAAACCATTGGATGCCGAGGAACTTGGATTGGTGGATGGGGTGGTTTATCGTGATGAAAGCTATCAAAAAATGAAGATGATGGCAGGTTTGGACCCGGATGAAAAGTATCCTCTCGTTAAACTCAAATCATACATCAAGTATAAGGACCTTTATGACGAGCCTGATACCAGAGACCGGATCGCGGTATTGATTGCTGATGGTGAGATCCGTGATGGCAGAAGCGATGAGGATGTCATTGGATCGGAATCGCTGATCAAGGAGATCAAAAAGCTGAAAAACAGCGATCGGGTAAAAGCTGTCGTGCTCAGGGTCAATTCTCCTGGCGGTGGTGGTCTTGCTTCGGATGATATCTGGCGTGAATTGCAATTGCTGAAAGAAGAAAAGCCTGTGGTCACCTCTATGTCTGATCTTGCAGCTTCGGGTGGTTATTATATCAGCATGGGTACGGATTATATTTTTGCCGAGCCCAATACCATCACCGGTTCAATCGGGGTTTTTGCTCTCTTGTTTGATATGACCGACTTTTTTGGCAACAAGCTTGGGGTAACGAGAGACAATGTCAAAACAGGAGCCTATTCTGACATCATGAGTCCGATGCATCATTTGTCTGATGAGGAGAGAGAGATCATTCAGACCTACGCTGATAATTTCTATTCAAATTTTATCACCAAAGCCGCGGAAGGAAGGAACACTACTCCCCAAAAGATCAATGAGGTTGGGCAAGGCAGAGTGTGGACGGGAAAGCAGGCTTTGGAACTTGGTCTTGTCGATGAGTTGGGTGATGTCAACAGTGCTATCGCCAAAGCAGCGGAATTGGCTGAGGCTGACGAATACAAGGTCCGGTATTACCCCGCACCCAAGCATTATTTTGAAAGGATGTTCGAGGGATTTAATACCAACCTAAAACAAAACAGTTTGGTCAAGGAATTGGGCGTTTTATATCCGTTATTAGCACAAGCAAAGGAATTAAACGCCAAAAAAGGTCTGTGGGCAAGATTGCCAATGGGCTGGTCGGTTTCCTACTAGACGATGAGATCCTCCATACTACTGTTATTAATCTGGGTTTGTGCCATGGCCCAGTCTCATTCCCAAACTTTTTTTCAAGGGGGATTTAGCCCTATCAATGCATCATTTGTCGGGCAGGGTAAGGAACTCGATGGGTACCGGGTTTACCTGACCAAGAAACCGGGAACGGAATCGAATTTTTTCTTTGTCAATCTTGTGGACGGTTCCGGCTCATTGGTCAATTCTATTGAGCTTGAAAAGCCTCAGGATTGGTTTCCTGTTGACTTCGTTGCTAATGGAACAAGACTTTTCCTTTTTTTTAATCAGATCAATCGAGAAGATGGCACATCGTCTTCAGGAGCGCTCTTGCTTGATTTTGATAGCCAATTGGAATCCGACGAGTATAATTTCGACAACATAAGTATAGGTGAATGGGCGGGAAACGAAGAGAAAGGAGCAACACTTCAGAGCTTCGAAAAGGCCCTGGAGTCTTTCAGGGATCCGCAGACCCATGTGTCTTTTGAGTTGAAATATTATCTCTCCCGATCTCCTTCCGGAAACAATCTGCTGCTCTACAGGTTCGACTATAGCCAGGAACATTTGGAAGCCAATTTGATCTGGATCGACTCGGAAATGAAAGTGCTTTCGAAGAAGTCCATGCGGATAGACGAGGCGAGGGTAAATGTTGGGATCTACATCAATGATAAGGCAGAGGTATATGTACTCAATACGGACGCCCTCGGCTTAATGGAACTGGTCAGATTTGATTCCAGCCTGCAGGACTTTGATTTTTTGCAGGTGCCTCCTGGCCATGCGATGAGAGATGATTTTATCCTGAACTTCCAAGACAACAGAACGGTATTTGTAGCTTGTAGAGTAGATTATGAAGGCGAGTTTGAGGGGATATTCTATGCCAAATTCAATTTTAATGATGCTGAAGTGGAAAGGGTGCATTTCTATCAGGTCAATGATGAGATCAAGGAAAAGGTGGATAGCATCAATATTTCAAATTATGGCAAGGCCCTTGACTGGGACGATTTCCATCTTGTTTTTTTCAGGGCATTTAATGAGGAGGAATTGCTTGTTGGGATAGAAGAGGTCATGATCGAGTCGAGTGGGAAGAAGTATTTTCCTTGGCAAATTGATGCTCCGTCAGAGTTCATAGCCCAGAAATCCGTGATTATGGACGGCATGATGGGGCTGTTTTCCTTTAATATCTATGACGAACTGAGGTGGTCATTTTGGATCCCCAAGGAAGGAAAACAATCGCTCGACAAATATGCCTTTCTTCCCAATTTCAATACCGACTTTAAGGGTGGCGACAGGATCGGTTTTTACCTCAGGGGGATTTCAAAAAACTCATGGTTGAAGTATGTGGACTTTGACTATTACTATGCTCTGGATCCCAAGGAAAAGACTATGGAACTGATAAATCCGGGCAATCTGTATTTTCCGGGAATTCTGTTTTCCTCCTCAACCGATGCCGTGGTGGTGCCTTTCGAAAACAAGGATGGGAACGCCGGTCTGGAAAAGATCTCAAAGTAAATGAAGGAGTTAAAAGAAAGCCTGGATTTCCTGAATGGGATCAGGAATTGGCAACCCGAGGTAGGGATCATTTTGGGCACTGGCCTTGGTGGCCTGGCCAATGAGGTTGATGTTGTTGAATCCATACCCTACGGTGATATACCGCACTTTCCTATTTCTACGGTGGAAAGCCATAAGGGCAGAATGCTGTTTGGCTCCTTGCAGGGCAAGAGAGTCGTTGTCATGCAGGGAAGGTTCCACTTTTACGAAGGATATTCCATGGAGCAACTGGTTTTCCCTGTAAGAATTATGCTTTTGATGGGCATCAAGTCACTGTTTATTTCGAATGCGGCGGGAGGGTTAAATCCCGAGCAAAAAGTAAGTGATCTGATGATCATTGAAGATCATATTAACCTGCTTCCGGATACACCCTTGAGAGGGCCAAATCATAATGATCTGGGTCCCAGATTTCCGGATATGAGCGAGGCCTATAGCAGGCAAATGGTGGACCGGGCATTGGCCTTCAGGGAAAAAATTGGTGTTGGTCTGCATAAAGGTGTTTATGCAGCGGTCCAGGGGCCTATTCTCGAAACCCCGGCAGAGTATAAGTATATCAGAACCATCGGTGCAGACGCTGTTGGAATGTCTACCGTTCCCGAGGTGATTTC